>CAZYJQ010000079.1:0-6664 GCA_964647835.1 uncultured Desulfovibrio sp. | reverse complement strand
AAATTATTATGCAATATGCCCCTCTCTTGTGGGCGCAAAAAAATGATTGGCTCGCCACTTTTAAAAACACCGACACAACGCTTTTTACCCATTTCACTGAATATTTTAGGGAGAGCTTTGAGCAAGGAAGCTTACAACAAGGACTCCTCCAATGGATAGAGAACCATAGCGCCGAATTTTTGCAGACGGGAATTTTCTGTGTTCAACTCTCGTCCCTTGTTTTATTAGGACTGTTGCTTGCTGGCGCTTATTCCGCCTACAGTCTGGCCTGTGCCTTTAGCTGGAGCTTGCGGCCATTAGCCTTTTTGGGCAACAATCACAGCTGGAAACTGGCCTTGGCCTTGGCCCTTCTGTTAAACTATATCCCCCGTATTTTTGAAACCCTAGACTCCATTCGCCACGCGACCCTTTTACGCCACTTACCTGTACAAGGACTCGCTTATTGGCGAATGGCCCTTCCTCGCTTCTTGGGCATATTAGCCGAACAAACCTGGTCCCAAGCCATCGCCATAGCCAGCCGTAAGCTCGATAACCCAGCCCCCTGGGAAACCCTCTCCCCCCTCCCCCGCAATCAAGCCCTCCTCTGCGGAGCCTATACCCTCGCCCTTTTCGCAAGTCTTCTGTGGTCTTTTATCAGTACCTCAATAGCTCCATAGTCCACCCCTTGGGGAAAAGGCCAAGAGTTCTTACTAAGCAATCTTGATTGGAGAACAGTAACTACCCTTACAAAGCCTTTACTCCTTCGCCTTCTTCGAGTCTGCTGCGCCCGCCTGCCATGGGAATCACTTGAATACTCTTACGGATACGCTCTTTTAAGGAGCTAACATGTGAGATTATGCCAATAACCTTCCCGTCGTCTGGCAAGGAAGCCAAAACATCGAGGGCCACATCTAAGGAATCTTCATCAAGGGCGCCAAAGCCCTCATCCAAAAACAAGGAATCCAGCCGAACAGTGCGGCTTGCCATGCTTGAAAGCCCCAGCGCCAAAGCAAGGCTCACAATAAAACTCTCCCCACCGGAAAGGTTGCGGGTAGAGCGAATTTCCCCTGCCTGATCACTATCGCAAACATTAAGCTCCAAGGGATTTTCCTTATCGCGCAACAGAGTATAGCGCTCGCTCAATCGCGCCAGCACAGTATTAGCCTCACTCACTACGGCTTCAAAGGTCAGCCCCTGGGCAAATCGCCTGAACTTTTTCCCTTCGCTATGTCCAATGAGCGCGTTCAAGGTTTCCCAACGCCCAAACTCAATTTGCTGCGCCGCTATCTCTGCCAGACGCCCCTGTCGTTGCCGTTCCTGCATGGCGTTATGCTCGATTTTTTCTCGTAAACTCCCGATACTTTCCCCACATTGACGCATATCATTTTGAACAAGACCTATTTTCTCAACAACAGCGCCTTCACTCTCCTCTGAAAGAGGTTGTTGCTGTTTTTCTTTCAGCAAAAGCTTTTTTTCCCGCTCTTGTCCTTCAAGCTCAATTTGACGGCTGGCGAGTTCTTGAGCTTGCCTTTCCAGCTCCTTACGTCTAAGGGTATGCAAACTGGCCTTGTTCAAGGCTTCTTCGTCAGCAAAGTCATGGGCCGCAAGTTGCTCTTTGAAGGCCCCTTCTGCCGTTGAGAGATTGTGTTCGCTCGCCTGCATTTTTGCCATAAGTTCATCACTTTGGCGACGTGTGGCCTCTATCCTCCCTAACACGGCGTTTTCTCTCGAAGCACTTTGTCTCAAGCGCTCGTCAGCTTCACCTTCCAAGCGGTTCATGTTTTTTTCAATATCCTCAAGGCGTTGTTCACCAAATAAAACATGCCGCTCATGGAGGGTTTTTTTCCGCTCCGCCCTCTTGGCCTCATAAAGAACTTCCTGCTCCTCAACGACTTTTTGTATTTTTTGAACACCCTCTTCCGCCAGTGTCATAAGGGGCAAAATCGTCTCGAGTCGTTGTCGATTCTGGTTCCATTGAGTATCGAGCTCCAACCAGCGCTCACGCAGGTTTAAAAGTTGCCCAAGCCAGCCTTCAACCTGTTCAGCAGTAAGATTATGCAGGTTCTTTCCGATATCTCCTTCCCCTTGCTGGCACCCGTTTTCCCCTTGCCGGGCTTCTCCTAGCCTGGCTTCCCTTTCACAACCAAGGGGAGGTGTCACACTTCCAAGGGCCTCTAGCATTTTACTCTGATTTTTATGAAGCCACGACTGCATAAGCACTTCCGCATCAGCCACCAGAAAAGACGGCACGGGGGGAAGGGTATCAAGACACGCCGACATGAAATTTTGAGGCAGGCTGGGAGTGTGCCCCAAGGGACAAACAAGCTTACGCCACTCTGCAATTTTTCCAGACAAATCACCCGTAAGAGCCCTTTGCTTTTGACGCAAGACCTCAAGCTTACCTCGAAGCCCCTCAACGGCTATGGTTGCTTCCTGCATCCCACGAGCGTTAATGTCACAAGTCGCCCTGAGTCCAACAAGGCTCCTATTTAGGGCTTCCATCTCGTTGTCCAGACCCTCGCCCTCATCTAATTTCGCTCGCAAAGCCTTGCGTTTAGCTACTTCATGTTCATAAAGCACTTGTAAATCTTCCCTAAGCTTTTCACCAAGCTGTGGAAAGTCTGCAATATCCTTAAGGGCTGTTTCACCCGCAGAAAAGGCGTCTAAGGGATAATTCTCTTGGCTAAAGGCTTGTAAAGGGACGATACCACCAAGCAGAGGCAACAATTGTTCCCCAAAGCGTTTTTCATAGGAAGCCCGTTGTTCCAAAAGAACCTTTCCACGCCCCCGCGCTTCTGCCAACCTGCCTTGAAGGAGACCAAGGCGCCCTTCCCCTTGGCTGACAGCCGCCTTACACTCCGCTAAGGTTGCTTCAAGGCTCTTGCCAGACTCTGCATCAAGCCCCCTTTCAGAGCACTGCTCAGGCGTTAACTCAGAGCCAGACTCCAACAAGGCCCCCTCTCTATAAGGGTGCTCCAGAGATCCGCATAAAGGGCAGGGTTGCCCTTTAGCAAGATGATTGCGATGCCCCTGCAGGGCTAGGACAAGACTCGTTTTCTCAAGCTCTTCCAGTTTTTCGCGCCACATATTCACCTGCTGTTCAGCGTCCTCAATCTCTTGCGTAACCCAGTCAATAGCCTGGGTGTTTTCAACAAGGGCTTTTTGCTGTTTGTGGTACTCACCGGCGGTTTCCATGGGTTGAGCAACAAGACCAAGAACTTCTTGAATTTTTTCAATGCGCCCTTGCGTCTCGTCATGATACCCCCGAGTGACCGTTCTCTTTTCCCCTGCAAAAAGCCTTTCTCGCTTCAGATGCACAGCCTCAAGTTTTTTTTGCTCTCGCTCAAGCTCCTGCTGGCTCCTTTGCCCTTGGGCTTGGGCGATAGCAACGTTTTTTTCAGCTTCTTCGGTCTGCCTGAAGACCTCATCAAAATCCTTCGTGGTCAAGGCTTTTTCTTGAAGCAGTTCAATAATTTTTTGTCCCAAGCGCTCCATGGGCCAAAAATCATCCTTTAAAATTTCATGAGAACTTCGCACAAATTTTCGGCAATACAGGGCCAGGGCGGTTTCGTAGACCGCTAAAACCTCCCCTCGCTTAGCTGTGGCGTTTCGCAAGGCTTCGGTGGCTTCGGTGCGGCTATTTTCAAGGGAAGCGCCCGCGGCTTGCTCATTCTTTACCTGTTGTTCAAGCTGTATATCCAGCTCTCGCACCTTGCTGTGAACAAGCCTATCTTCCTGATGTTTTTTACGCAGGACCGATAAAGATGTTTCCGCCTGCCCTCGTTGCTCCGCCAATAAAACAAGTTTTTTTTCATCTTCCGCCAAACTCGCCAGAGCCAAGGCGGATTCTTTTTTAAGCTCAGCCAGATGGAGTCTCTGGCTGGTCAAGGCCGTATAGGGCGCGTCCAGTTCAAGGGCTTTGTGAGCCAAAGCCAAAGCTTGTTGCAAAGGTAGAAAAGCCTCTTTTTCACGAGCAAGGCTTCCTTTTTTAGCCTCTATCTGGGTCAACTCCTCTTGAAGCTGGCTCAGGGCTTTAAACCAGTTCGCCGCCCCTTGCAGGCGCTCTAGCTCGCCCTGTAGAGCGTTTCGCTTTTTCTCTTCCTCGCCAAGTTGCGCCTCGAGGGTTTCGCGCTCTTCTGGGCTTAATAGTCGCAAAGCCTGAACGCTCTCCTGTAAGCGCTCCAATTTCACGCGTTCTTCTTTGGTCTGATTGTAGACCGCAATGGATATATCGCTATAAATTTCAGTACCTGTGAGTTGTTCCAAAACATCCGAGCGCTCATCGTCACGAGCTTGTAAAAAGGCCGCGAAACTTCCTTGGGCCAGCAAAACAGAGCGGGTGAAGCGGGTAAAATTCAGTCCGGTAATTTCCTCAACCGCTCGCACCGTGTCCGTTGTTTTTTCCGTAAGAAAGGTTTCTGTCTCTAATTCCGCAAGAGTATGTTTAGGCTGTTGCAAGGCGCCGTCAATTTTTTTACGCGCCCTGTTCTGATACCAGCTTGCCCGATAACTGCCCTTATGGGTGCTAAAATCCACCTCTGCGCTACACTCTCCCGTATGGCGAGACATAATATCATTTGTGCTGGCGCTGATAACCTTTAATCGCGGCGTTTGTCCGAAAAGAGCCAGACAAATGGCATCCAAAATTGTCGATTTTCCTGCTCCCGTTCGCCCTGTAATGGCAAAAATCCCTTCCGAAGCAAAGGACGCATGGGTAAAATCAATCTCCCAGCTCCCTTGCAGGGAGTTGAGGTTGGTAAAACTCAAACGAAGAATTTTCACTCGTCCTCCCCCCTGTGGAGCTCTTGCACAATGGAATGAAAAAGGCGGGTTAATTCAGGACGCTGTTCCTCGGGGATTTGCTTTTCTTCAAGACAATGGGCAAAGACCGAATCCATGGTCATTTCTTCCAGCGCCATGGCGGGAGCGTGTAATTTTCGTACTTCGTCCATCATGCGCCTGTCTTTAATGCGTAAAATCTCAACAGCCGAACCTTCCACAAGTGCATAAAGTTGCTCGCGTAAATCGCCAATGAGCCTCGCGCCTGTATAGTCGACCTCAACCCAGACCGACTCCCCTTCGGCAACCAGCGCCATGAGGCGGGCGCTGACAGCGTCAAGGTCGCCCTGCACTTTTTCTAGACGTTGAAAGGAAGGTACGTCCAATTCTTCCACCTCAATGGCGCGCCCCTCTGCCCGTATCAAACACACTTTTTTCTTTCGCCCCGCTTCATTAAAGCTCATGGCAAAAGGCGTACCCGAATAGCGGACGCGCTGGTTTCCTCCTACCAGCTGGGCTGAATGCAAATGCCCCAAAGCCACATAATCGGCATTATCAGGAAAAATACTGGCAGGGATACCCTGCAAGGAGCCCACGTGCAAGGTACGCACGCCATCACCTTCTTCAACAGTGCCGTTGGCTGTAAAAAGGTGACCCAAAACCACTAAGGGGACATCCGCGCCAAGGGCTTGGCGTTTCTCTTCGCCTTCCGCTACGGCTTTGGCGTAATAATCGCGCACTCCTTCAAAGAATCGTTCTTCTTTGTTGTCAAGGGACTCACCAGCCACCGAACGCATTACCTCCCTCTCACGCAAAAAAGGAATGGCGCAAACAACCACGGCTCCGCCTTCTGTTTGGGGCGAATCAAGCACCAAAACCGTTTCCTGGGGATGGGGCGTTGCCCCAATGACGTGGACGCCGCAGCGTTCTAAAATACCGCGCGAAGCCCCTAAAAATGAAGGTGAATCGTGGTTGCCAGCCGTTATAACAACATGGCGACAGGGGGTTGCGCCAAGGCGAGTTAAAAAATCATAATAAAGCTGTTGGGCAGCGTTGCTTGGGGTGGCGGTGTCAAAAATATCTCCCGCCACAAGAAGAACGGTAATGGCCTGCTCTTCAATGGTACGAAGAAGCCAACCAAGAAAGGCTTCATGTTCGGCATGGCGACGCTTATTCAACAACGAGCGGCCCAAATGCCAATCAGAAGTATGTAAAATTCGAAGCATAATTATCCCAGACCCAGCTTGCGGCTTGCTTACAGCTCATCAAAAATATTTTTCAGTATGCTTTTGGAACAACCACTGGCAAGGGCCATTTTGAGTAACAACTGAGCTTTTATGGCAGATAAGGTTTTCGCTGAAAGAACGCCCTTATGCAAAAGTTCGCCACCGCCTCCGGTATATCCATAAAGGGGCATAACCCCCCCCAAGGGAGAACGGCTGGCTAGTACCACTGGCACATCTTCCCTTAATAAAAAACCGACAAAGTCCAATATTCCCGGCGGCACATTACCCGCCCCAAACCCTTCCAAAACCATACCATCAGGCAAAAGCTCCGCAGGGGAAACACGACCCTTAAGAATCTCGAGAATGGGGCTTGGCGCATAAGCGTCTATGACCTCAGCCCCCTCAGACTTTATATCATTTCTTGCGTCATCATACACATCATCAGAAGAAACAAAGGGTAAACAAGGCCAGACAATATCCTCGGTCATCATGCCTGGATAACAGGATATAAGCGGTACCCTGCTTTTTATGCCCGTCACGGGGAAAGGCAGGCGGGGACGCTTCACGGAAATTGCTTGGGTAAAAAACGCCTTATTATCCACCACACGCCCCACAACCCCGCGCGCCATTCCCCTCATGGAAGCAACGCTTAAGGAGTCAAATTTCAGGGTATCGCTGGC
>CAZYJQ010000078.1:0-7047 GCA_964647835.1 uncultured Desulfovibrio sp. | reverse complement strand
GCTTGGTTATATCCTCAAGCATTGAAGCCATCGCCCGCACCCGCCCCCTATGGTCGACAATGGGACAGGCAACCAAACGAACCGTTCGGCGGCCTAAGGACTTAAAATGAACAGTGACTTGTTTTTCATGGCTGGCTCTGTCGCGCAATGCCAAGCCAAAAGGACAGTCCGGACAATATTCCCCGGCGATTAAAGGCAGGGCGTGCTTCCCGTTACAGCGCAGCACCTGACATAAATTCCTCCCGCGCTTGAAAGACTCCGAAAGCCAATGCTCCATACGCGCGTTGCCGCCAATAATACTTAAATCAAGGGCAACCACGGCTATACCTATGGAGAGGTTATCGGTAACCGTCCTAAAGCTAGACTCTGATAAATCAAGGGCTTGGCGCACTCGTAAGTTAGAACCGATGCTAAACCCTACCTGAAGAAGAAGTTTTTCACCGGTCACATCGGAGAAGGGGTAACTGTAAGAACGAAAGGCATCCTTTTTGTCAGCATGGATCCATTCGGTAACACAAGACTGCGAACGCCCCCAAGCGTCAAAGGCTAGACAGGACTGACAGGGAGCTTTTAACTTTTGCATGGCCTCGTAGCAATGGCAACTTGAAATCCCAAAAAGATCCTTGTAAGCCTTATTATAAAAACGTACCTTATGCTCAGAATCAATAAGAGCGACATAGCAGGGTAGCATATCAAAAATAGCCTGCAGGCGATGGCGTTCTTCATCGCAAGTCCCTTGCAGCAACTCTATGATACCCTGGGCGCTGGCTTTTTCTTCGGCTTTTCCGTTGATTTCGTCTTTTACTTCAGGGTTCAAACCCCGCTTTATGTCATCCGGCATATATCTCTCTCGTTATAACCCTCGTGGCGAGCGTCTCACCTTCACACTGTCACGAAGCCCCCACCCGCGCGGGCTTCGCCTCTCGTATTAATCTCTCGCTCTACCCCAAGGCACCAAGAAGGTCACTTTCATGCATTCATGCATGAACGCCTTCTGCTTTACTTACTCAACTCTACAATGAAGCCCCGAAACCCCGAAGTCATGGCCTGCTACTCGCCGACAATGGGACAAAGCGCTGTCACATCCGATGGGAGTCGCAATCCCAAGGGGTGAGGCTCACCAAATAACAACCCTACAACCGAGCGCCCTATTTTTTGCGCTTTCTCTTGGTATGTGATGACCTGAAGTGCAAGCGCACAGGGGCGTATTGAATGCCAAAAATTTTACGCAAAGATTTTTCAAGGTAACGCCCATAAGAAGGCAACACCCTATCGGCGCTGTTGACAAAAAACACAAAGGTCGGCGGCGCGCTTTCCGCTTGCGTTAAATAAAAGAACTTGGCTCTGGCGCCTTTGACGATGGGGGGCTGGTGCTTGTCTAAAACTTGCGTCATCCCTTTGTTCAACTGCCCCGTTGTCACCCGTGTTCCGCATTCGGTACGAATTTTTTTGGCAAGGGGTACAATGCGTTTCAGGTTGCGCTTTTTTAAAACCGAAATAAAGAGCACTGGCACGTGATCGCAAAAAATCAATGCCCCTTTAATATCTTTTTCCACCTGCTGACGCTCGTCGCTGGCAAGTAAGTCAACCTTATTCACCAGCACCATGAAGGGTGTTTTGCGTTCGTTCAAAAGCTCAATCAAGCGCTTGTCTTGGGCTGTCAACCCTTCGCTCACGTCGAGCATAAGCAATGTCACATGCGCCTTGGTAGTGCTTTTAAGGGAAGAGTTCACGCTGTAGCGCTCGACAGTATCAACAATTTTTGACCGCCTGCGCACCCCGGCCGTGTCCACAAAAACACAGGATTCGTCATCAATTTCCACTGCCACGTCAACACTATCTCTGGTGGTGCCGGCAATATCGCTCACAATCATCCGCTGTTCCCCGACCATGGCGTTGACCAACGAGGACTTACCAACGTTAGGCCGCCCTAAAAGGGCAAGACGCAAGGGCCCGTCGGCGGTGTAAAAGGGCAGACTGTAATCATCACCAGCTTGGGCTGTCTCGCCCGTCGCTTCCTTGGAAGTGCCTTGGTCGCTTTGTCCCCTTGACTCTGCTTTGCCAAACCCACCATCACCAGACTGGAAATCTTCCTCACCCATGTCAACAATGTCACCCATGTCACCCATGTCGCCCATGTCGCCCATGTCGCTTAATCTGTCGTCAAGAAGAGCTTCGTCCTCGTCGTAACGAACTGCCATTTCAGCAAAGGCGGGGTCTTGCCCATCAATATACTCATGAGCATCACCAGCGTCACTGGAAAGACTGGCGGCGAAATCGCTATTATCCAAAGCGTCTGGAGCAACAACCCCGTCCGCTTCATCGGCAAGGCTTTGCTCCCGGGCAGATTTTTGCTCCGCCACAAGTTCAGCCAACATCCTTTTTTTCTGACGTTTGGTAGCCCCCTGCATATGTTCCGGCAAAACTATTTCCGCCTCGCCTTCCCCATCCCCCACTGACTCGATTATCTGTCCACCAGCCAACTCAAGGGCTTCTTTGCGGGCTATGTCGTCCAGGCGTTTGAAAATCTCTTTTTCCAGTTCTCGCACATTATACCCGTGCGAGGCTGAGACGGGGAGGATGTCAAAACCCAGTTGGTGAAATTCCGCCATGAGCAGGTCAGCTCGTTCTGGCCCATCAACCTTGTTTACCACCAATAAAAGTGGTTTATTTTGTTTACGCAAAAAGTCAGCTAAATGGCTATCAAAGGGAGTAAGCCCGTCCCTGCCATCCACAACAAAGCACAAAAGCACCGCTTCATCGACAGCTTCTTGAGCTTGCGCCAAAAGGGCTTCTTCAAAGCCATGGAGTTCTTCTGGCCCTTGGGTCACGCGACTTTCAGACTCAAGGGTCACGCCACCGGTATCAATGAGGGTGAATTTGTCGCCATTTTTGGACTGCACTATACCTTCCATGCGGTCACGGGTTACGCCCGGCCTGTCATGGGTAATGGCGCGGTTGCTCCGAATAAGACGGTTAAAAAGCGTTGACTTACCAACGTTGGGCCTGCCCAAAAGGGCAACTTTATAAAATGCGTTAAACATACTGGCCTTTATACTGAGCCGTTAAAAATAAAAGAAGTATTAAGCAGAAAAGGTTATGAGCCCTTTGCCTAAAATATCGTGCATGTGCACAATGCCAATAACTTTATGCGCGCTATCAACCACCGGCACAATGGTGATGCCCCTTTTTTCCATAATATCCATAAGCTCGGCAACGCTTTGCTCTTTACCTGCAAACTTTGGGTTTTTCGTCATACAGCCCTCAACGCTGGCCTCAAGTTGAAAGCCTCCGGCGTTAATGAGGCGCCGAATGTCGCCATCCGTGATAACCCCCTCGAGCCTGCCTTCGCTATTGATTACAACCACTGCCCCAAATCCGCCTTTTTCTGAAACCCGCAGGGCTTCGGCTAAAGAGCTTTGCAATCCGCACATGGGCACATTCTCATGCATAATATCGCTTACGGAAAGTTTGAGACGCTGCCCCAAATCTCCACCCGGATGAAAGCGTTTAAAATCACTCGCCGTAAAGGATTTTTTATCCATTAAACACATGGCCAAAGCATCGCCCAAGGCAAGGGTCGCCGTGGTGCTCGCCGTGGGAATCATGTTTATCTGACACGCTTCACGGGGAATCCGGGCATTCAAAACAACATCAGACAGTTGAGCCATGGGCGAAGCAAGACCAGAAGTTATACCAATAATGGTAACACCCATACTCTTCAAAGCGGGCAAAATAGCATTTACCTCAACGCTTTTCCCAGAGTATGAAATGGCAATAACCACGTCTTCGTCTCTGATAGATCCAAGATCACCATGCGCCCCTTCAACGGGGTGCAAAAAATAAGCGGGAGTTCCAGTGGAGGTCATAGTCGCTGCCATTTTTCTTCCTATGAGGCCGGATTTACCGATACCCGTAATGGCGACACGACCTTTGCAAGCTGCCAATATTTCAACAGCTTCGGAAAAAGAAGCGTCCAGATTCGCATAAACCTGTTGCAACCCTTCTATTTCAATGGCTAGAACTTCACGAGCCCTTACTGTCCAATCATACATGAAACTTCTCTTTGTTATAAAAGCGCGAGAGAGATTTTGAGGGCTATCGCCCACCACTTTGAAAGCTATCGCCCGCCACACGGTTCACTCTACTTTCGCATACTTTTCGCTATAATGCCTTTCTATATCCTGCAACAAGGCGATTGACAAGATTATCAGTTAATAACAGGCAAAAAACTGAGGGCTGCATAAGGCAACCCCCAGTTATTTGTTATCCAGACGTTTTTAAAGCGTCGCTAATTTACTTGGCAGGCGTGTATTTCGAAACAACCTCTACCTTGTCGGCGTCTTGAAGCAAGTTATTACCAAGCTCCAGAGGCTGCGCAGGGTTAAAGGAATATTCGATGGTACCTTTCTTCTCAAGGAAAGAAGCGGTGTCTTTACAAGCGCCCTGAAGGTTGGCAGGCAACTGACCGCACTGCATCTGCAAGCCGGCCACAGCCATCATACGCATGGCGGAGGCGCCTTCAAGCCCACTGCCGCTAGCAAGGGAGGCTATTTCAAAGGCCATGTCAGACCAGCCGATGTCTTCAAGGTTAACAGTGAACCCTTTTACTTTTACCTGAGGCATATCGCCAGCGCCAGAGAACTGGAACAGGTCATTGCCGCCGATAAGGCCAAAAGCCATATTTAAACTACCGAGCAAAGGATCGGTCACCTGAATTTTTTTGTAATCAAAGGTATATTCGCCTTCGTTGTTAGCAATGTTGATATCCGTGGTCATGGACAGGTCAACGGGCTTGAAAGCATAGTCTTTCAAAAATCCAGGAGCAAAGTGCTGGGCGGTTTTGGGGTCAATTTTCAAGCCTTCCATCTTAGAAGAGCTCGCGCCTGTTTTGCCGTCAAAGCTGGTGGAACCAACAGCCTTTGCGATGGTAACAGGGGGAACGTCGCCGTCAAAGTTAAAGCTTACGTTTTGGTATTCCATGTCTTCCAGCACAAAATCCACGCTCATCAAAAAGGCAGAGAAAGCGATATCAGATGGGCTATCGTTGAGTTTTTTCAACTCGTCAAGCAACTTGGAGCTACCAATTTTCTTAACCTGCAAGCTATCAACAATGATATTTTTAAGACCGGGAGCAGGGGGAGAAAGGGTGAGCTTTTTCATTTGAACAGGGCCCACGAAACCTTCAGCCAGATTTTTCAGCTCAAGGCTTTCTAAGGAAGAGGCTTCTACACCACCAGCCAAAACGCTCACGCCATTCATGGCAAAACGGTCGAGACGGGCGTCTTTGAGCATATCCATGGAATATTCACTGCCAAAGCTCAAAAGAGCCTTTTGCAGGTCTTTACTGCCTTTGAGGTTTTCAACGACCATACTGTCTTGCTTAAAGGCGCTCATGGGCGCGTTGCCTTCGGCAGGGCTGTTTTTGGCAACAACCTGACAAGAAAGACCCTTGAGTTCAACTCTTTCAGCAAGCACGCCATTTTCTTCGGCAATGGGCTCAAGGGCAACGTTAACACCCGTAACAGACTCAATGGTACAAAAGCTACGCATGTCTTCTGTTTCTTTCAGGGTGACTTCAAGGTTAGGAATAACCCATTCTTTTTTCTTATAATCAATGGCGATTTCGCCGTGCTTAATGGCGGGTTTATTCAAAAGCTCTTCAAGAAGAGGTTTTTGCTTTTCGCCCCAAGCAGGGTCGCCTTTATCCATACAACCAGTAACCACGAAAAGAGAGGCTACCAACAAAAGAGGTACAATTAAAAACCTGATTTTCATACAATCTCCTACCAGAGTATGCTCACGCCATCCTATCGTCCTCAAAGGGACAGGTAGTCATCTGGCGAAAATGCGGTATGCGCTGGTATCAATCGTCATACCTGATGAGTTACAGTAAATGTATAAAACAGCATGAAATAATACATCATAAAACTGTTATATCGACCAAAACACTCGCCCTTACATATACCGCCTTAGGGAGAAAGACAAGATAATCTCTAGTCAACTTCCCATAGTGTTTACAGGCCATATTCTCATGGGGGCAAGGGAGGACAGCGCTATGATGATACAGTGCGATGAGGATACAGACTATGCTGATACGGTGCTACACGGTCAAAATAGCCCACCCCATAAGCTTTTGAATATACGAGCTACAAAATCACGGGTCACACAATGACGAGAACCCCAGACTATAAATCACAGACCGCAGGCTATGCAGCCCGCAGGCCGTTTTCCGCAAACCCCAGACTGCCACCCCAAACCGTCCACAACGGACCGTTCGCAAAAGACCATAAAATTTATCCTGTCTCTCCTGCCCTCCGCCCGCTCACGAAGACAGCCGCCTCCCTTACGGGTTACATCAATCCAAGACAGCCCCTTATTTTTCGGGCAAAGGCGTGTAGCTCGAACTAACGGGCACACCGCCCAGCAAGGTATAGGGGTCGATATCAATATTCAAAGGCTTATCAAAGGCGAGCTTGTACTCAATCTCCCCGCCTTTACTCAAGAGCTTCGCGGTATTAAGGCAGGCGCTGTTCATATCGCCTTCAAACCGAGAACACTGCCCCCCAAGACTTACAGCCGCCCCGTGACGGAGTAAATCACCCCCCGTGGCGGCATTTTCTACCTCAACAATGCCACTGAGCACAGCCGCAATGTCAAAAAACGTTTTCAAAATCCCTTTGTCTGTAACGGTTACCTGTATGTCTTTAAAATAACCTGGCCTATTGGCGCCTTCAAAGGGGCTTAAGCCATCCTGCCCTAGTATGGGCGCATTGATTCCTTCACCCTCCCCTTCACCCGCCTGAGCCTGAGGCGCTACAACGGGCGTTTCTTGGTCGTCCAGCGCGTCTGTTCCCATAAACAAGGATAAGGACACGCCGCCGAGGTTCGCATCATGCATAGCAAGTTTGGCTACCTGCATAGATTCCACCTCTTCTCCGTCCATTTGCACCGTAAAATCAACAACGGCCGAAAGATCATAGGTGGAGAAAGGGAAGCCAAATAACGGGCTGTCCACAAGAAGGGCGTCCATATATTCAGGCGCCA
>CAZYJQ010000077.1:0-7131 GCA_964647835.1 uncultured Desulfovibrio sp. | reverse complement strand
ATTCCTTTTACCTTGCCCCTGAAACGTGGCATGAACCCTTTCTCTTGACCGGACCAGAAGCGCACCACCTTGATAAGGTGGTGCGGGTCAAGGTCAACGATACTATTCGACTTTTTGACGGGCAGGGACGACACGGCCTTTTTACCGTAGCCAACAAAGATAAAAAAGCTGTTACCTTACTGCCCCAACGCCTCATTACCGAAGATTCTCCACAACAACGAATCACCATAGCCCCTGGCTATTCAAAAGCTCTGCGGCGAAGCTGGTTTTTGGAAAAAGCTGTCGAACTGGAAGCCCACGCCATCATGTTCTGGCAGGGCGATTTCTCGCAGGCCAGCCTTCCGGAAAAAGAAAAAAATTCGTGGCAGGCAACTCTCATCGCCGCCGCCAAACAATGTGAGAACCCTTGGCTCCCTGAAGTTTCCGTCCTTTCAAAAGGCGTTGAAGAACTCGCCGCCCTGGCTCCCCGTTTTTCCAAGGCCCTCTTTTTGTATGAGGGCGACACCAAGGGGGTTCATCTCACCCAAGAAAATCTCCAAACAGCGGGCGATATCTTGCTCATCGTCGGGCCGGAAGGGGGTTTTTCACCCCGTGAAGTTGACTTTCTGCAAGGCGCGGGAATTAGGGCCGCAAGTCTCGGGAAAAGCATTCTTCGCTGGGAAACCGCCGCCATTCTTACCTTGGGCATAGCCTGGTGGGCAAAGCAATTATGAGTATCCTCGCACCTCTTCCAGAACGTTTACGCCCTGACACCCTCGATGATTTTGTCGGTCAGGAGCATATTAAGAAAAAACTGCACAACCTCTTGCGGGCGGAACGCCTGCCTAGTTTGCTCTTTTTCGGCCCTCCCGGTTGTGGAAAGTCAACGCTGGCTCTGCTTATGGCGAAAGCCCATGGTCATAAAGTTGTGCGCATAAGCGCGCCTGAGGCCGGGTTACAACAATTACGCCGCACTCTCACTGGAACCGATGTCCTTATACTGGACGAAATACATCGTTTTTCCAAAGCCCAACAAGACTTTTTCCTGCCCATCTTAGAAAGCGGAGAACTTACCCTTTTGGCGACCACCACCGAAAACCCCTCTTTTAGCGTCACTCGCCAGCTTCTTTCTCGTCTGCATGTTCTGCGTCTTTTGCCTCTCTCGCCCCACAACCTCAGCGACCTTGCCCAAAGGGGCGCCGAAGCCATGGGATTCTCCCTTGATTCTGTGAGCATCGAGATGCTGACCTCCCTTTGCGGGGGGGACGCCCGCTCTCTTTTGAATCTTGTGGAATATGTGACCACCCTGCCCGATGAAGAAAAAAACCCCGAGGGCATAAAGGCCGCCTTACCTGAAATTATCCAGCGCCATGACCGTGACGGCGATAGCCATTATGAAATTATCTCCGCTCTTATCAAATCCATTCGGGGAAGTGACCCTGACGCGGCGGTCTATTATCTTGCCTGCCTCGTCGAAGGGGGCGAAGATCCCCGCTTTATTTGTCGCCGCCTGATTCTTTCCGCTGCCGAAGATGTTGGCCTTGCCGACCCTCAGGCTTTGCCCCTCGCAGTGGCCTGCATGCACGCTGTAGAGCAAATCGGCATGCCCGAAGGCTTTTTACCCATGTCCGAAACCGCCATATATTTAGCCCTAGCCAAAAAAAGCAATTCGGCCTATGCCGCCTTTGCCAACGCCAGCAAGGAAATAAAGGCTCATGGCAAATATCCGGTGCCGTTGCACCTGCGCAACCCCACTTCAAAACTCCAGCGCGAGTGGGGCTATGGCAAAGGTTATGAATATCCACACAACTTCGCCAGCGCTTGGGTAGAGCAGGACTATTTGCCCGAAGAACTTCTCGGACGGCAGTTTTATTATCCAAGGAACAACGGGCAGGAGCCTCAACTGGCTTCATGGTGGCGCAACATAAGCCGCAACAGGGCCAAGCGCCCTGAAACAACGGCTCAAGCCCCCGGCACTCAAAAAGAATAAGCCGATGCTATTGTATACCAGGCTACGGCGCCAGCTCTGTGAAAGAGGCGTCATGGGTCTCTTTTGGCCCACTGTCCCATTGACCCCATAACGCCCAGATAGACAGCGGCCTTGGCTCGGTAAAAGTTGACGTTGACCCGAGAAAGTCGGCCTCAGCGCATGGTGGTATTGATTCGGCGACAGACGGCACTGGTTCTGCGAAAAAACCACATTGCTTGACAAAATGCCAACGGTGACCAGATAAATGGTCAACAGTAAGTGAATACAAGGCCAGTCGTTACCCTAGCGGAAGCTGATAAACGCTGGCCTGAACAAATGAAAACGCCCACGTGGGCTAGCATAAACAGAAACGACACCCTAACCCATGCTCTACTCTAAGGAAGATAGAATGAACCCCTGCACCGACCTCGCCTATACCTCTCCTCCTCGCCATGGCGGCCTTTTCCCTTCATTGCGCTTTTATGCCAAGCTTATGCACATTTTCATCAGCGAGGGTATAAAAGCTGCGAAAGGCTATACGGGCGATGACTGGGCCCACGCGAGCATGCGCGTTTTCAAGGGACTGGAAGAATCGGGCATTCAATTCTCCCTTGAAGGTATGGAGAACATTACAGCCATTAAAACGCCCGTTGTTTTCATTGGTAACCATATGAGTACCTTGGAGACCTTCATTTTACCCGCCCTTATTCAGCCGCGCAAAGATGTAACCTTTGTGGTGAAAGAAAGCCTCATCCACTACCCTTTTTTCAAACATGTTCTCCTAAGTCGCGAGCCCATTGTGGTGGGCCGCTCCAACCCCAGAGACGACCTGCGAAACGTCTTAGAAGGCGGCGCTCAACGCCTTGAACAAGGCAGAAGCATTATTATCTTCCCCCAAAGCACCCGCTCTACTCAACTTGAAAAACGCCGCTTTAACACCATTGGGGTCAAGCTCGCTAAAAAGGCCGGAGTCCCCATTGTCCCCGTGGCCCTTAAGACAGACGCTTGGTCTCAAGGCAATCTGATAAAGGATATGGGGCCTCTCATCGCCTCTAAAAAAGTCCATATCACCTTTGGCGCTCCCCTTGACATCAGCTCTGCCAATGGCAAAGATGAACATGAAGCGGTATACAATTTTATCGAATCGCACCTTACTTCTTGGGAAAACGAAGACATCAAAGCGCTAAAGCCTTAAGGAAAAGGACATGACTCCCTCTGGAACGCATCCATCTGGCAGTAACCCTGCTGGAGCTGACCCCTTTGAACCCTCGCCCTCCCTCGCCCGTGAGCTGAGTGAGAGCGAGCTACGCGCCCTTGAAGACACCCAAGAAGCAGAAGCCTTGCTTTTTGAATATGTGGTCACGTCAGCCGGAAAGCTGGAAACTCCCTTGGTCATTCTCAAAAAACTGGCAAATAACCTTGGCGACCCCCAACGCCTGCCCGCCACCAAAATTTTACAAGCCGCCGTTGAGCATCCCCTTGCTCACCCCCTTAGCACCCTCATCGCCATGGAAGGCATTCTTGAAAACACCTTTGAAGATTCCGCGGCGAAGTTCGAAGAAGAACTCGCTTCCTCACTGCACAGTGACCAGAGCACCCCTTGGATTTCCTTAGGTACTGATGAAGGCACCAAAGGCGTTGACGACGCTGATGTCATGCCCCACTCTCCCCTTGCTGACCCCTCCCTCCAAGCCAAGCCCCTCGTCGAGCGCAAAAAACATACTCTATTTCCGGTGGGGAAAATCTTTTTCCTTGGCCTTGCCATGATATACGGTTTCATGGTGCTCAAAACAGGCGAAATTTCTCCCTTTGGCATTGTTGAGAATATAAAAAACCAACGCGCGGCCCATATTCAGGAACCTTTGGCCGACAGCCAAACCATAGAGCAAAATGAAGCCCAGCAAGATAGCCAAGCCCTACAAAACAAACAATCTGCCTTGGACGACATAAGCTCTCGTGAAAACAAGGGAACAAAAGCTGATGGAGCTCGGGAAGAAACAGCCCCCCCCTCGAAAGCCCAAAGTAAAGAGACCAACAAAGGTGTAGACAAAGGCGAAGAAGACGAAACAACCGCCATTACAGGCGATAGCTTACACGTTCCATCCCCGCGCCCTTTGGGAGAAACGGGTTCACTACGACAACGCCCCCACCCCGGCGTCGTGTCACTTCCCGGCGAGATTTCTGAAGGCAATAAGAGCGGCGAATAAAGTGTTAAGTACAGCGAGATAACAACACCTGGCAGCGCGAAACGAACCCTCGCATAACAGCGCTAGCCTGTCCTCATAAAGACCACCAGAGAGAAGAGAAATATCCAATGGATAAGTATAAACAACATATCATCGAAAGCATCGTTAACCGTTTTAGTACCGATGCGGAGCACCGCCATGAGGCTCTCCGCGAAGTTTTAGCCCTGTCAAATCAAACTATGTCTGACAGCGCCATCGCTGAACTTGCTGAGGCCATCCCTCCCTTGCCCAAAGAACTGTATAGCAAATGGGCCACCATGTTCGCCAAAAGGATTATAGAAACCGTTGATCCAAGGCAAATACAAGACTTATGTGAACCTACGCAAGAAAATCAATCAACCCTGGCCCTGCTCTTCGCCATGTTCATGGAAACGGAAACCATGGAAAAACAAAAGGCCAAGGATATGCCCGCCAATCCTCCGCCACAATAAGCAAGCATTCCGCCACGGACAAGCCTCTCTTTCCCACGCGCGAGCAAGGCTTACCAACCTTTCGGGTTTATTTCCCACAAAGGGGTATAAGCCCAACGAAAACCGATGTCCTCCACCAAGACTCGAGCAGCAATCCAATGGGCTAAGTAAAGGTCCATTGGTTTTGAAGCCCATTCAAATAAACAACCCTCTCGTCCCCCTTGTGAAATACGCTTCTTAAATTTGGTTGCCTTCCCTATACCCTCCCCCAATGAATCCTGGCCCATAAAGACTTCCTCCCACTAACTCTTGTCCCTAGGTGCTGGCTTTATTATAGGCTACCTCCTGTGGTGCTATGCTGTGCCAATCCCTGGCCTCCTATCCCCAAAGGCTGGCCTATACGCCACCTTAAAGCCGCTTTGCCTGGCACAATGAGCCCAGCCTGCCGCTATGAAGCTTGCCGCAATAAAAGGGCTGTCTTCAAACGCATCTCTGTGGAGGGTTGTTCCTCTTGCTTATTTCATCAACTGAAAGGAACGATAAGTATGAAATTTTTGCTATACAGTAAGGCTGGTATACACGCCTAAAAATGCACGACATTACCCTCGTCTACACGGCTTAAGCAGGGGTTTGATACTGTCAGTGCGGCCAAGACAGAGGGTCAGCAATGGCTTGAGAGACACGAGGCAAGACGCAAGTAAAGGCTAGACGGGGACGAGGCAAGCAAACCAAGGCAGATACAGACACCAAAAGACCTATACCATCACAGGTACATGCACATAGACACATACGTGCAGACTGGCCAAATGGCAGGGCAAGGGACAGGACAAGAACCTGCAAAGTACAAAGCCAGAGAATACCGAGACTCAAGCAAGACAAGGAAGCAACCCGAAGGTGGAATGAAAGCATCCAGAAAAAGCAAACAGAACTATACGCGAAACGTATTCAGCTCATAAAAAAGACCCTCAGGGTGTCTGAAGGTCATGCTAATAGCGAAAGGTTCAGGGGCAGGAAAAAATTATCGTGAGATGAGTACGTAGGGTACCGCACTGGACTTACTACAGAGATAAACTCTGTTTTTACCAGCGTTTTTAGCGGCATAAAGGGCCTTGTCTGCCTGTTCCACGAGAGAATCCTCATCCAGGCTAGGGGAGTCGACCGAAGAGAGCACAACGCCTGCGCTAACGGAAATTCGAACTTTATCTTGGAGAACATTTCCTTCGGTATCACGAATAAGGAAGTTAAAGGAACAGACCGACTCGCGAATACGATCAGCCAACGAAGGTAAGATTTGGGCGTGAGGGCCAGAAGCAATAACAGCGAACTCCTCGCCGCCAAAACGTGCGGGAAAGAAACGAGTATGGCCATCTTCCTCGCGTTCGGACATAAGACGCATTTCACGTCCCACCAAGGCGATGACCTGATCGCCCACCCGATGCCCATAGACATCGTTAAAGCCTTTAAAATTATCAATATCAAACATCGCAAGACCGATGAGCTGGCCTTCTTGTCTATGCTTTTCAACGGTCTCAAGCAGAAAGGCATCGAAGGAACGGCGATTGGATAAAGAGCTCGTGGGGTCGAATAAGGCCAGGTTTTTCAATTTACCCATATTGGTTTCAAGGGAAGACTTCACATCGGCAAAGGATGTCTGTACCAAGGAAACAATTTCATCTTTGGGCGCGTCTTTGTCGAAGAGGGAAATAACCTCTGTTTCAAGGTTGGAAAGACTGAGAATATGGGTATCAAGGGATTGATTTAAGGAAAAAACCGCTTTGGCGGATTCAAGGGCAAGTTTCTTAGAGAGCTCTTTAAAGGGCTGAGTAATAATCTTATCCCGAGTACGAAATAAATCGACAAGGGCTTCGTCAGAATAGTTCCGCTTAAGAATGAAAGAGGAAAAGGCGTCTAAGACATCACGCTTGGTAGCTTCTGAAAGATGTTCATGGAACAGTTCTTCATTAAAGTAAGAAGCGGCAGCACGAGCGACAAATTCATTGGGAACACCAAGCCTGTCAAGCAAAGAACATTTCTCAGCAGCACCAGCAAACACACAGTTTCTTGAACACCAGATATTAGAAGCCATAGCAATCTCTACACGTCCTCAATCCAATGACGAGGGAAAAAAGAAGAATAAGAGTAAGCAACCGGACAACAATAAACGAAAAAACGCTGACTAATGGCTATTATTAGCATAGACCCGAAAAATGGGGGAGGAAAAAAGTGTCAAAAAAAGAGAAAGATGGTGGCGTGCTGATGGTGGAGGTATATCAGAAGCAAAAGAAGCGCTAAAGGGGAGAGAATAAGACAGCACGACAACGGGAAAAAAAAGAATCCCGCCAAGCGGGATTCTTTAAGATACTTTAGGCTTCGGCTTCTGGAGTTGCCTTTTCAGCCAAAGTTGTGGGGTTATACTTGGTCAACTCCATGGTAACCATGGGAGCTGCGTCCCCTTTACGGGGCATAGTCATTTTAACGATACGAGTGTAACCGCCACCGCCACCTTCAAAGCAAGGGCCGATATCGT
>CAZYJQ010000076.1:0-7352 GCA_964647835.1 uncultured Desulfovibrio sp. | reverse complement strand
AAGGAGTTTCATGTTAGCCTGAGGCAGGGATATGGGCTGGGGAACATTTTTTAGGGAAGGGCTTTGCCTTCCCTAAAACCCATCCACCAAAGAGCTTCGCTCTTTGGAACCTGTATTCTTTTTTGCTTCATTTGGCATGGCCAAAAAAGTGAGAATTGAATGGATGAAGGAGAAAGGCAAGCCCGTTGAGAAACTCTTGGAATAGGAATGCAAGGGGACAGGGGCAAAGGCCTTGCCCTCTCGCTGTTCACTCCTCCATTGGGGGTTGCAAGGGCATCATGCCCTTGCCGAGGTTTGGAGCGGAGCTCCATATAAAAAGCTCATTCTCAGATAAAATAAGTCTATACTAACGCAGACGGCGATAAGTCCAGTTACCAAGGGACTGGATGCACTGCACTTGGATAATGAGGGCGACTATGCACCAGATGGTGACATCGGTCTGGAAGCGGATATAGCCAACACGGTAGGCAAGGTCACCAAGGCCTCCGCCGCCAACAGCACCTGCCATGGCGGAGTAGCCAAGCAGAGCAATGGCGAGGACAGCGATATTGAGCACAATGGAGGGCAGGGCTTCGGGGAGCATAACCTTGAGGATAATTTGCCAGCGGTTGGCTCCGAAAGAGCGGGCGGCTTCGATAACGCCCTTGTCCACTTCGAGAAAGCACCCTTCGATGAGGCGAGCGGCGAAAGGCGCCGCCGCTACGGTGAGGGGGAAGAGGGTGGCTGTTGTGCCAATGCTTGTTCCCATGACGAAACGGGTGAGGGGGATGATGAAAATAATCAGGATGATAAAGGGCAGTGAGCGCAAAAGGTTTACGCCAACGTCCAAAAACGAGTACAGGCGGGGCTTGGGGTGAAGTCCGCCGGGTCCGGTCATAATCATGAGAATGGCGAGGCCGAAACCGATAATAAGCGAGAGTACCGTGGAAATCACCGTCATATAAAGGGTTTCCCAAAAGGCCACCAGCAATTCCGCTTGAATGGCCATGTAGGATGCATAAATGCTTGTAGGCAGATGCGCAAGGAGGTCCATAACATTACTCATCGTCCATTACCTCCCAATAGAGTTGCTCTTTTTGCAGGTAATTCAGGACATTTTCAAGGTCTTTGTCTGCTACGTTAATCATAAGAAACCCGCGAACATCGTCGAGATAGCGCTCTAACTTGCCGCCGATGATGGAGAAATCCACATTCAGCTCGCGCGCCATAGTGGTAATGACGGCGTCTTTGGCAATGTCTTTGGGGAACCAGAGGCGGATGTTGGTGCCGCCCGGAATAAGGGTAAACTCGTCGGTAATAAGTTTTTTCATATCGGTGGTGGGGGCGAGGAAAAGCTCGTCCGTGTTACCGATGCCTTGGGTTATTCCTTTGTCCAGTAAGAGCACTCGGTGGCAAGAGCGTTTGACCACTTCCATTTGGTGGGTAACCACAATGATGGTCAGGCCGAGCTGGGTGCGGATATCCTCTAAAAGATCGAGAATGGAAAGGGTAGTTTTGGGGTCGAGGGCCGAGGTGGCTTCGTCACACAGTAAAATGCTGGGTGAAAGAGCGAGCGCCCTGGCAATGCCTACCCGTTGTTTTTGACCGCCTGAAAGACTTTGAACCCGAACATCTTTTTTGTCTGAAAGGCCAACGAGGGCGAGAAGTTCCGAAACCCGTTCTTTGATTTGCTTGCGAGGCGTGTGCCACACTTGCAAAGGAAAAGCGATATTTTCAAAAACGTTTTTGCTGGACATGAGGTTGAAGGTTTGAAAAACCATGCCCATGTCGCGCCGTAAATTTTTCATGCCGCTACTGTTAAGGTCGCGCACCTCTTTGCCCCGCACCTGAACACTGCCGGCCTGATAATCCTCAAGACCGTTGAGGCACCGAAGAAGGGTTGATTTTCCTGCGCCAGAGTGACCGACTATACCAAAGACTTCTCCTTTTTGAATGGAGAAGGAAATGTCACGCAGGATAACGGCGTCACCAAAGCGTTTTTCTAATCCTTCAATGGCGATGATGGGTTCATTGGTCATAGTTGTAGGCTCGTGGTGCCAGATTCATACTAGCTGGCTCATACTATCAGGGTGTAGTATCTGGTTTGTCGTGTCTGGTTTGTCGCAATTGGGGCGTATGGAAAAAGCGCTAATGAGAGGGCCCCGCGCAGAGTTATAAAACGGTATAGCACCTTACAAGGCAAGGGCAAGAAGGTCAATAGGGTTGGTTGGTCTTGGCAGGTGAGGGGTGCACTAAAGTGTTTTTTGAGGGAGGCTTTGCCCTCCAGCCCCCATCTACCAAGGGGACTTCTCCCCTTGGACCCCCTTCAATACCTCACCCCGTTCAAGGTCCTTTCTAACTACAAGAGCCGCATAAAGCGGCTCTTGTGATATTAATAGCAGTTTTTCTTACTGGTTCGTTTTCAGCATTTCCCAGTATTTTTGATAGATGCTGATGGCGTCGCCAACTTCAGCGGGAAATTCCGCTTTATTGTAGTTTTCGTCTGTGGGGATAAGAACAGGGTTGTTTTTATCTTCTTCAGGGAGCAGTTCGAGGACTTTGGCGTTGGGGGTGGAATAGCGAAACTCGGCTACGCATTCGGCCGCGACATCGGGGCGGAGCATGTAGTTGATGAACGCGTGGGCGTTATCCATGTTTTCAGCGCCCTTGGGGATAACGAAGGTATCCATCCAAAGAACCGCGCCCTCTTCGGGGAAAACAAACTCGAGGTCTTCGTTTTCTTCTTTGGCAACGAGGAAATCGCCGTTCCAGATGGGCCCGACCCAAACTTCTTCGCTGATGAGGGATTGTTTGGTGGCGGTAACGTCAAAAATCCGTACCGAGGGCTTCATTTTCACCATGAATTCATAGGCGTCCCTAATGCCTTCTTCGCTGATTTCCGTGGCTTTTCTGCCAACGGCTTTCAGGGCGAGGGTATAGGCGTCGCGCAAGTCGTCTGTCATGATGATTTTACCCTTGAATTCAGGACGGAGCAGGTCGGCCCATTTGGTCATTTGTTCGGGCTTCACATATTTTTTGTTGTAGGCAAGGCCGACAAATCCCCACATGTAGGGAATACTATATTTATTTTCAGGGTCGTAGTCATGACCGAACCACTTGGGGTCGAGGTTCGCCAGATTGGGCAGTTTTTTATGGTCAATTTCGGCGAGGAGATCGTCTTTGTTCATAATTTCGATGAAGTATGAAGAAGGAACCACGACGTCGTAGCCTTTGCCCTTCATGAGTTTTACCTTGGCTATCATGGCTTCGTTGGATTCAAAGGTCGAATAAACAACTTCGATGCCCGTTTCTTTGGTGAAATTATCAAGGACAGGCTGGGGTATATATTCAGACCAGTTATAGACAACGACTTTACCGGCATTTTTAGGGGCGGCTTCGGCATTGGCGGGAGCCAGCGAGATGGCGCCCACAGCCATAACGGTCATAAGGGATAGGCTCATGATGAGAGCAAGACAGTTCTTTTTCATTTATCGTCTCCTGATATGCATAATGCCTTGTGCGGTAAGGACAAGGGTAAGGGTTAGGGTAAACATAATGGCGGACAGGGCATTAACATCTGGCTTAACTCCTAGTTTGACCATGGAGTAGATGCGAACGGGGAGAACTTCGAAGGTTGGGCCAGTGACAAAGGCGCTGATGAGTACGTCGTCCATGGACAAGGTAAAGCTCAAGAGCCACCCGGCTAAAATCGCAGGTGTTGTCAGGGGAAGAAGAATCTTGCGCAAGGCTTGGGTTTCAGAAGCCCCAAGATCGCGCGCGGCTTCAATAAGGTGCTCGTCAAATTCATCGAGGCGACCCAGCACGGTGAGGGCCACAAAGGGGGCGCACAAAGCTGTGTGGGCAATGAGCAGGGTGAAAAATCCAAGCTCAATGTGAAAAGCGATGAAAACGACTAAAAAGGCAATACCCATAACGATATCAGGCGAAATAGTCAGCATGAGGATACTGCCGTACATGCTGTCTTTGCCAGTAAACTTATAGCGTTTGAGGGCGATGGCGGCGAGGGTTCCCAAAAAGGTGGCGAGGGAGGCCGCGCAGACCGCTACCATGACGGAGTTGAGGGCGGCGTCGAGAATGGCTTTGTTGGCGAAGAGAACTTCGTACCATTTCCAAGTGAAGCCCTTCCAAGCGGTAGTGTATTTGGCGTTGTTAAAAGAATAGACAAAGACCACCAGCAAGGGAATGTAGAAAAAACCATAGACAAGAAGCATATAAAGACGTTTGGCGTTCTTTTTCATTATTCATTGCCTCCCTTGCCGATGGTTGAACCGAGCAGACTTTCGCCCATGCTACTGCCTGTTTTTTTGCTGACTATTTTATAGGTGAGGGCCAAAACGCCCAGCATGATAGTCATAACCGAACTTGCGGCGGCTCCAAGGGGCCAGTTGTTGGCGACCAGGAACTGGTTTTTAATAAAGGTGCCAAGGAGCAGGTTGGTGGCTCCGCCTAATATCTCGGGAACATAGAAGATGCCGAGGGCAGGCAGGAACACTAAAATGCAGCCCGCCATAATGCCCGGCGCAGTGAGGGGCAAGGTGATGTGCCAAAAAGCCCGGATGGAGCCTGCGCCTAAGTCTTTGGCGGCGTCAGCCAGCTTGGGGTCAAGTTTTTCAATGGAGGCGTAAAGGGGGAGCACCATAAAAGGCAACAAGGTGTAGGAAAGTCCGATGAATACCGCGAACGAGGTGTACATCATTTCCAAGGGCTGAGTGATAATCCCCAGGCCAAGCAAAACCTTGTTAATCATGCCCTGTGCGCCGAGGATGAGAATAAGGGCGTAGGTTCGAATGAGCGAGTTGGTCCAAAAAGGAATAATAACTAAGAGCAAAAGCCATGGGCGCCAACGCAGGTGGGTTTGAGCGATGTAATAGGCAAAGGGGTAGCCTATGGCAAGGCAGAGGAGCGTGCTTAAAAAGGCCAGGAGAAAGGAATCCGCGAGAACCGTGAGAAAGACCGGATCGAACAGGGAGATAAAGTTATCGAGGGTGAGGAGCGGAATGAAAAAGTTCATGGACTCTTTGTCTAAAAGAGCCACGATAAGGAGCGCGAGGTTGGGGATAATGGCAAAGGCTCCCAGCCACAGCCACGATGTTCCTACGCTAAAGCGTTTGAAAAAAGAGCCTTGCCGCATTATTCTTCATCCTCGTCCAGAACGACTTCCCAGCCTTCTACCCAGGTTACGGTAACGCTTTCGCCGGGCCGATAAACAATGTCTTCGTCGTCCTCGTTAAAAAATTCCGCCGCTTGAAGCTTTCTGCCGTTGTCCAGCGTGAGCAGGATATCAACAGTGGCTCCTTTATAGACGGTTTCGTCAATTTTTCCTTTGAGGTAAGGAGGGTCTTGGGCGTGGTCACGCTCAAGGTAAATCTTAAGGTCTTCGGGGCGCAGAAGAACCTGCACTTTTTGACCAACTTCCAGCTCTCTTTTGGCGCGCAAAGGGAAGATAGTGCCTTCCACGTCAGCCATGGTGCTGCCGTCTTCGTTGACTTCGGTGATGGTGGCTTCAAGGACGTTAATATCGCCAACAAAACGAGCTACATAGAGGTTTTCTGGTTCTTCATAAATCTCTTGGGGCGAACCGATTTGTTCGATAACGCCGTTGTTCATAACAACGACCCTGTCGGACATGGCGAAGGCTTCTTGCTGGTCGTGGGTGACGAAAACGAAAGAAATGCCAAGCTGTCTTTGCAGGTGCTTGATTTCATACTGCATTTCTTTACGCAATTTGAGGTCAAGGGCGCTAAAAGGCTCGTCCAGCAGGAGGGCGAGGGGATTCATAACAATGGCGCGGGCAATGGCCACACGTTGTTGCTGACCGCCTGAAAGCTCGCGGGGCATGCGAGAGCCGAATTTTTCCAAACGCACACGGCGCAAGACTTCGGAGACAGTGTCGGCGAGTTCTTCTTTGGGGGTGTGCTTCATTCGTAAGCCGAAGGCCACGTTGTCCCATACGGTCATATGGGGGAAGAGGGCGTAGTTTTGAAAAACCGTGTTGACCTGACGTTTTTCAGGGGCCGTGTCATTGATGAGCTTGCCGTTGAGATATATTTCGCCTTCGCTCGGGCGCTCGAAGCCGGATAACAACCGTAAAATAGTCGTTTTTCCGCACCCCGAAGGGCCCAAAAGGGTAAGAAACTCACCGTTGGCGATGGATAAATTGATATTATACAGGGCACAGGTATTATCAAAATACTTTGAAATACCATTGAGTTCGAAGATGTTAGGGGATGATTCCAAGGCAGTTCCTTCCGTATTAGGGTCTTGAGGTTGAAGAAACCCCGCGGTAAAGCCGCGGACAACCCGCCACAAAGGTCGGGCAAAAAGGTTGCGCTCGTCATGTGATTTTTGACGAAGAAGAGCCATACACTTTTCTGTTTAAACTTACAACAAAAACTCTGCTCCGAAAGTGAAAAAGTTGAAGTGGCTCTTTGTTTTGGTACTCTCTTCCTTCGGATGAAAAGGGAGCTTCTCGCATTTGCCTAGTGCTTTGGGCTTAACAGCTTCCCTTTGCTCTGTGTTATGGCGATTTGGCTAGACCATTTTTGTGGCGGTTTGTTCAGAGGCTTTTGTCCGAGCCCCTGAGCCGGCCTTTAGAGTAACTTTTGTGTCTTGTTATCCATGCATCTTCTTTGCATGGGACAGGCCCTTGTCACGCAGGGTGTCTTTATAGATAGAGAAGACAGATATATGTAGGTATATGTACCTTTTGCGCGCCATGGAAGGCATGTCATCCCTCAAGGTAAGAAGCCAGCCATTATGATGCCGTTGAACGGATGGAGCACAGCGGTGGGGAAAAGGGCAAGGGAGCGGGGCGCGGGGCGCGGGGCAGGAGGGGATATTGTCTTAGCCTTGAGCAGTTATTGTTTTTGCCCAGCATATGTCTTGTCTATGTCTAGTATCTGTTTTCTTTCTGTCTAGTGCCTGTTACATTGTAAGCTTATGTCATCTGGTTGTGTTGTCCGTTATGTTGCCTGGTAGTGTTATTTGGCTGTGCTGGTCGTTT
The DNA here is from genome assembly GCA_964647835.1 of uncultured Desulfovibrio sp. Lineage (GTDB taxonomy): Bacteria > Desulfobacterota > Desulfovibrionia > Desulfovibrionales > Desulfovibrionaceae > Frigididesulfovibrio. The sequence continues at coordinate 349 of CAZYJQ010000076.1, read as the reverse complement.
TGTTTGGGTTGTCTTTGGCTTTCTAATGTTTCTAACAGTTTCGGGCAATGGGTGCATGCCTAAGGGGCATGATAAATCGGTGTAAGCATTTTACCAGACGGTCAAAAGAAAATCCAGCGAAGCTCGATTGCTTGACTCGAACCCCTTTGAAGTCTGCGCTCTTGCTCTCGACTGTTTGAATTATCTGTGCGATGGTTTGCCGTTCAGTGTAAGACACGAAGGCAAAGACTCTGGCTGTTTGGTCGCCGGGCCGTTAGGTTACGAGATCGCCAGATGGCTAGGGTCCCTCGATTATTTTTCTTTGTTGGTGGCCTTGGCTGGCGTTTGTGCCCAAGATGTTCTGGTGAAT
>CAZYJQ010000075.1:0-7486 GCA_964647835.1 uncultured Desulfovibrio sp. | reverse complement strand
TGAAAAAACGATTGCCGATGTTTTCTGGGCTTGAAAGAAAAAGACCACCCGCTAAGCGAGTGGTCTTTCTTTTCGTCTCCAGGCGTTTCGTCCCGATGGGAGCTTTGCAATGTCGGTGGTTTCCAATGGGGTTACCATAAGAAGCGTGACTGACGCGGCTTTGCATAGAGCGCTTGGGAGTTAAAAATGAGGAACTTCCTGCATCCAGCCTTGGGGAGCTTCTTTTTTGCCTGTTTGAAAGTCGGAATAGAGCTGATAGAGCTTAGCTGAGTGAGCGCCGGGTTTGCCATCGCCAACCTTAAGTTCGGTTCCGTCGTCAAAAATATAACGCGCCACAGGGCTAATGACCGCCGCTGTTCCAAAGCCCCCCGCTTCAATGATTTCGCCTTGTGTAATGGCCTTAACAAAGTCGTCAAGGTTCACGATTTCCTGCCGCGCCTTAATGACGCCAGCCTCGGCAAGTTCCAGCATGGAGCGGGAAGTAATGGAGCGTAAGATGGTTCCGGTAAATTGGGGAATAATGAAGGTTCCGTCTTTTAAAACATGATAGTGGTTCATGGAACCAGCTTCTTCAATGGTGGTATTGGTGGCATCTAAGTAAAGAACCTGTGAGCAACCTTTGGCTTCGGCTGCCTTGGTGGCAAGCATTCCAGCGCCGTAGTTGCCGCCGCATTTAGCTTCGCCAGTGCCTCCGGCAACGGCTCGGTGGAAGTTTTTTGTCACCAGTAAAGTAACGGCTTCGTTAAAACCGCCAGCGTAGTATGGCCCGCTAGGGGAAAGCATTATGCAAAAGCGAAAACGGGTGGCGGGGCGAACGCCGAGGGTATCTTCCGTGGCAAACATGAAAGGACGGATATAAATGGAGGATTCGGGAACCGTGGGGCACCACTCTCGCTCAACGTCGAGGAGCATCTGAACAGCCTTCATATGCATATCCACAGGAACGGTAGGCATACAAATAATTTCCGCTGATTTATTGAAGCGTTCAATGTTCATGTCGTAGCGGAAGGTGTAAATTTCCCCATTGGGGTGTTGAAAGGCTTTGGCACCTTCAAAAATTGTTTGCCCATAGTGTAGGGCGATGCTTCCGGGAGCTATGTCGTCAAAGGCGCCATAGGGAATAATTCGCTGGTCTTGCCATTGCCCGTCAACATAATCCATCACAAACATGTGGTTGGTGCGCAGGTTACCAAACCCAAGGGAGGATTGGTCCGCAGGAAGCTGTTTTTGCTGTGCTTGTGGCAATAATTCATAGCGAACATTCATGACTGTCTCCATAAACAACGATGCGTAAATCTTGAGGACGCAAGGGTAAAAGGGTTAATAACTTTTCGCATTGGGTTAAAATGCTCCCAAGGCATAGGATGTGCCAAGAAGACGAGATTAAATTCAGAGAATCTTTAATACTAGAATGCTCTTAAGAAAAACACAAGGGAGCAAAGCGAGCATTTGAAAATTGAGGCCATTGCACAGCTTATGTTATTGAAGCGTCCTTTTTTCAGAGAAGGCTCCGCTTCCCTAAAACTCATCAGCCTCGGTACTTCATTTTTTTAAACCTTTTTGCGGGGCTGAAGGGCACTTGTTCTTAAATGGGTTCCTTAATAAATTCCATTATTCCACGGCGCAGTAGCCTTCATGGATGACAGACTCCTGACTCTCCTTATAAAAAAGCCCCTCACCGTGGGGCAAGGGGCTTTTCCTTAGCTTGAAGGGGGGTAAGGTTAGAACTGGTAGCCGATGGAAAAGGACATAATGTGGGACATGCCGCCATGGGTCTTTGAATCAAGGACACCGTGGTATTCATTGCTGGCATCGTTCTTTTTCTGGTAGCGACGACCATCAATGTCAACGTAGCCATAAGCCGCGTCAAAGGTCCAGTTGTCATATTTAATACCGGTTCCCACAGAATAGATATGGCGGCCGTTGGTAGGCACAAGGTAATCGGCCCAGCTGGAGGTCATGGGGGATTGGTCATAGACGTAACCCGCGCGCAGGGCCAGCCAGTCGGTCACGTCATATTCAGCGCCAACGTTGATGCGCCAGCTGTCGCTCCATTGTTTTTTGCTCTCGGCCACATGATCCATGGGGTCGCCAAGGTGGATACGCAGGGTGCGGAAGTGGCTCCAGCGAGTCCAAGTGGCTCCGCCTTCAAGGGAGAACTTTTCCGTGGGCATCCAGGCGAGACCAAAGGCAAGGGAGTCAGGCAGGATAACCGTGCCGCGCGCGCCGGAGTCGGGGAATTTTTGCATAATAGCGGTAGGACCGTTCACATGTTTAAATTCGTTTTCGCCGCGAGCTCTAATGCGGGCTTGGGTGCGGTAGTTAATCCCCGCCGCCCAATTTTCGTTGAACTGGTAGTGAGCCGAGAAAACACCCCCAAAGGCAAAACCATCGGCGCCTTTGACCTGACTTTGTACTTCCCCTATCTGTCTCCCATCCATCATTACTTTGCTGTTTTTCGTGATGTCGAGGGTGACATACATCAAATCCAAGCCTGCGGCGAGGGAGAGCTTGTCGTTGACCTTATAAGCCATCACAGGGGTTAGCGAGGCACTTTGCAAGCTAACAGCACGGGCGTTAAAACGCCCTTCCCAGTCGTTGGCATACTTAAAGCCAAGGCCAAAGCGTGAGAACATGCCCATGCCAAAGGTCCATTTGTCGTTCAGCTGGTGCGTATAATATCCGTGGGGGATGTACCAAGTACGGGTATTGACCGTATCGGTTATGGGGGATCTGCCAGCTTCGTAGGTGGTGATTTTCCCGTGGGGAGTAACAAAACTCATGCCGCCCTGAACGTGAACACCAGGCAGGCGTGTGATGAGGGCAGGGTTATAGGCCACTGCCGAGGGGTCGGGTCTGCGAGCCATGGTGGCTCCGCCAAGGGCTATGCCTCGCGCGCTCCATTCATACAGAGCGAAACCCTCGGCACAGGCTTTGGGGGTAGGCAGGACAGTGGCGGTGAAGAAGAGCGCGCAAACGGCCAGAGAAAGCCAAACGCCCAAACGATGAAAACACAAAGATACGGCTGATGTCTGGTTCATAAGTAGTGGGGGTAAAGGTGATTGTTAAGCAGGCTACCACGAAGCTTCTACGAACGGGGCATACCTGAGGGCTACTGTGGAGTCAGTTGGAACCGAGCGAAAGGTGTTTTATGAAACAAAGCAGTTCAGTGTCCACCTATCGCATGGTTATTAACTAGGGATAAAGTGGGGATACTACGTCAGTCTGCCAAGAAAGACAACAGTAAAGTAAGAGTAAGGGAGTCTGGATTTACTGACGCTGGCACGCGGATGTTTTGAACAGCGTTAAGTCTTATTGAGGCAGCAAGACCAGACGTATTCTTTTGAGAAATATGCCGACTTTACAACATATTAACAGGGTCTAAATCAAGGGTTATTCGCAGGCTCGATTGTTTTTTGCGACTGTCAGTCAAGGTTCTCAATGAGGTAAAAAGACCTCGGATATTTTGCCAGTTGTGGCTTTTGAGAAGGCAGTTGTACCGTTTTCTTCCTTTGAGAAAGGGCAGGGGGGCAGGGGAAGGGCCCAGCACCGTTATATCAAGGGAAGGCGCTTGTTGTTGGAGAAAGGCTCTTATTTGTTCTACAATTTCCTCTGCCCCTTGGTCTTGAAGCTCATGGGAAATGCGGATAAGGGCGATGCGAATGAAGGGAGGATAGGAAAACTTTTTGCGCAGAGCCAGTTCATTGTCATAAAACCCACGGTAGTCGCCCGCCATAACGTAGGACCAGCAATAGTGGTTGGGGGTGCGGGTTTGGATGAGGACTTGGCCTTCTTTTTCGCCGCGGCCCGAACGCCCCGAAGACTGGGTAATAAGCTGAAATGTTCGCTCAGCCGCGCGATAATCGGGCAGGTTAAGACCAAGGTCGGCATCAACAATAATAGCAAGGGTCACATCGGGAAAGTGGTGACCCTTGGAAAGCATTTGAGTGCCCACCAACACTTGAGCCTCTTTTTGGGCGAAGGCTTTGAGAATGGCCTCCATACTCCCTTGGCGTCGCGTGCTGTCTCTATCAAGGCGCAAGACGCCTGTTCCGGCGGGGAGATGGGCGCCAAGAAATTCTTCAAGTTTTTCAGTGCCATCACCCATGGGCAGAAAATTCATCGAGTTACAGCTAGGGCATGGGGTAGGAAAGGGGGTTGTATAACCACAGTAGTGACATAGAAGACGCTCTCGACCCTTATGGTAGGCAAGGCCAATGTCGCAGGAAGGGCATTTGACGACAGTACCGCAGCCTAGGCAGTATAAAACAGGTGCGTAGCCGCGCCTGTTGAGAAGGATAATGGCTTGGTCGCCGCTCTTTATACAGGCATCAAGGGCGGTGATGCTTTCAGGCATAAGGCCGCCCGTACTGCTGGTGGCCTGTTTTCCAAGCTGTACGAGTTGGATGGCGGGAAGATTTCCGCCGCTGACCCTTTCATTGAGTTCATGGAGGGGGATGGCACCATTTTCAGAGGCATAAAAACTTTTAATATCAGGGGTTGCCGAGCCGAGCAATAAAAGCGCTCCATGACGGTCTGCTCTATACCAGGCTATTTCTTTGGCCTGATAGGAAAGTCCTTCGTCCTGTTTAAAAGAACCATCATGCTCTTCGTCGAGGACAATGAGGGCGGGGTGTTGAACAGGCAAGAAAAGGGCGGAGCGCGTGCCAACGATGATGGCAGGCTGGTTATCAGTGGCTACGGTGCGAAAGATATCTTCTCGAACGGTGGGGCTTAAAGAACCATGATAGAGGTAACACAAGGTGCCGGGGAAAGCGTTTTTTACATCATTATAGAGTTTATAGGCGAGGGCGACTTCTGGCGCCAGCAGCAGTGTGGAACGCCCTGCCTTCAGGCCTTTCATGGCAAGCTCAAGATAGATGGCGGTTTTACCGCTTCCGGTGACCCCAAAGAGAAGGTGGGTGCTGGAACGTTCATGCTCAAGGCTTTCATCCAGCGCTTTTTCAAGGGGGGTATAGACCTTCTCTTGGGCTGGTGTGAGGGTAAATCCTTGGCTTACCGAGGGAGGTGGCGGGATGACGGGTTCATCAATACTTAAGCCGGCATCGGGTTTTATGACCACCAGATTTTTATTGAGGAGAGCTGTCAGGGCTGAACCCGCACTGGTGCCTTGGCCCGCCAAAAGCTTTTTACGGGTGAGAGGGCCCTTGTCGAGTAAGGTTTCTAAAAGAGCAATTTGCTTTTTAGCGATGGGACGCACAGGCCAGGGAGGGTTATGCACAAGGTGGCAAACTTCTGTGGTTCGTGTGCTGGGGCGTCGTATATCGGCGGAGTTGGCAAGCCAAAGTTCGCCAAGGCGAATAAGTTCGCTTTGGGTTAGTTTTGTCAATGAGCGCAGGGATACATCTTGTGGTTTCCCTTCTCCCCAAACTCGTAAGGAGAGGTTTGCTTGACGCAGGCCCACAGGTAAAACCCCGCCGAAAATTTGTCCGGGATGGAAGGTATGGCGCAGGGCAATTTGTTGAATAAGGTCGCAATAGCCCTCGGAAAGGAGAGGCTCTTTTTCAAGGGGCCAGAGCAGGCTTTTTACTATAAAACTTGGTTTTTCGGTTAAAAGAGAAAACCTGGCTATGAGCCCCGCCCGAATGCCCCTGCCCAAAGGAACGGCAACCCGTTGTCCCACAGACCAGCTTTCTTCGGGTAAGTATGCTGGCAAAAGATAGGTAAGGCTTTGAAAGGGCGGGGTGAAAAGGGTGATTTCGGCGACCTTGCGAGGCAGGGGGAAAACCGTATCATTATTGGTGGCGCTGTCCTTGGGGCGAGGTTCAGCCTCGAGAGCTACATCAGAAGGCACCAAGGGGAGAGATACTGGTTTTCGGGGTGTTGACATAAAGAAAATCCAAACTTGAGAAGAGCGACCTTAGGGGCTTAAAGGATTCTGGTAATCAGGCCGGTTAAGACAATTACGGTGACGAGGACAATTAAAGCTCCAGGGACTACATGGGGCTCCATGTGACTCATAGGGCTACACGGGACTACACGGGCAACAAAACGCCACGAAGAACAAAGAGAACAAACTCACAGGCGTCGCCTGCCTCGCTGGAGAATGAATACAGTCTATCATTCTGATTTAATTGTAGATAGATAACTTGAAAAGACAACTGCTTTAGGGAAGTGTATACACCTTTAGGGGGGGTGGCAAGGGGCGAGGGGCAGGTTTGGTACGCATAACTCACAGAGGGGTTAGCGTCCTGTCCATCATCAAAAAAGCGATTTTTTAGAAAAGGTAACAGCTGAAAGAGGGGAGTCTCAATGCAAACCCAATGGATGATAAAAGGGGAAGTGTGACCTTCCCCCTTTGGTGTATTTTTGGGCGGTTCGTGAGGTGTTTGCCGGTTCTAGCCTTGCCTGTTTTCGTAAAAGGAACGCCGTTAGGCGTAGCTAGCTAGCTAGCCCCCACGCGAGCCCTCAGTACCGCGGCATCGTCACTATCGTGTCAGTTTACGGAATTTGGGGCGGTGTGGCGTTTCAGCTTCCTTGCCGAGGCGCTTACGCTTGTCTTCTTCGTATTCCGTGTAGTTACCATCAAAGAAAGTGGTGGTGGAGTCACCTTCAAAGGCCAGAATATGGCTGGCGATTCTGTCCAAAAACCAGCGGTCGTGACTGATGACAAAGACAGTGCCAGCGAAGTTTTCAAGGGCTTCTTCGAGGGCTCGCATGGTGTTCACGTCGAGATCGTTGGTGGGTTCGTCAAGGAGGAGGACGTTGGCGCCTTCTTTGAGCATTAGAGCCAGATGAACTCTGTTTCTTTCACCGCCAGAAAGAACATCCACCATTTTTTGCTGGTCGGAGCCTTGAATATTAAAGCGTGAGCAGTAGGCTCTGGCGTTAATGTCTTTGGTGCCGAGTTTAATAAATTCGTGTCCTTCGCTAATGACCTCATACACGGTTTTGCCCGGTGTCAGGTTTTCGCGGTTTTGGTCGCCCCAGGCCAGTTTAACGGTATCACCAACGATAAGGTCGCCACTGTCAGGTTTTTCCTGGCCGGCAATCATTTTGAAAAGGGTGGTTTTACCCGCGCCGTTTGGCCCGATAATGCCCACAATGGCTCCGGCTGGAACAATGAAGTTCATACCTTCCACAAGGAGTTTGTCGCCCATGCTTTTGGCGACATTTTCCGCGGTGACCACAATATTGCCCAGGCGGGGCCCCGGTGGGATGTAGATTTCAAGGTCAGCAGCTCGTTTTTCCGCTTCTGTGGTTAAGAGGCTTTCATAGGAGTTGATGCGGGCTTTGCTTTTGGCATGACGACCCTTAGGAGCCATGCGAATCCACTCAAGTTCCCGCTTAAGGGTCTTTTGGCGTTCGGATTCTGTCTTTTCTTCGTTGGCGAGGCGCTTTTCTTTTTGTTCCAGCCATGAGGAATAGTTGCCTTTCCAAGGAATACCGCGGCCACGGTCGAGTTCGAGTATCCAACCCGCCACATTGTCAAGGAAGTAGCGGTCGTGGGTTACGGCGATAACGG
>CAZYJQ010000074.1:0-7525 GCA_964647835.1 uncultured Desulfovibrio sp. | reverse complement strand
TCTCCCTCATCATGGCCATCGGCGTTGTGGTGGGAACCTTCTCGTCCATCTTCGTAGCCAGCCCCATCCTCCTTATCTTTGGCGATAAATTGGTTATCCATGACGACGAACCCGACAACCGCCCCCGCGACAAAGACGGTCGCCTCGCCCCTCAGGTGTAAAGAAAGCAACCTCAATCATTATGCTATCCATCATATAAAATCCCCTGCTGAGCCATGGCTTAGCAGGGGATTTTATAGTTGAAAAACAGGTAAGGTCTGTTTGGTTAGGAAAGACTCCGCCTTCCCTAAAACCCATCCGCCAAGGAAGTTCCTTCCTTGGAACCATTATGCTTTTTTTGCTTTATAGAAAGCAAAAAAAGAGGGCGCAATAGAGATCTCATTCCCGTAGCTAGACCCATTCGGGGTTGTAAGGGCATCATGCCCTTACCGGGGTTTGGGGCAGAGCCCCATATCTCTCTGCTCATCCCACAAAGATTTTACTCTTCACTTCTTTATCATTCTCTGCAATTTTTTGGCATAGCGCTCGTACTCGCTGAACAAACAACCACAGTAAGGCTGGCGGTATAAATCAAGCTCTTTTGACCGATCGATGCCATATTGCCACAGCTCCCGATAATCAGCGTAGACAAAGGCAAGACCATGGGCCTTGGCGAAACTTGCCCCTTGTTTTTTAAGAAGCGCATGATCCTGATAGCGTGAATAGAGAAGGCTTGAGGTAATGGCGTCAAACCCGTGACGAGCGGCGTGGCGAGCCGTTTGGCGCAAGCGTGAAGCCCAGCATAAGGGACAACGAGCGTACTCTCGCCCATGAATCATCCTCAGCCAAAGGACGGGATTAACGGCAGGAGGAAGATTTTCAAGGTCGTTGTTGCTTTGGTCGGCTTCTTCGTGGGGGCCCCTTTCAAGGGGCTCTTCCAGCGGGGAGAGCCCCGTCATAGCCCACTCTTGTTCTTCATAGGGCAGAGCATCGCCGAAAACAAGAGGGATGCTGTAATGCTTAGCAGCCTGCCCCGCGGCCTCTCGACGGCGCATATACTCTGACAGGGGATGGATATTGGGGTTAAAGAAAAACCCTGTTACCTTGTGCCCTTCGTCCAAAAGCCGTTCAATGACCGCCACGGCGCAGGGGCCGCAACACATATGCAATAATACGTTCATGGTATAAAAAAAGGGGATGCCTGGCATCCCCTATGGTTTACTCTTGCTCGGCAAGGGTTATTTCAACGCTAACGCCTAGTTGGTCTTCCAAATGATTTAACCGCTGGCGTTTGCTGTTAAGCAGATGCATGGCGAGACCCACCTCCACGCCGTAGCTGATGGACGCTTGCTTTTGTTCTTTGGCGGCGCGCATTTTACGGGCAATATCTTTCAATGCCTGTTGGCTCTGCCACTCCATATTCCTGCGCACACCACTGCCTTTGCAATGGGGGCAAACTTCCATATTAACGGAAATTGCTGAAGAACCGAGGCGTTGGCGAACAAGCTCAAGCAAGCCAAAGGAGCTGATACGCCCAACGTCATGGCGCGCTCTATCAATCTTCATGGCACCGCGAACGGTCTTTTCAACCTCGCGCCAATGGCTTTTATCGCGCATTTCAATAAAGTCGCACACCACCTGACCGCCGATATCCCGCAAACGCAATTGCAAAGGAATCATCTTGGCGGCCTCCATGTTGGTGCGAAAGGCCGTATCTTCAAAGTTGCTCTTGCCGCCACTGCGACCGGAGTTAATATCAATGGCTGTCAGCGCTTCGGTGGTATCAATGACCAAACGCCCGCCAGATGGCAGGGGAACTTCACGGGACTGAATCTGGTCAAGCTGGCGTTGGAGGTTAAACCGCTCGAAAAGCGATATGCTAAAATCTGTATGGACATGCACCAGTTTGGATTTTTTGGGAAAAAGCGTTGAAACAAGCTCATCCACATCCTTGGCTGTGTCAGGGTCATCCAGCCACACTTCGACAATTTGGTCAGTCAGATAATCACGAACAGAGCGCGTGGCGAGACCAATTTCTTCATGAATAAGCTTAGGAGCCACTTCTTCCGTACCTAAAGTACGGACTTTTTTCCAAGTGGCTTTTAAACTTTGCAGGTCCTTTTTCAAGGTCGCTTTGTTCATGCCAATGCTCACCGTGCGAACAATAACGCCGAGACCGGGACCGGGTTTAAAGTCTTCCAACATTTCCCGCAAGCGACCGCGTTCACCGCCATCGTCCACCTTACGGGAGACGCCAATCTGCTCACGTCCTGGCGTTAAGACTAAAAAACGCCCTGCCAAGGAAAGATAGGTAGTTAAAAACGCGCCTTTGCTCGCATTAGGCTCTTTGACAACCTGAACTAAAAGTTCTTGTCCGGGCTTAAGCACCTTTTGAATAGGAGGAAAACGCCTGCCCGATTTTTCGTCATGGGGAACATTGTAATATTCTGGATGGACTTCATCAATCTGTAAAAACCCATTCTTATTGGCCCCATAATTGATAAAGGCCGCTTGCAGGTTGGCATCGACATTATGAATGGTGGCTTTATAAATATTACCTTTGGTTTTTTGCTGTTGAAGCATTTCAACATAATATTCCTGTACCTGCCCTTCCTCAGTAATAACAACTTCAATCTGCTCTTCGGGCATAACGCTTACAAACATTTTACGGCGTTGCGTACGAGAAGGTGGCTGGTTTTTCTTCGCTTCTGTTTTAGAAGAAGCTTTGCCACGCTTTTCGGCCTGACCATCACCCTCAGCCTCATCGTCTTGCTTTTCAGCCTCGCTTTTAGTGCTTTTTTGAGGGGATGACTTGGCAGAGGAAGTCTTCTTATTGGGTCTTCTGTCTCTCTTCCCCGCTTCTTTTTCATCGGCAACAGGCGTCTCAAGGGCACCCTCGCCCGCATCCTGACTGTCTGCATTGGCGGCAATGTCAGAAGTGTTACCAGAAGCATCACCTGAAACATCATCTGAAACATTACCTAAAACATCACCAGAAGGCTGAGTAGCAGAAAGATCAGACCTTTCAGCGGGAGATTTTTCCTCAGAAACGCCTTTCTCGGGGGCCATCGCCTTACCCTGCGTTTCAGAAATTTCTTCCGAGGCCGATCCCTCAGAGCCTGCCGAGGAAGCCGCTTTTGTATCAGCACTCGCCTCTTCCTTGGCTTTGTTGGTCTTTGTGCTTTTGGTGGCGGTTTTTGCAGTCGTTTTACGAGGCGCCTTCTTCGTTGTAGTCGTTTTTTTGGCAGGAGAGGGCTTTGGTTCACCTTCATCAGTCTCCCCCGCGGGAAGAGCCTTGGAGGTGCCAGATAAAGACTTGGCTGAGGAACCAGCGAGAGCGGTTTTTTTATCTTCTTGTAAAGCCTTGTTCTCTTGGCTGGCAAGGGCCGCATGCACCTCGCCCGCAGGCAGGCCTTTGGCCTTGGAGCCTTCCAGAGGCAATGATTTTGAGCCTTCTAAGATACCCACCGCAGGCTGGCTGGCTTTGGCAGAGCTGTCAACCGACTCACTGGAAGCGCTTTCAGCAGGTTTAGCACTCGTTGCTTTAGTCGTTTTCGCAGCAGTTTTGGTGGCTGCGGATTTAGTCGTTTTACTCGCCGCAGGCTTGGCAGAAGACGCCGCTCTTTTTTGAGGAGCCTTGGCTTTGGTCGTTCCTGTTGCCTTTTTATCATCACCAGAAGACGCAGTGGTCTCAGCCTCTTTCGCACCCTTGGCTAAAGAAGAAGAGGCCTTACTTGAGGCAGTTTTGGGGGAGGTTTTAGATTCCGCCACGCTTGTTGCGCTTGCTTTGGTCGTTTTTTTTGCGGCGGTTGCGGATTTCGTTGTAGCGGTAGCCGTCTTTTTAGAAGCGGCCTTTTTGGTGGCTGTAGGTTTTTTTTCTGCAGAAGCAGCGGTCGCGCTTTTCTTCGAAGCCGTTTTCTCTACGCCTTCTTTGGTGTCAGCGGTCTTGCTTGTAGTTGTTTTTTTCGTCGTGCTTGTTTTAGTTGTTTTTTTTGTCGCGCTTGCCTTTTTGGGCTCATCGGCCTTAGCAGCGCTAGATGTTTTCGTTGTTTTAGACGAACTGGAAGTTGCTTTTTTGGCAGAAGTAGGCTTCGCCTCTTGAGCAACCTCGATAGTATCGTGTTGTACGTCAGAACCCTTCGTATCGGTCATAATGTCCTCAAATTCAAAATTGTCCGCTCGAACAGAACGGAGAAAAAGTCGTGTGGTTCCCACACATAAATGGTTCAGTAACAGACTGTTACCGCAAAGTTAGCCAGGTCGGTCACAAACATACAGCGACCGCCATACACACCACACCAAAGCGGGCATGTAAAAAATTTATTCCGCGTCCTTCCATGAAAACAGCGCCTTTACGCGGCCCCTAGAAATACTGCCAAACGCTATTTTTCAATTCCAAAGGCACCCACATGGACTCAAAAACAGCACTTTGCATTCTTACAGAAGCTAAAGGCCTTTTTGTGGCCCATTGTTTAAAGGCCTTGGTTGCACATATGAAGTGGCACCTGACCATGGCTTGAGGTTTAGCAGTGGGTCGCTAGCGCCAATCGTAGGCATCAGGGGGTCTGTCAGGCCATAGCCTTTGGCCGCAACTGCCGGACTATCCTCATTACAAAGCAAGCAAACGATTCTTTGTGTTGCCCGAATCCAGCCCTTTAGCCCCTGAACCGCATACCAAAGATTCAAGGCCCAACCACACACTCGTTGACACACTCGGCCCGCTACAAACAGGGGCATCGAGGTGAAGAATGAACAAGCAAAGGGCAAACCAGAGGTATTTTCAGTAGAAGGTTGTGTCGCATAAAAAATATGTACGGCTACATTTCTTTTATCACTCCCTCTATGTATAGCAGTCATGCCGACTTTGCAAGAACTCTTTCGGCTACTTGGTTGATTCCTGTGCCGTTATTACTCTTTTTCTCCTGATTTGACGCGTCAGCCCCAAACCACCCTCGCCCCTCCTCCCCCCCAGTCTGCTTTATGCTCCATGTTTCATGTTCTCTGCCGTATCTTCTCTGGCGTATGCTCAACATCCATTGTTATTAGCCTCCTGCCACCTTACTAATGGCTGTGAAGGCACGGCTCCCAATGATATAGTTTATGGCACTCGGTCACTCCCCACTGGCTTCCGAGTATTTTAGCCTGCTAAAACCGCCCCCGCCGTCCCTACATAGCCGAGAAAAGACGGCCTTGATTGATGCCGCGCCGCTCTACTTTGTTAATATCGTTTTTTTACTTGCCAGTTGAACAAGTTTTGCGTAAGTTACTCCCACTCAAGAGAGAGGTTTGCGCCCATAAGGTGCAAACAATCTGTTCATCCGCGGAGGGATGGCAGAGTGGTTGAATGCGGCGGTCTTGAAAACCGTTGAGGGTGCAAGCCTTCCGTGGGTTCAAATCCTACTCCCTCCGCCAATAGAACTTTTCATAGCATTCAAAAAAGGCCGGTAATTCCGGCCTTTTTTTATCTTATCCTCGTGTTCAGTGCTCCCTAGAATGACAGGCGTCTTTTGCCATTGAGCCAGCTACTCAGAGCTATAATGACAAACACCAGTGCCTGCAAGACTAAATCAACAAAAAAGGAAAGCCCCTTCCTGGGCTTTTGTCTGATTAAAAACCAGCCTATTCCCCGTTTCCATAAAATTTCTGGCGAGCCTTCTTCATTTCTTCAAAATCAACATTTTTGGCGTCGGGTGGGGGGCTATGTCCTTTGCTGACTATGGCAACCATAGCAGTGGATAGGGCAACAAAAATTACCACTGAAAGGAGAATACGGATAAGGGTGTTAGGAATACGTTTACGAGTGAAATAGAAAAACACGACACTCATAAGGAAAAACAGAAAGAGAAGCATTATCATAAGGCCCTCCCTGTAATCTAACCATATCCCAATGCCCCTTGGGAGTCGATAACCCGAGCTAACCATACAAATCGCAAAAAATGATATCCCGACCTGTGTCCCTCAACTCATTTATTCACTACTCGTAATCTTGATAACCAGAGCCTAAGCAACTGTATGATATACCAAGAGGAGGCTGGGCGAATACTTTGTTGCATTTGCTCTAACAATTCCCAATTCATCACTCACCCGTATAAAAAAATCTTGTCATTGCTTGAAAAAAGCATAAAACTCGTTTTCGAGGGACAAGCACTCCCACTCCATATCCTCGTTTTCCCAGCTCAATTTCCCGTGCAGGCTTTCAAGGGCAAACAGGATTTCCCGAACCACCCGCCTTTCTAGACAAAGTGAACAAAGGCAATGCATACAAAACACTACAAAACACCTTTTATTCTGCCCATAGCGGCTTTCTTTCTCACCATCATGGGCGGGGCCGTTCTGCTTTCCCTCCCCTTCGCCGCGGCGCAAGAACCAATTGATTTTATTGACGCTCTCTTCATAGCTACGTCCGCGGTTTGCGTGACTGGTCTTGCCAGCATTGACGTTTTCAGCTCCTTTTCTCAAGGGGGGCAGGTAGTTGTTCTTGTCCTCGTCCAGCTCGGCGGCATAGGCGTTATCACCTATTCAACCTTGGTTTTTTATCTGTTGGGTAAAAAAATATCCTTGCGCGACAGGCTCGCCATCCGCCAAGGACTCCTTTCTGACCCTACTTTTCGTCTGGGAACTTTTCTTATAAAAATGGTAAGTACTATTTTTATACTGGAAGTAGCAGGCGCCTTGTTCCTGTATTGGCAAGAACCCGAAAAAATTGGCCTATTCAACGCCATTTTTCTCTCTATATCTGCCTTTTGCAACGCTGGTTTTGCCCCATGGGCGGACAATCTGGAGCAGTTTAACAACGACTGGGCCGTTACCAGTTGCATCATGGTTCTTATTGTTTTTGGCGGTTTAGGCTATTTTATTCTGCAAGACTGTTACCGTTTTTTGAGCCATAAAACCCGAGCGGCTATCAAAAAACTCTTTCGCAAAACACCCTCTTATGAGCCCTTGTCAGACAATCCTAATCCCCCGGTTAAGCTCACCTATTTTAGTAAAGTGGCCTTGAGCACCACAATTTTCCTTATCGTGGGCGGCGCTTTAAGTGTATTTATAACGGAATGGTCTAACCCCAGCTGGGAGCCCTCCTCTTTTTCAGAACGTGGGCTCATGGCCCTTTTCCTTTCAGTCACAAGCCGTACAGCGGGATTTTCCAACACCAACTTAGCTCATTTGAGCGACGTCACTCTACTTATCACCATTTGTCTTATGTTTATCGGGGGATGCCCCGGTTCATGCGCCGGCGGCATAAAAACAACCACCTTCCGCGTCTTACTCGGAAGCGCCCTTGCCCAAATACGCCACCGAAAACAAATTATCGTTCAAGGGAAGGCCATAGAAAACTCTAGCTATTACAAGGCCTTATTACTCTTCTTCTGCGCCTTGCTTATCATCGTTCTCGCCACCCTGCTCCTTGTTATTTCTGAAAACGGCGCTACCCCTCACAACGCCAGCCCTGTCCTTTTTTTGGATATTGTGGTTGAGGTGGTTTCGGCCTTCGGCACCGTTGGTTTATCAGTCAACCTCACCCCCAATCTTTCTGCAACAGGCAAAT
>CAZYJQ010000073.1:3129-7627 GCA_964647835.1 uncultured Desulfovibrio sp. | reverse complement strand
CCCTTGTTCTGTTCTTTTGTGCCCTAGGGGGACAAGGGGCCGAGGCCTGGGGGCCAGGTGTTCATATGGTTACCGGTAACTGGCTGTTACAAAATTTAACGGCCTTACCAGCGGATATCGCCGCCAGCATTATGGCGCACCCGGGGCAATTTTTATATGGCATATTAAGTCCCGATATTTTTATTGGGAAAGGGAGTTTGAATAAAAAAGGGCACAGCCATAACTGGCAGACAGGGCTTTTGCTTTTGCGCCTCGCGGAAACAGCCGAACAGGAGGCGTATGCTTATGGCTACCTTTCTCATCTATCGGCCGACACGGTCGCTCATAATGTTTTTGTGCCACAAAGCTCCGAAGCCGCCGTTGGTTCGGGGCGGCTGGCACATGTTTATCTTGAAATGCAGGCCGACCGCGTTTTAGACTGGGACAGCAAAGATGCCTTGGGAGTTTTTCGCGAGAGGCCAAGCGCGGCTTCGGCGGCCTTGCTACAAAAAACCATGCGACAGACCCCGTGGACTTTTTGGATGAAAAAATTTCTCTTTAAGCAGAGTATCTTTTTTGGCGGATTACCGACCTGGCGCTCTGCCATGGGTTTTTTAGACAGTGTTGTGGTAGGGCCCGAAGGGGTGGCCTTTGCCGAGCAAATGCTGGTGGTGAGCACACGGGCCATGGTGAGCCTTTTGCAAGATGTTCGGAACTCACCCGTTCGAAGTCTTGACCCCATAGGGGCGGAAGCCCTGGAAGGATTTCGGGGGCAGTCGCCAAACCTTCTGCAAAGCCTTATGGAAAACCTGTTCCCTCGGTTGATGCAAAAACACTGGGCCAACGCGCTTTTTTATTCCGATACCTTCGCGCCTCGCGCTGAAAAGGATTTTGATAGAAAGAGGCATAGCAGGAACACCATAGATGAAGCCGAAGGCAGGGCTGGTGGCCAAGGTGGCGGTAGACCCGCTGACACCAATGAGGAAGCCCAAGGCGGCGAGCGTTGTGCCGCTGGCACGCAAAACATACCCGCTGAAGACATGGCGGCCTACTTGGACGAAGCCATGACGGAAAAAATGGAGTTTTTGCATTCCCTTGATAAAGGCTCGCCCATTATTGAAGAAGGTTTTACCCTGCCTGATGTCCTTAAAGAATTACCACCTGTTTGTGTCCCTTAGGTTGCCTTTCTTTCTCTCGCCGTTTTTTCTGCTTTAGCTATTTTCTGTTCGCTTTCTTCGCAAATTTTTCTCCTCACTTCTTTTCTCTTGTTCTCCAATAATTCCATGGGGGGTTCCCCCTGTGTCTGTGGGCGTGGAAGTATTTTTTTGGCTTAGGTGCCTTTGGAAGGGGGTTTTCCTCGCTGGACAATAAAGGCGAGAAAAAATATGTTGTGAGCAAAGGGTAGACGAAATACCCTCAGTGATTATTAGTTATTGTAGGTGTGACAAAGAACTCCTTGCGGTGGGTCTTGAGTACCTATTCTACGCGCGCTCTTTCGATAATGCGGAAATTAGGTGCCCTCATATCTCGTCGCGCTTTATGCCTGACTTCTCCTTGTGTCTTACTGCGCCTTGTGCCGTAAAGGAAATATTATGACCAGAACTATTCGGTTGATTTTGATAGGAATAGGGGTGCTCGCCTTTGGTTTGCTTTTGGGCATCGCTCATTCGCTGGCAAGTCTCGGGGGGATTTTCTACCCTGCCCTCATACCTCATTTTTTCATAGGCCTTCTTCTCATTGAAGGCATGTGCGTTTTTTATCTGTGGAAAAGTGTTTTTGGCGGAAACGATCATCTCCACTTCCCTCAAGACGCCAGCCCCGAAGAACAAAGAGTTTTTACCGACGAGCTCACAGCCAGAATGCGTAAAAATCCTCTCATCGTTGAGGCAGGAATTGACCCAGAGTCGCCTGCCTTCTTAGAAGATGGTTTAGCTCTCTTGTCCCAAAAGGCAGATGAAGAAACTAAGCGAGCTTCGGAGAAAGTTTTTCTTGCCACGGCCCTTGCTCAAAATGGGAAAATCGATTCGCTCATCGTGTTTGTCACCCTCACCCGTTTGGTGTGGCGCATTTCCAAGCTCTATAACCAACGCCCTCATCCCAAAGAAATTGTCGCTCTTTATTGGGCCGTGGTAAGCTCGGCCTTTTTGGCGCTGTCTTTTGAGGAGCTGGATATATCAACGGAAATTACCGTTGGCTTTGGCGAAATTTTTCATGCTGTCGCGCCTGCCGCCATGACCAGCAGCGTGCCTTTTGTGGGCGCGGCTGTTCAAAAATTTACCTCATGCAGTATCGATGGGGCGGCTAACGCTTACCTTGCCCTGCGCACAGGCATCATTACCCGTAACGCCTATCGCTATAATGTGGTTGAGCACAAGCGCCCCACAAGGGCTGCGGTATATCGCGAGGCGGGCGGTGTTCTGCTGGGAATGGCAAGCGGTCTTGTGGAGCAGGTTGCCAAAAGCATCGGTGGTTTGATGTGGGAAGTCACTAAGAAAACTCCGGCTAAGACAGCCAATCTTATCAAGAATGGCGCGACCAGCGTTGGAGATGGCCTTGTTTATTCTGCGGGTAAGGTTGCTCAGTCCACTTCCTATTTAGCAAAGCAGACAGGTTCTGGCGTGGTAAAAGCTGGCTCCGGGGTCATAAAAGTGGGGACTGACGTTATGAAAGGGGCGGGCGCTGTGGTTGGCGGCACAGCCCACACCACAGCCACGGTGGTTACTCAAACCGCTGGCGGGGTGGCCGCCATGACGCAAAAAGGCGTCGGGGGGGTGGTGCATGCTGTTGAGCGAGGAGGCGAAGGTGTGGTTTCAACGGCTAAAAATGTGGGTTCCCTTGTGAGCTCCTCAGCTCTTTCCACGGCCCAGGTCATTGGCAACATTTCTGAAAAAGGCGTGCGGACGGTTTCCTTGGGACTGACGAAAACCAAAGAAGCGGTCATGCACACCACGGACTCTGCCCTCCACACGGCAGACGCGGCTTTGCATATGGCTGATAAAGGCTTGCATAAAGGGAAAGACCTTTTGCAGTCGGGCATGGATAGCACCCAAAAAACCGTTAAGAGCGCCGTTTCCGCCACCTTGCATACGGCTGAAACCGCTACGGAGTTTGTTGGTGCCGGTGTTCAAAAAACGCGCGAGGCCGTTCACGAAACAGCGTCTGCCGTGAACAAGGGCGCTGTAAAAGCGCGCGAGGCTGTTCAAGAGACGGTTTCGGCGGTTAATAGCGGCGCTATAAAGGTCGGTGAGGCGGTGAACGAGACAGCTTCGGCGGTTAATAAAGGTGCTCACCTGTTGAAGGATGGGGTTGTGGACGTTGGCAAAAAGACAACAGGTCTTGTGAAACGTCCCTTTACAAAAAAAACTCGAGCCTAGGCCAGTTAATTTGGTCAATTGTACTGGCTCCAGCTAATCCGATTAATTAATTTGGCTCATGGGTTGGGCTGACAGGGTAGGAGGAAATTCCTAAAAAGCTCACTCCACAAGGTGATACCAATGAAAGATAGGGCTGTCAGAATAAAGATATTCGGCGCTTTATGACCGAGTTGCAATGACTTCGCCATGGTGGCGAAGCAGGTTGGCGACAGTGCTGGCGTGTCTGTTACGGTGGATATGGTCTTTGACTATGATGAAACCATGGCGCAGAAATTAGAGGATTTACCTGCCATGGTCGTTGACGGTCTTTGTGTTTGGTCGGGAACTCTCCCTGAAACCGCTCTCTTCGCCCGTTGGTTAGAAGACTATCTTGCACGAGACTAGGAGTTTTATAGCTGTCTATTGTGGTTGCCGAAGGCAACACTGCAATAGCTCCGGAATGCTCCAGAGCCACGCTACAAGGTATTATTCGAGGCCCTGTAGACCCTGAAAGTGTTATTCACTCTGATAGCTGGTGATGCTATAACGGTCTTGTAGACCTTGGATACCAAAAGCATTATCGGGTGTGTCACAGCAAGAATGAATTTGCCAACGAGCATAGTCACATTGACAGAATAGAACGTTTTTGGGGCTATGCCAAAACACACTTTTTATTTTCATTAGGGAGAATGTGAATTTCGGTTTAACCATAGAACTGAAAACTTGTATAAAATCATCTTCAAAATATGCAGAGAAAAACCTCTGCCCTAGCCCTGACCTCAATAATTAAAGATAAATTGACCTAGTATTTAGGACAGCCCTTAGTTTTAATAAAATCAGTGGCGCCATCCTCCCGGATGGGGGCAGAGCTTGAACAATAAAAAAACCCGGTATTACCGGGTTTTTTTCATCTAAATCATACAAGGAATTTTAGGGCTTGTAGGTTAGCTTAATAATGGCTCCGGGGTTGCCCATTTGGGCTACGGGCTTACCATCGTAACCAAGGGCGTTTCCTCGAACATCGGTCGCGATGTAAAGAGTTGCAAGGTCAGGATTAAGGCAGGCCACCCGATAACGGTTTGGGGTATGGAAGTATTTTCCGACGTCCCCCTGCGCTTCTTGTTTGTTGGCGTTTAGATGTATGGCGTAGAGGGCGCCATTTTTAA
>CAZYJQ010000073.1:0-3029 GCA_964647835.1 uncultured Desulfovibrio sp. | reverse complement strand
TGCGCTTCTTGTTTGTTGGCGTTTAGATGTATGGCGTAGAGGGCGCCATTTTTAAGGGCAGTAACCAGCAAGTTATTGCGCCAGCCTTTGATGGGACCTGTTTCAGGGTAGTAAATCAAGCTTGAGGGCGCGATGGTTGGCCAGCACAGGTAGGGCATATTCTTGCAGCGCGCGTCGTCGAAATTATAGTTTTTGGGAACTGTGAAAAAGGTTTTGATAGGTTCTTGGAAATTTTCAGGAGCGGCCCAATCGCTTTCATCTGCAACGGGAACACTGGCGGGTAATCCCACTCGTTCGGTATCGCTGGCGCCTGTTAGCTTGGCGCAATCAGGGGCGGCGGACCAGTTGGCGTATTGGTAGGCGTTGTTGTCCAGATAGCCCGCGACATGGGGCCAGCCGTAGTTTCCGCCAGCGATGATACGGTTTATTTCGTCATCGCTCGATGGTCCGTGTTCGGCAGAGAAGAGAGTTTTGCCAACGAATACTAGACCTTGCGGGTTACGGTGTCCATAGCTGAAAATGTGGCTTTTGACCCCGTTGATGACAGGGTTATCGGCTGGAATACTTCCGTCAGGATTAATACGTAAAATTTTCCCGACATAGGATGTCCAATCGCCTTTTTCAACTTCGGCTGCTGTGGCTAAGCGTTGTGCTTCGATGGGCAGGCATTGGTTAGCCCCTTGGTTGTGACCAAGTTCACCCTTAGATGCGTACAGTTTTCCGTCAGGCCCAAAGACAAGACGTCCGGCGTTATGGTCGTTACCAGCGGGGATACCGTCCAGGATAATAACGGGATTGGTAAGTTTTTCGGTTTGTCCGTCATAATCCATACGGATAATTTTGGCCCAGAAGCCGTCTTTTCCGTCTTTGGTGGCTCCCTTATAGGTGTGTGTGAGGTAAATCTGTCCCTTTTTGGCGGTCATGCCGGGGGCAAAGGCTAAACCCAAAAGTCCATTGTGCTGCATGTCAGCAAACACGCCTTCAATGGTAGCGGCAACTTTTTTCTCTCCGTTGGCAGGGTTAATGCGAACAACCTTAGAGCCTTCGCGCTCGGTAACCCAGAGCATATTGTCGGGTCCCCATATCATTTCCCAAGGTGCCGCCAGCTCTTCCGTTAAAACAGTGGCTTCAAAGCTTTCGGCGACATTCACTTTATCGCCGGGTGCTGCCAGCCCTATCGCGGGTAACCCGAGTAACAAAATAATTATCGATAACACAAGTTTTTTCATTTTAATTCCCCTGTGACACACCGTAGGAGTTATTAAAAAAGTGTCCTTAACGGACGTGCGTTTAACTAGTCGCGTGTGCCTACGCCAGGGTAAACGCTAAAAAAACTGCACCGGACAAGTAAGGTAGCCCTCAATGGGGTACTTTTAGTACAAAAAGCCGAGTTGGCGGGACAGAACTTGTCACCAGTTTACTAACCAGATTTCATCCCTGCCAAAAAAATCTCTCGTACATGGAACAAAGGTAGCATTTATAGAAAAAGAGTTAAATGCTTTTTATGTAGTTCAGGCTTAGAAAGTATATTGAAAGGCAAGCTGCGCTTTCCAGGCGTCATCAGTGCGGTGAGTGCCAGAAAAAGAGCGATAGCCCGCTCCGTTTGTCTGTAATCCACTCCAGGTGGATTTGTCCAAGTCCATTGAAAGCCACGCCAGCTCTAGAACGGCAGTTAGGTTATCATATATTTTATAGGTATGGTCAAAGTTGACCTCAAAGGCTTGGTCTTTATTGGTCAAGTAAAAATCTTCGGCTAAACGTAAGTCATAGCCATCGCGCACCAGTTTATGGCTGTTTGTTCCACGCATATAAGCGAACCGCAGGGTATGGCTAAGGTCGTTAATAAAAGATACATCGGCAAGCTGTAGCCCGATGCCCCAAGTTCCAGTTCCCGTCATGCCAAGGACTCCGCCTTCGTTTAGCTCCCAAGCGCCGTCAAGGCCAAAGGTTGTGGGGCCAAAACCGATGGTAGTGTTAAAGACAGGCATACGTCCTATCATACCGTTGTTTCTCACATCGCTATATGCATCACCCGATGCCCACCAAGCAAAAAGACCCGGAGTTCCCCAATCAAGCGAATAATTGAGGGTGGCGTCAATAAACCAGCCGTCGGCCCCAAAGCGCCCGTCATCGGTAAGAGCCGGGGCGGGCGTGCTCCAGCCCGCGCCCCCCTTTCGCTGTTCGACCAGCCGCGAGGGTTGCAAATGTCCGTAGATAACATCAAAGGCAAGGGTGAGCGGGTTCGAGAGGTTCACCTTGGTTCCAAGCCCTGCCCACCATGCGGCAACACGTTTGTTTTCCACACCCATAAGGCGCGTACTATTGCCTCTTTTTTCAACCAATTCCTTATAAAATGTAGAAGCGTCGCCAATGTTAGCCCACATGGCCCACGGGGTGACGGTTACTCCTTTAAGAGCGATGGGAACAATTAATCCAAAGGCGTCTACTTCATCATTGAGGCGCCGTGTTTGATGATCGGGGTGTTCGTCGTCATTACGATAGCTGTTGTAAGGGCGCATCCAAAAGGCGGTTACCGCAACGGTGTCGTTGAGGGCATAGTTGGCAACGACGGCGGCAACGTCGTCATGAAAAACAGGGTTGCCAAGGCGAGTGGCCATGGGAAGAGCAAGACTTTGCAAACCCATGCGCAGTCGTAATGCGCTGCTGGGTACAACCCAGTCCAGATAGGCATGTTTTGTTTCAATATTGACGCCATCGGTTCCCAAAGCTCCGCCTGCTGAACCCCGTCCCCAGTGAATGTTGCCAATTTCGAAATGGACAACGCCTTGTAATGATTCCGAAGCGATAAAGTGGACTTGCGTACGTATCCGCTGGACGGCTATCCCGTTATCATTTTTGCGGTAGCGGTTGCCCTCGCTGTGCTTGAAAGAATTAAGATTTTGCGCCCAACCGAAGGAAAAATCCCACTTCCCTTTAACTTTGACGTCGACAAAATCACTGGCTTGTCCAGTGAAGGGAGAGAAAAAGAATGCAATCATAAGGCCTATAGCGAATAACCACTGCTTCAT
>CAZYJQ010000072.1:2708-7814 GCA_964647835.1 uncultured Desulfovibrio sp. | reverse complement strand
TGGCGGCGGAAGACCTTGCCTTTGAAAAAGCCGCCTTGTTGCGTGACCAGATTGAAGCGGTCAAGCGAACCGTTGAGCGCCAATCGGTTGTTTTGCCTCAACGCACCAATATCGATGTCATCGGTGTGGCAGAGGCCAATAATGGACTGGCTCTTGGGGTATTGTTTGTGCGTGACGGCCTCCTGCTCGACGGGCGCAATTTCTTTTGGCAGGGGCTCACTATGGAGGAGATGCCGGAATTGCTTGAAAGTTTTCTGGCGCAGTTTTATCTCACGGGAAAGACCGTGCCCCCAAGTCGGATTATTGTGCCCTGGTTACCTGAGCATATGCAGATGGCGGGAGATCAGGGGCAGGCTGGTGGGCGCGGGTTAGAGGGCGCAGGGGAACAGCGAAATGCTCGGGGACTGGAGGATATCCAACCTAAGGAAAATGAAGAGCACAGCCTGAGGGCGAAGCAGGCTCTACAGTCTCCACAGGACAACGCGCCTAGAACCGGCGTGTTAGAGAGTACTGGGTATGACGAGTACAATGGGCATACCTTGACCCCCATGCAAGTGTTGGCGGCTTCCCTTGGTGAAGTTGCCGAATCATCCGTTAGCATCGCCACGCCTACCACCCCAGATGAGGACAGATTGGCTATTTTGGCGGCTCAAAACGCCAGTGAAGAGGCAAGAAAACTGGTGTCACTCCCCATGCCCGAACTTTTGGAGCAAGCGCTTAAGGCTCCCGCTCCTGTCGTTACCATTGAGGCTGTGGACATCTCTCACACGGGCGGACGGAATACGCGCGCGGGAATGGTGGTTTTTGAGAATGGCCAACCCTTAAAAAGCGCCTATCGTCAATATGCCCTTGATGAGGGTCTTGAGGAATCAGGCTATACCGCAGGAGACGACTACGCCGCCTTATACCTTTGGGCAAAACGCCGAGCATCGGCGGGGGCGCCATGGCCTGATTTGATACTTGTTGACGGGGGGAAAGGTCAGCTCAGCGCTGTGGAAAGAGCCTTCGAGGAGGAGGGCGTTTTGCATTATTTCCATCTGGCGGCTATCACCAAGGCTCGAGACGAAGACGGGCTGGCTGATAGACGCGCGGGAAATATTCAGGATAGAATTTTTTTGCCGGGCAGGAGTAACCCTTTATCTCTTAAAGCGGGGGGGCCTGAATTACTGTATTTGCAACGGGTCCGTGATACGGTTCATGACTATGTTATCGGCAGGCACCGCCAGGCACGCTCCAAGGCGGCGTTGACGGGAGAACTGACACGTTTGCCGGGTATTGGGCCGAAAACAGCCTTGTTGCTTTATGAGCAATTCGGCTCGCTGGCGGCCATGGCCGAGGCGGGCGAAGACGGGTTGCAAAATGTTCCGGGCATCGGCGCGCAAAAGGCCAGGATGCTTGCTCAGCGCTTAGAAAGTTTGCTGGGCGATTTACCAAAGAGCGAGGCGTGATTTTGGGTATTTAGCAGAGGGTAAGTTGTGGGTGTTTCATCTGAGTGGATTTTCCTCAGTGGAATTTACAGGCCACGGGAATTCATGGCTGCTCCCCGCTCGAAGATTATGCGTACTTCGCAGTATGCTCGAGTTTTGTGGGGAGCATGTTTTTTTATAAAGGTCGGAACGGAGGGCTAGGGAGTCTTTACTTCAAAAAGCAGAGAGTGCCCATTAGCTCACAGTACCTGCCGTGTAGCTATTATTGTGGGTCAAAGCCAACGGCAAGTATGGCCTCTTTGATGGCTTCTACATTGGCTGGGGCAGAGTCGTCTGCGTTTTCCCATGTGGCAGTAGAGCTGGCGAGGTCAACTGAGGCACTTTTTACACCGCTTACGGCAAGTATGGCTTTGGTGACGGCGTTACTGCAATTACCGCAGTGCATACCTTTTACTAAAATGTTTGGCATAATCTTCTCCCTTTGTTAAGATGTATGAAATCAATAATAGACCATAGTGTTGGCAGAGGCAATCTATCAAGGGTTGGCTTGCCAATATAGGGTAAATACCTTATCTCATTTATATAAACACTTAACCTGAGGGGAGTTATGTATGTCTGAAAGAAAGTATAAATTTAACTGGGATATTATTTCCGGAAACGTTGATCTCGCTCGCCCCATGTTGGGCGCCACCACGCGCGTTGAAATCTACCGCTTGTTTCAATTTACTTTGCGTGATGTTTTAGAGCAACATTATGGTGCTGAGCAGGCTGATAGTCTTCTGCGCGAAGCCGGCGTTATTGCAGGTAATGAGTTTTACGGACAGTTTTGTAAAGACGCCCCAGACCTTAACGGACTGATTAAAGCCGTTCAGGACAACTTTAAAGAACTTGGCGTAGGTATTTTTAGAGTTGAAAGCGCTGATACGGAGACTATGAAGTTTACCATGACCGTAGACGAATACCTTGATTGTTCCGGGTTACCTGATACGGATGAACAGATTTGTGTTTATGACGAAGGCTTCATTCAAGGAATATTGGAGTCCTTTACCGGAAAATTTTTTGACGTAGAAGAAGTTGACTGCTGGTGCGCGGGCTCGAGAACATGCCGCTTCACCGCTGTTATGAAGTAAATAAGGTCTTAATTTCTAACAGACTGAATGCACATGGAAAATGACGACGAACATATCCTCGCACAGCAAATTGTCGCGCATTTGAGTAACCTTCTCAATAGCCAGCAAGCTCCTGAAATTCCTCAGGAGCTCTCTGGCGTTGTCGGTTTTGAAAAACTTGCGAATACAATATTAACTCTGCGGGATGTCCTTCAGAGTTTTTCCGTGGGTGAGGTGGAACACAGTATCAAAATTCGGGGTTATTCCGCTGGGTGCTTAAAGGCTTTGCAGGCTCATTTACGCCACTTGGTGTGGCAGGTTGAGCAGGTTGCTAACGGTGATTTTAGTCAACGTGTTGAGTTCTTGGGGGAATTCTCCACTTCCTTTAACAGTATGGTCATTCAGCTTGATACTGTGCTAAACGAGCTTCGTCAAAAAGAAGAGACCTTAAGTAAGTTGACTGACAGCCTTCAAAAAGAAGCTGAATTGCGCAAAAAGGCTATGGACGCTTTGGCTCAGAGCGAGGCAAAGTATAAGCACCTTGCCGAGTATGACCCGCTCACCAACTGTATGAACAGGCGCTCTTTCTTAGCCAACGCCACAGATATTCTCAATAGTGCCACTCTGCGGGAGACTCCCTGCTGTATGGCCATTATGGACATCGACCACTTTAAGCGTCTTAACGATACCTATGGTCACGCCGTTGGCGATGAGGTGCTTAAACATGTGACCGCCATTGCTAAACAACAGTTGCGTGACAGCGACATGATAGCCCGCTTTGGGGGCGAAGAATTCCTCTTCCTCTTTTACGGGACGAACCTGGAAAATGGCACGCATGCCGCTGAGCGAATCAATAAAGCCATCGCCGAAACCCCTTACTACGACCCAGGCAGTAAACAGGATATTACCTGCACTGTTAGCATCGGGGTATGTTTTGTCCCACCTTATTGCACTGAACCAAAGAATGAAGATTTCATCCAGCGGGTTGTCAACATAGCTGACGGCGCCATGTATACGGCAAAAAGAACAGGGCGCAATAAGGTCGCCGCCGCTGAAGAATACGCCCTTTGCGGGGAGGGGTGTGTTGTTGATGGAGATTGCAATGAAGTCCCTTCCTCTGTGAAGACCGAATAGTTACTCCCTTGGGGGGCTATCAGATTTCACGGTTTTCTGGTTTTTCCATGAGTCCTCCCATTGCTTTATTAAATCCTCATAAAACCTCTTTCTTGAAAAAGTTCTCCCTGGGTCAGAATTTGCGCTTTTCTTTTTTTAACCGTCCTCTATTCTTTTCTCCTGAGTGCTTTTGCCGTTCTGTCTGTACTTTCTTATGGCACTGATTCTCCTCATAACATTTCCCCTTGCCTGCTTGTCCTCCTCTTTTGTGAGAAAGGCCTCCCGTCTTTGCGATGAGGTCATTGCAGTTTGGCACATCTTTTTTTAGAGTGACTTTTCTGAGACTTTTTAGGCAGTTTGTTCCGTAAAACTTAGGGGAAATTCCTTATTCCACTTCTCCGAATTCCGCATCCTTTTTGGAAAATGTAACAGTCCCCATGGCTATTCTTAGTCCCCCCTTTCCCTCAGTCTCTATGGTTTTCTGTTGCCTTAGTGCGGGGCGTTTTGTCCTTGGCCTTGCCTTCACGAGTAGTAAGCTCGTCATCACTAGGCCTGTGCTGTTGTTGATGAAAATTGTTTTGTGGTATGTGGCCTCCCTTGTTTTTGGGGTGGGGGTGTCTTGGGGGGGCAAGATTTCCGTCGTTGATATGAGTCGATGCAAAGCGGTTAGGAACAAAAAGCGAACTTACGAACAGGTGCAGGGAGTTAAAGCGCCTCTTGCGCACAATTAATAAGGAGATAGGCACAAGTTATGAACACGTTGGTAGCAAAGGGCGTCGTTATGGACAAAAAAGTGTCCGTTACGCATATGTTACGCACATATTACGCACAAGGAGAAAACCGTACTGCCTGACAACCGCTGGCAATAATAACTGCTCAGGGAATCACTAGGGCGTAAGGATAAACTGCTGTGGCTGGGTGGGGAGGGCAACGATGCTCCAGGTGGCGAAAATGATGCGCGTGTTCGTCATTTGTTCTTCACATGTTCATAACTTGTAGCTACTCCCTTTTTTTATGTTCTTATCGTTCTTACTGGTCTTGCTGTGCTCATCGTTCTCATATAGGCAAAGGTCTTCCTTTCTATGAAGGGTAACCGTAGACGATGCAAAAACAGATAGCCCCAGACCCTCAATGGAGGGTAGGTGATTTGTTCATTACTTGTGTCAGGGAGTATTTTTATGGAGCTTGCTTGTTTTGATGCAATGAGTTGGCAAGGATAGGGCGGTAAGTGCCTACCCGCGGCGAAAGTCTATGGCTTACCATAGCCTGAACAGATTACTTGGGAGGGCAGCTAGAGAAGACGGCTAGAGATATTGACGGACAAAACGGAGAAGGAATAATTGGTCGGGAAGGCGAGATGTTTGGGGAGGGCAGGGGGGTGATGGTTTACTGTAAGTGGAGGATGAGGCAGCTAACACAATATTCCTCTTCCCTTGGGCTTTCTTGCAGATGATGGG
>CAZYJQ010000072.1:0-2608 GCA_964647835.1 uncultured Desulfovibrio sp. | reverse complement strand
CTTGCAGATGATGGGTTTGAGGAGTTAACGCAAGGATGGTACTTTTTCGCTTCGTTCTGAGGGGAATTTGTAGATACGACGGGCGGTGGTCTTGGGCTTGCAACCGTTGCGCGGTTGGGAGGGTTTTGCCTTGGCGTGGCAGATTTACTCTTGGGCGTAGTTTGCTAGTCTCAGGTGAAAATCATTTTGCCGCGCCATTGATTGTATCACCGGGTGGCTGGCTTTGCGCTAGCCTGCTGGACTCTGCCCTTTAATCTGACTAACTGCCTCGTCAAAGACCCCGCAAGCTTTAATGGATTATGCTTGTTCTCTTGTCTTGCTTAGTCTTCTTGCTCTTGCTGGGGCTCATCGTCATCGTGAGGCGTCTCTATAAGCGAGGGGGGTGCTTCTTGTGGGGTGAGGGGGGTATGGTCTAAACATTTATATTCAATGTGAAAATCGATAATTCCCCCGTTATTGGCTAAGTAGAGGATGACATCGGTGCGTTCTGTCTGCCATTGGATAGAGCGGGTAAAGTGCCCTTCCATGAAGGCTATGCTGTGAAATTCTTTTTTCTTTTCAAAGGTTCTGTTGTTCCATTCAGTTTCAGTGAGGACAGGATTACCAAAGCGCTTTATATATAGCTCCAGCATGGTTTCAAAGTCTGCCAGATATCGGGCGCCGTCTTCATAGACAGTTGTGAAATCATAGCGCCCGCCAATGAGCATATCGTTGACGCTCATTATGAAACTAACCTTACAGTCCATGTGCCCGAGGCGCGAACTATAGGTAATTTTTGTTGAATCTTCACTTTCAGGATGGCTAAAATCATCACTTCGCTTGACCTGTTCGCGTGACATGCCCCATCGGGCGCTACGAAAGTTAAAGCGATACTCATCGTCAACACTGCTGGCTTCACCGCTGTTTGCCGCGCCTTGTTTGATAGTCGTATGAACTACAGGCGGTTTTTTGTCTTTTTTTTCATTTTTTTGGGAGCTGTCGCCAAGCCGAAAAGTAAAGCTAGGGAGCTTGCGAAAGGCTTGGATGATGAAAGCAATGGCTATGACGACTAAGATCCCTAAAAGCATGGTATCGTCCATCTGCCCTCCTCGAAAAATACGCTAGATTAATAGTGCCTTACAATCTAAATCATATGCAGGATACCACCCATACCGTTTTCCAGCAAATGTAAAATCACAATCTTTTGGGTAAAAAAACGCCTATATTATCTATGGATATTTTTTAGTCCCAACGCTATACTCCGCCCCATGGAACAACCGACCCCCCCAACAAGAACTGCCCCCACCATCACTGTAATAATAGAGCCGGAAGGCAAGACACAGGTCATCCCCCGGTGCAAAACAGTGCGACAGCTCCTTGCTCAATTTTCCCTCGGCCTTAACTCGGCGTTGGTCATACGTGACAATGCCCTGCTAACGCCAGATCGCCGTATTAACGCTAACGATACCATCACATTGCGCATCGTTACCTCAAGCGGCTAGCCCTTAAGGTGTCTTATGAAATGTACCCGTTGTAAGGTAGAGGCCGTTGTGGCCCTGCCCAGCCATAACTCGGCCTTTTGCCCTGATTGCTATCTGGATTTCTTTACCAAACAAGTTGAAAAGGGCATTCACAAACAGAAACTGTTTACCCATGAAGATAAAATTTTGGTCGCCCTTTCTGGCGGCAAAGATTCTTTGGCCTTAATGCTGGAGCTTAAGTCCCTTGGTTACGATGTTACTGGGCTACATATAGACCTAGATATCACAGGGTCTTCACCCGCCGCGCGGCAAGCTGTTGAAAGTTTCTGCACCTTACATAATCTTCCCTACATGGTGAAAGAGATGCAGAGCGAGGGGCTTTCCATCCCCACCATCAAGCAAACTGTTCGCAGACCCGTTTGCTCTGTGTGCGGAAGCATCAAACGCTATTATTTTAATAAAGTTGCCGTTGACGAAGGCTTTACTGTCCTTGCCACAGGGCATAACTTGGACGATGAAGTGGCTCGGCTGTTCAGCAATACCCTGCGCTGGGATAGCAACTATCTTTCTGACCAAGGGCCAGCCCTTGAGGCCAGCGATGACGGTGGCTTTGTGCGTAAGGTAAAACCTTTGTGGCGGTTAACTGAATTTGAAACCGCCAACTACGCCTTCCTGAAAGGTATAGAAATTCACTCGGCCCCTTGTCCTTATAGTAAGGGCGCGAGCTTTACCTTCTACAAGGGGTTGTGGGAACAGCTTGAAGACCATATGCCCGGCAGGAAAATCGCCTTTTATCAGGATTTTTTGAAAAAAGGACGGCCCGCCTTTGCCAATGAAGTTAGTAAAGAACCCGTTGCCCTCGCTCCCTGTCATTGGTGTGGTTCACCGACATCCGCGGGAACCTGCTCCATTTGCCGTATTAAAGAAATCGTAAAAGAGAATAGCGATGAGTAGAGTGAGGAGAATGTTGTAAGAAGATTTTTGAGGAAGGGGGAATTGGGGCTCTGCCCCAAGCCCCGGCAAGGGTATCATACCCTTGCAACCTCATATTAAAAACCTTTTCGATATTCACACGCCGAGAATTTTCTCGGCGTTTTATTGTAAATGAAAACCCCCAGCTATGCTGGGGGTTCTTTTATGCTTACAGC
>CAZYJQ010000071.1:0-7883 GCA_964647835.1 uncultured Desulfovibrio sp. | reverse complement strand
CTACGCCTTTAAGAAAAAAGGCGGTTGTGGTTGTGGTTGTTCCGGTTGCGATGGCCACAAGAACCAAATTAAAAACAATTGTCACTAATGCACCTGCCCCTTCTCTCACTGGTGCTGGAGGAAAAATGACAAAAGCTGTTCCCCTGCGTTCCCTTCCCAAAGGCGGCAAAGGTATCATCGACGAGGTGTCCGCCGAAGGCAATATGGGCCTGAGAATTCGTGAAATGGGACTTGTAAAAGGAGTAACCGTTGAAATTATCGGTCAAGCTCCTCTAAAAGACCCCGTGGCTCTGCGCCTTTTAGGCTTCACCCTCACCCTTCGCAATCAAGAAGCCGACTACATTACCGTCATCCCCCAATAATCACCGTCGGATGGAAGCAACCACTCCCATCCGGCAATTTTTGTTATAGGAGCCTTCATGTCTTCGACCATCACTATTGCCATCGCTGGCAACCCCAACGCGGGAAAAACAACAGCCTTTAACAGATTTACTGGTTCTCACCAGCATGTGGGAAACTACCCCGGCATCACCGTTGAGAAAAAAACAGGCACCGTAGTTAGCGAAAAACACGGCGCCATAGACCTTATCGACCTCCCCGGAACATACTCCCTCACGGCCTATTCGCCTGAAGAAGTCGTGGCCCGTAACGTTTTAGCCGATGAGAAGCCCGGATCTGTCATTAACATTGTCAACGCTTCTGTCTTAGAGCGAAACCTCTATCTCACCGTACAGTTGCGTGAAATGGGCGTCCCCACCGTCATCGCTCTTAATATGATGGACGAAGCGAGGGCCCAAGGCATAAAAATCAATATCCAAAGTCTTGAAAAACTTTTGCGCATCAGGGCTGTTCCCACCGTTGCCCGCACAGGCGAGGGTCTCAAAGAGTGCCTTGATATGGCTGCCGACATTGCCGTTGAACAAAAAGATAAGCCTTGGGATCCTCTTCATATCTCTTACGGCCCTGACATCGACGAAACTCTCAATGACATCACGCCTCTCATTGAAGAAGAAAAAATTCTGGCTGGTAAGTTTCCCGCCCGTTGGGTCGCTTTGAAATGTCTCGAGAACGATAGTGATATTCAACGTCAAGTTGAAGAAGTTTCCCCTAAAACCTCCGCCCTTATCAAAGAAAAATTGCAACAGCTCTCCAGCCACCTGCAAACAACCTTGCGGACTTATCCCGAGGCACTCATCGCCGAATATCGCTATGGTTTTCTTTCTTCCCTGTTAAAAAACGACGTTGTCACAGGCCACGAAGAACTGCAAAACCGTATCGCCTATTCTGATAAAATTGATAAGGTGTTGACCCATAAACTGCTTGGCCCTGTTATTTTGCTGGGCATTCTCTATCTTATGTATTTTTTTACTTTCAGCATCGGAGCTTATCCCGAAGAATGGCTTGGTGAGGGTTTTGGCTGGCTCCGCGATGTCCTTGACGGCGTCATGGCAGAGGGTCTGTTCAAATCGCTGGTTCTTTCCGGCATCATTGACGGGGTTGGCGGAGTCCTTGGCTTTGTTCCCCTCATCGCCATTATGTTCGTGATGATTGCCATCCTCGAAGACTCCGGCTATATGGCTCGCGCCGCCTATATGCTCGATAGAGTTTTCCGTTATTTCGGCCTTCATGGCGCTTCGGTCATGCCCTTCATCGTTTCCGGCGGCATAGCCGGAGGCTGCGCCGTTCCCGGCATTATGGCCGCAAGAACTCTACGCAGTCCCCGCGAAAGGCTCGCCACCATCCTCACCGCCCCCTTCATGGCATGTGGGGCTAAGCTTCCTCTGTTTATCCTCATCGTCGGCATCTTTTTTAAAGAACATCAGGCTGAAATCATGATGCTTCTCACCTTGGGCGGGTGGGTAGCGGCCTTGCTGGTGGCAAAGCTATTGCGTTCCACCGTTATTAAAGGCGAAGCCACCCCCTTTGTTATGGAATTACCCCCCTACCGCATGCCCACGCTTTTAGGCGTTTGCATCCATACGTGGGAACGTGTCTGGATGTACATTAAAAAGGCCGGGACTATTATTCTCGCCATTTCCATTTTCCTCTGGGCCGCCATGAACTTCCCCCAACTGCCCGAAGAAACCGTTGCCAGCTTTGACCAGAAAAAAGCCTCCATTGAGCAAGAGCTGGCGCAAACCCCTTACGGTCAGCTTTTGGGGCAAATCAGTGATGACACCCTTGAGGAAAACCTCCGTCAAGAAGCCGAACAATCCCTCGCCGCCCTGCCCTTCACCCTGCTCAAAGAACAAGTTGACGCCTTAAGCGAAGAGCTGGCTGAAATCGACGCTGAACAAGGGGACGCCACCGAAATTGAAGAGCAGCTGGCGGCGCTCAATAAGGAATACGACGCCTTCCCTGAAAGCCAGATGCTTGAGAACATCAATGAACTTGACCGTCAAATGAGCACGGCCTCCCTTGAACACTCCATAGCTGGCAGAGTGGGCATCGCCCTTGAACCCATCAGCCGTCCCGCGGGATTTGACTGGAAAACAAACATCGCCCTCATGGCGGGCATCGCCGCCAAAGAAGTGGTGGTATCAACCCTGGGCACTGCCTACTCCCTTGGTGACGTTGATCCCGAAGGCAACGACAGAAATCTGGCTTCGCGCATAGCCAATGATCCTTCCTGGACAACGGCTAACGCCACCGCCTTGTTGCTCTTTACCCTGCTTTACTCTCCCTGCTTCGTAGCCGTGGTTGTTATCAAGCAAGAAACAGCCAGTTGGGGCTGGGCGGGCTTCTCTGTGGTCTTTAACCTCTTGCTGGCCTTCGCCGTGGCTGTGGCCGCCAACCAGCTTATTTTATCAGTCTCTTAGTAACTGCTAACCACCTGACACTCACAAGAACCACCTGCCTCGCGGGTGGTTCTTTGTTTACCGAAAACAAAGCCCCTCCAAATGGCAAGAATTGCGCATGAAGAGTAAAAAAACCGACAAGACTCTTCCTCCTCTGGCAATTCGGGCAAACACAGTTTATAGTAATTGCTTATTATCTGAAAAGAACACCATTTTTATTAAAAAGCTCACTCTATGATTGATTATAAAAACGACTTAAACCCAGCCCAATATGAAGCCGCCACAACCCTCGAGGGGCCTATTTTGGTCATTGCCGGCGCAGGTAGCGGAAAAACACGCACCATCGTTTATCGCTTAGCTCACTTGGTGCAATCAGGCGTTCCAGCCTCTTCCATCCTCTTGCTCACCTTCACACGCAAAGCCGCCCAAGAAATGCTCATGCGAGCGAACCAGCTCTTGCAAACAGGAAGCGCCTCCTCTGCCCACGCCCCCTTGGGCCGATCGTCTTTATCCCTTGATATCTCCGCCATTCAAGGCGGCACCTTTCACTCCTTCGCCTTCTCCATTTTGCGCCTCTTTCAGCCCCACGGCTACAGCCAATCACGCCTGACGGTCATGGACAGCAGCGATATGACCTCCGCCATGTCACACTGCCGCACAGAGTTAAGGGTTGGCAAAGGCGACAGAAGCTTCCCCAAAAACCAAACTCTACTCAGCCTGCTGAGTAAAAGCCGTAACAAAGAAGTTTCGCTGGATATTCTTCTGCATAACGAAGCCCAACATCTCCTGCCCCACCTCGAAGACATGGAAACCTTAGGCGCTGCCTACAGCCTGTTTAAAAAAGAGAAAAATCTTCTTGATTATGACGATTTACTTTTTGTGCTGGAAGAAACCCTGCGAACCAATGCCGCCGCTTTGGACTATTGCCGCTCCCGCTTTCGCTATATCATGGTAGACGAATACCAAGACACCAACCCCGTCCAAGCTCGCATAGCCGCCCTTATCGCCGGCGGTGACCTCGCTGACCCAACCAATATCCAAAACACTGTTCAAGCCCATGCCTTAACAGCACCAGCCCATACTTCAGAACCGCAAGCCGACCTCTCACAAAAACAAGAACCGCAGGGACAAGCCAGCATAGAGACAGCAACGATATCTAAGACGCAAACTGGTGCGTCCCCCTTAGGAACGTCCCCCTTAGAAACATCGTCTCAGTCATCTCGGGCACCCCACCCCCCTGCTAACAAACAATCGGTTCTGGCGAAGAAAAAAGAATCGAGTGAAGCGCTCTCCCATGCCCCCTTTCCCCTAACCGATGTGCCCTTACCTTCGGCTCTTTCTGCCTCTGGCGGTTTGGGGATATCTGGTACTTCTGCCAGTGCTGGCAATTCTGCTAGTGTTGGCGGTTCGGGTAGTTCGGGTCCCTCAAGCCCCCCGCCCGGTAACATTATGGTGGTGGGCGACGACGCTCAGTCCATTTACGCTTTCCGTGGGGCCGATGTGAATAATATTTTACGCTTCCCCGATTCGTTTCCCGGCACAAAACTGATTAAGCTGGAAGAAAACTATCGTTCAACCCAGCCCATTTTGGATCTCGCCAACGCCGTCCTTAAAAACGCCACCCACGGTTACGAAAAAAACTTATTCACCAACCGAGAAGGCGGTCTAAAGCCCAATGTGGTTCGACCTCTCACGGACAAAAGTCAGGCAAGCATCATCGTGAGCCGCATAGCGGAATTACGACACACCTACCCTGCCAATGAAATCGCCGTTCTTTTCCGCTCTGGCTTTCATTCGTATAATGTGGAGCTTCAGCTCAACAAACTCGGTGTCCGCTTTAGAAAATATGGCGGCATCCGCTATGCCGAAGCCGCTCACATTAAAGATATTATGAGCTTCGCGCGCCTCGTACTTAACCCGCTAGACTTTACGGCCTTTGCCCGAGTGGCCTCGTTTTGCAAAGGGGTCGGGCCCAAAACCACCCTTAAAATCTATCAACAACTCACCACGGGTGACGAAAAGATAGCGACTGCGCTCAAAAAACATAGTCAGCTCGGCGAGGATTTAGCCTTCGTCAATGTCCTGCAACAATCCAATAAATATCCGTCAGCCCTTCTCTCCGCCATTGTGGATCACTATCAGCCCCGCCTTG
Source organism: uncultured Desulfovibrio sp. (assembly GCA_964647835.1). Lineage (GTDB taxonomy): Bacteria > Desulfobacterota > Desulfovibrionia > Desulfovibrionales > Desulfovibrionaceae > Frigididesulfovibrio. The sequence continues at coordinate 2,933 of CAZYJQ010000071.1, read as the reverse complement.
CCAACATTTACCCAGACGACCACCCAAGGCGCCTGCAAGACCTTGAACAGCTTGTTGTCATCGCCTCCGCCTATGAAGACCTCGACCTGCTCATAGCCGACCTCTCATTGGAAGAACCCTTGCAGGAAGAAGAACTGCGCGACACCATCGTTTTATCCACCATTCACTCCGCCAAAGGGCTGGAGTGGGACGCCGTTATTATCCTCGACCTTGTGGAAGAGCGTTTTCCCTCACGCAAGTCTATGGTGCGAGAAAACGACTTTGAAGAAGAGCGGCGGCTTATGTATGTGGCTTGCACCCGCGCCAGAAAGCACCTTGATTTGTTCGTGCCAGCCACCATGTATGACAGAGGCTCTGGCGGGAGTATGCCCACCATTCCCAGCCCCTTTGTCAGAGAGCTCCCTGACAACTGTTTTACCGAATGGTACGAAAACTATACGGGCGGTCTTTCTTGCCAAAGCTCTCGCCAGCAGACCACCCGCAGGCAAGGAGCCCTTTCGCCGCAAAGGCCCCTGACCCCTCCTGCTGGTTCTACTGGTCCTACAACCCTTGGCGACCTTACTGACTGCGACGATTTCTCAGAAAACAATGAAACCCCCAGCCGGCAACCCTATTCTCTACCCCCCTCGGTTAACAAAAGGGGAGAAGACCTTTTGCCTGAGCCTGAAAATCCAAAAACAAGACCCGAGGATTGCGGTTATTGCCGCCATCGCTTGTTTGGACGTGGAAAAATTGTCCAGCACCTATCGCCCGACAAATATCGGGTTAATTTCCCGGGCTTTGGTCTCAAGGTGATTATGGCGGCTTACTTAACCCTTGAGGATGATTAAGAATCAGGATATGAGAGAAAATTGCTTGGATACAAGAAATCACGGTTTGAGGCTCCCTCTCTCAACCATTGGCAGACGCACCTAAAAGCCTTGTTTTCTTATCCTATGCATAGTAAACACTCTCCTTGTTTTGTTCACATGTTCGAAATTATACGAAATAGTTCTCTTAAAATGCCCATTGCATAAACCTTGAACCGCCGACCTCATCCCCCAAAGAAACGCCATGAAAAACTACTCTGCCTTTGACGTAAATCTGCTTACCCCACAGAGTATACGAAACTGTTGGTTCCCCAAGGATTCTCTGGCCTCTGAAGACGCCTGCCTCACTCTCATTGACACTCTTTTCCCCTCCAGCCACCCGCACAACCCCATGGGACGCGGTGATGATTGCGCCATTGTGACTATGCCCGCGCATGTGGCTATCTCCACAGACTCTTTTCTTGAGGACAGCCATTTTCGCACAAGCTATTTTAGCCCGCGCGAAGTGGGGGCCAAGGCTCTCGCCTCCGCCGTAAGCGACATTGGGGCGGCAGGAGCCATTCCCCTAGGTTTTTCCCTTGATTTAATGATTCCTGCCAATATGGGAACCGCCACCTTACGCGAGCTTATGGAAGGCATGGCCCACGTGGCAAAGCATCATGATATTTTGCTTACGGGCGGCGACACTGCCAAATCTGATAAGTTGGGCATTTGCGTTACGGTTTGGGGAAAGAGTGTTTCGAACCAGGAAAATTTCTTTTTGAACAGAGCCGTGGCTCGCCCCCACGATATTATTTTTTGCGCAGGCGCCCTTGGCCTCGCCAAAGCTGGGCTCCTCCTCCTTGAAAAACAAGGTCGTCCAGCCCTTGAGAAATTTCCTCTTGCCTGCCAAAGCCACTTATGGCCCGAAGCCTTAACCACCCAAGGCGAAGCCATCGCCCGTTTTGCCCTCCAATACCCCAGCCCAACTTTAGATTCAGGAACCTCTGGCATGGAGAGCCTAGGCATAAAAAAGTCGGAAGCCAAAACACCAAACACCCAAAAAACCGACACTCCCAAACCCCATACCCAATTATCCGATGTCAATAAACCAGCCACGGATTCCCTCAGCATGGGAACCCCGATTATCGGTAGCATTGGCCTTATGGATGTTTCCGACGGCCTTGCCCAAGATATTCCCCGTCTTTTAGGAATGAACAAAACAGCTTCCTCTCCCCTTGGCGCCGACCTCTCTTTCTCGCCAGATACTATCCCCCAAGAACTTCACCTTGCCGCCAAGGAACTGAACACTTCCGCTGAATATCTCATGCTGTCCGGTGGCGAAGATTACGCCCTTCTCGGCACCTGCCCAGCGCCCTTGTGGGCGGCTCTGCAACAAGCCGTTCCAGAGGTCTATTCCATTGGCGCTGTAACAACAAGCAACGCCATAACCTACCAAGAAAAAGACTTTAAGGTGAGCGGGTTTGATCATTTTGGGGTGAAAATTTAACTCCCTGCTTTTCCTTTTTTGTTACCAACTGACTCCGTCTCCACTCCTAGTTGAAAAACCATTCGCTCTTTCCCATAAAGCGAAGGTATTAAACCAGTCCCTGCCATAGTGTCTGCCATAGTGTCTCCCATGCGGTATTATCCCTCATTTGGAATTGTTCCTTGTTCGGTAATGCCTCAACGCCTCGCAAGAAGCGTCTTTTCAATGGTTCCTTACTCAAGCAAGACAGTCAGGGGGCTAAAACAACAAAGGCCGGAAGTTATCCAGCCTTTATGTATGTCTTAAGCTTTACCTCACGAAGTGACTACGAAACACTTACGAGGTCATTATTACAACGAGTGTTTTCGCCGCCTTGGGCGAAAGATTCGTCGTTTACCGCTTGGGAATGGCTATTTCAACGGCCACACGGTTTCCGCGAATCTGACTACCGTTCATAACAGCCATAACTTCTTCGCTTACGGTTACAGGTACATCTACAAAGGAAAAACGGTCATGAATTTCAATGGCGCCAATAATGCGGCCCGCGATTCCCGTTTCTCCTGCAATGGCACCCACCAAATCACGAGGGCTAACGTTCATCTTTTTGCCAACGTTAAAGAACAAACGGGCCATGGGCTGTTTGTTGCGGTCGGCAA
>CAZYJQ010000070.1:0-7928 GCA_964647835.1 uncultured Desulfovibrio sp. | reverse complement strand
TGCCTGTTAAGCTCTCGTCCAAAGAGGCTGAGCTTTTTAAAGCGCGGGTGAATACCTACAACGCCCTGCTCGCTCCTAAAAAGGAAAATGACTTTTCACCTGTAGCGAAATACCTCGCTGATATCTTCACGGATAACGAAGACGCCTCCAAGCGTTTTACGCTCAAACTCTCCCTTCTTCTGCGCAACGTTTACACCGTCATTTTCGACAACCTCGTGTAAACCACAACCGTCCTCTTTCTATGCATGGAGGGCTTTGTACCCCCCTGCAAAAAGATTCTTCTTATTTATATATTATCATGCATGAAGGGCTTCGCCCCTCACACTCCCCACAAGGGGTATGATACCCCTTGACCCCCGACTATTAAAGGCGTGTGCCTTCACATCACTGCTTATACGAGGGGTGCAGGGGAAATCATTTCCCTTGCGAAAAGTCTTTCCCTTATCAAGCTCAATCGCCCTAAGAATTAATTCTGGCCCACAACTTTAAGAAGAGGGCTTTCCATCAAATCAGACGGAGCCACAACAGGTTCATCAAGGGGTGGCAAATCAGCGTTATAGCGCTTTTTCACAATGGTTTTTACGATTTCACTATCGAGCTTAAAATCACCAAAGGTTTTCAAAGGACATAGTTCAATGTCGGCTTTTTGGTAGATTTTCCACACCAGCTCCGAACAATAGATAGTATCATCGGACCACTGGAACAGCAGGTCATAGTCTTTATCCAGATACCGAGGAATCGCCGCCAGCATGGCTGCTAAGGAGGCCTCGTCTAGGGTTTTCTTGGGACGCATAAGCACAAAATGCCCGTCAACGCCACTCTCCACCCACTCCCGAATGGAGACCCAGCGAACTGTTGAAGATGCCTCTAAAACCTGAAGCTGACCGTCTTTTTCAAAAATAATACCGCAATGCGTATAAGATGATCGGGTTGCCAGTTTAATAGCTTGGCTTTGGGGCGACTTACTTTCGTGAAAAATAATATCCCCCGGTTTCGCAAGACTGGCGGCATCGGCATTGCCCTCACTGCCACCGCAAGAAGCCAAACCCAAAAACAACACCATTAAACACAAAAAACGCCAATAACCCTGTATAATTGCCATACCTATTCCTTACCCTCGAAATATTTCGTTCAATTTTGCCTTGCGCTTTCAAGTCCCTGCCCTCGACGACTCCGTAAGCCATCGCCCTAGACCATTCTTCTCTCTAAAGCAGGTGCAGGAGAATGGTTCTCCTGCCAGAGAAGTCAGGAGGGATGCTATCCCTCCGGCTCCTTCACGCTTTGCTTTTTTCAATCTAATATATCGCTACAATCCAATCATTAAGCTCCCGCACAATATCCGCTGTCAGCTTTTCAGCGGCAGTCGCCATGTCCTCAATTTCATTACTTTGAACGCCTGCGCTTTTAAGAATGGGCAAGGTTCCCAATACATTTCCCGAGGTGAAATCCACGAGCCTAAAGGTCACAGCGACAGTAGCTTGCGGCAAGCTCTTCTCTTCGGCATAACCGAAAGCAAATTCGTCAATATCACACAAAAGTCTGGCGTGGGGCCTGATGCCCGCCCCGGCAGGAGACACTGAAGCAAAGGCCCGAGAGGACTCAAGGCCCGCGATAATACTACGCTGCATAAGTTCAGGCACCGAACTCACCCAGCGATAGCCTTCCAAGCGACGAAACTCGCGGTTCTTAAGGAGCAAGATGATGGAATCGCCATTGAGCTCGGCGGGGGCTGTGGGAGCCGCCACTGAAAGCTGTATTTTTTGGGTTTTTGCGTTGCCCGAGTTCATGGACGCAAATTTTGGCATAAACTGGATATAGGCAGGAGGCTCGCCGGGACTAAAGAGAGGGGCGCAAGCGGCTGTGAACAAGAACACTCCGCCCAGAACAAGGGTGAGGAAAGACCTACTTTTTGGCCTGAAGAAAAATGTGTTTAACTGAATCATTTCGGCGAATACTCCTTAATGGGCGAGCCAAAGAAGAACTGGCGGGGGTCGTTTTCAATGCGTTGAGTCATACGAGTCATGTTTTGGACAAAAAGGCGAGATTCATAAATAAGGATACGCAATTCAGGTAAAACCGTGGCTATGTTTTTACCCGTATCTGTGCCTAACCCCTCAACAAAACCATCTAACTTACGTACGGTTTGTTGAGCTGACTTGCTCAAATCCTTCAAATGAGCAACCGTTTGGCTAGAACCTTGAATAACATTGCGGATTGTCTCTTTTTCTTCGGCCAGCATGGAGGTCACTTCGGCGACAGAAGCAAGGATGGTAGCCACCTCCTGCTGTGTTTCGTCACCCGTTATTTTTTTAATATGAGACAACGTCTCGTTAATGAGCACAAGAGTGTTCGGCGCCTCTTGCATAACAGAGGTGAGCGGCGAAGCGGCGGATTCAATACTTCCGGTTTCACCTTCATCCAACACGACCAACGGGCTGTCAGCTGTACCGCCAGAGATAGCGACCGATGAAGCGCCAGTTAAACCCAGCATTTCCAAACTCGCCGTGGAGTTCTCGCGAACGGGCGTTCCCGCGCGCACGCTGATGCGCACACGCACCGTCCCGGGTTCCGTCCGGCTTATGCGAATATCTTTTACCTGTCCCACCTGAATGCCGTTAAAAAGCACAGGGTTCCCGATGGAAAGGCCACTCACGCTTTGGGTGAAGGACACGACATATTCCTCAGAGCGCTGGTTGGCGGGTGTTTTAGACAAGACTAAAATAACCAGCAAAACGCCAGCCATAATAATCAGGGAGAAAAAACCCACCAGTATGAAGTTTGCCCGTGTTTCCATAATTGCCTCGTTTCTCGTCAAGTGACCGACAAGCTATTGCTTTTTTATGACGGCTCTGCCGCGCGGTCCCTGAAAATAATCAATAAGCCAAGGGTTATCAATGGTCATCAGATAATCAATGGTACCCGACGCCAATATCCGTTTATCAGACAACACCGCGACCCTTGAACAGATAGTATACAAAGAATCCACGTCATGTGTCACCATAAGAACGGTGAGATCCATGGTGCGGTGCAAGGTTAAAATAAGTTCATCAAAGGCCGCCGCGCCAATGGGATCAAGGCCTGCCGTGGGTTCATCAAGCATAAGAATTTGCGGATCCATGGCAATGGCTCTGGCAAGGCCCGCCCGCTTGCGCATACCGCCTGAAAGCTCGCCGGGATATTTATTAAACGCAGACTGGGGCAAGCCCACTAACTCAAGCTTAAGTCTCGCCACCGACTCCATGACATTCTTGGGCAATGTCGTAAATTCGCGCAACGGAAACTGGATATTCTCGCCCACGGTCATGGAGGAAAAAAGCGCCCCGTCTTGAAACAACATGCCCCAATAGGTTCGCACGTTACTTTGTTCATCAACAGAAAGCTTATCCATATCCAGCCCAAAGACTTTTATAACACCTTCCCGCTGGCGGTTCAGCCCTAAGATAGTGTGTAACAAAACAGATTTCCCCGTCCCTGAGCCACCGATAAGCCCCACGATTTCCCCCTTATGCAAGGTAAAGTCGAGGTCTTTGTGTACGAAATGCGTACCAAAGGCAGTGGATATGCCTTCAAGGGCAATGACAGGTTCGTCGTCAGGCTCGGTAAAGGGCTGAAGCGATTTCTTGCTTTTTTCCGAAGCTATAGTGCTTATCATAGCCGAATCGCCCTTGTTTTCTGAGGAAAGGTCTGGCGACTTATTACTGTCTCCCGTCAAAGAAGTTGAGGATTCTTTAGATATCGTCATATGCCAAGCACCGTAAAGAAAATAGCGAAGATAGCGTCAAGGACGATAACCAAAAAAATGGCCTGTACCACTGCCGTTGTGGTAAGGAAACCGACGGATTCAGCGCTTCCGGTGGCCTGAAAGCCCTGAAAGCACCCCACCAAACCGATGGCGAGGGCGCAAAAAGGCGCTTTTATCAATCCCACGCCAAAGTTCCAGACTTTGGCACCGTTGTATACCTGAACCAAATAGCCCTCAAGGCTCATATCCATATCCATACAGATGGCCACAGCGCCGCCTAAGATGCCCATTATGTCGGCGATAAATACAAGCATAGGCAAGATAATCACTAGGGCGAGTATGCGCGGCACAACCAAGAGGCACATGGGATCTAAGCCCATGGTGCGCAAGGCAGCCACCTCTTCATTGGAAACCATGGAACCAATTTGGGCGGCAAAAGAAGAGCTGGAACGCCCTGCGACCACGATAGCCGTGATGACAAGCCCAAGCTCTCTAAAAACAGCGACTTCCACCAGTTTAATGGAAAGCATCTTAGCGCCAAACTTGGCCAGCTCTTCCATGCTCATATACGCGACAACCAGCCCGATAAGAAAAGTAAGCATGGCTACAATGGGAACAGCGCGTAAGCCGACCTGATCCATAAAATAAAAGAAAGAAGTCCAACGCATTTGCCGCGGATTTCTTAGGAGGAACCACAGGGTAACAAGAAACTGGCCCAAAAAGGCCAGCAGGTTAAGCGAGAGTTCGCCTATCTCGCAAATAAATTTGCCGAGGCTATGTACAATATCAAGAAGGTAGGGAAGGGGCTTTTCGGTCTGTTCGGGAACAACTGGCGTGCTTGTTTCCAAAAGGGTGGTGTAGCTCGGGTTGTCCACTTCAAGGGTACATTTTTTCCCGGAATTTTCAAAATAGGCAAGACTTTGGTTAATCAAAAGCGCGCCAGCAGTATCAAGGCGATTGACCTGCTTAAGCGAAATGACAACGGTGTCGCTGGGGGGAACATCGTGCTTGGAGGCAAAGTTTTTGACAACAGGGGCTAGACTTTGAATTACCCAGTCGCCGGACAAGGCAAAAAGGGTAGCGCCCTGCTCCTGTCGCATTTCATACTGAGCCGGAATATTTTTAATCACATTTTTCATACACGTCCGCGCCCACCCAAAAGGAATAGGTTAAGCAGAAAAAACAGCCCTATCCAGTATACAATGTCGTTCAAGCCTCGCTAAAACGCCCGACTGCCTTGGCAAAATTCAGCAGACTGACCACATTCATCACACTTTTCATAACTTATCGGGCCAACGACTCACTCGGTACAGCTGTTAAAGCGGATAAGGCAGGCACGACGAGCCAAACCGCGACAGTTGGTATGCTTGGCAAAATTTGTGCTCTAAGACTGACGTCTTAGATGACAGCAAATTGGACGAGGCGTAAGAACCAAAAAGTTTGCGAATAAAACCGCAAACAGCCAAAGACTGCTGGCTCTTTTGGCTAACAACTATTCGTCGTCATCATACCAAGGGTCTTCATACCCGTCAGTGACGGTATAGGAACGCACTCGAAGCGCTTTTCCTCCTTCAACAACGGGTTCAGCTTCCCAACAAGCCACAATTTCAACGTCCGCGCCAATGTGATCAACCAAATCCACGCCAGCGCCTTTATGCAAAATGGGACACTCCGTCCCATCAGATAAGACCAAAGCGATGCTACTGGGGCCTTCGCCGTCGGTGGAAATCGTTGTTTGAACAAAGCCAGAGAGATTCAGTAGTTCTGTAGTGTTACCCATGATTCTAACGCAGGTTAAAGGTAATGAAACGCTGAGCACCAAAATCAATAACTCTACGTTCAATAATAGGCATCACAAGGATAGTCAAGGGGCATAAGCCTTTGTTTATCTTTTATTTCACAGTTTTTGCGCATTTTAAGTCGCGCCTCGCCTTAAAACAGTGTTTATAAAATCTGCCAGGTTCCAAGACCCTATACTCCAAGAGTGCCAGCGCTATCAGCCAATTTTAAAAAAGCTTCATGCCTCAAAAGCGATTTCTTATGCAAGGAAGATATCACCCCTTGAGCACGATTTCTTGCAATGCCAACCATCATACGCTATATTCTCTTTTCGCCTCATCTTTTAAAAAAAATGATAGTCCCTTGGCGAAACACAACGAGAGCGCATGCTATTTAAAAAATACAATATTGTCATATTCAAAGACCCTGAAGGCGAATTTAAGACCATTGGCCTCCCCGCCTGGCTAGGCTTACTCGTTCTCGCCATTATGGGTGCCTTGCTCACGTTCAGCATCTATCTCTTTGGTTTTTACCAAAAATCCATTGAACTCGAACACGAGCTCAACAATACCCGTCGTATAAGCCAAGAACAGGAAAGCCAGCTGAGGGCCATCAGCCGTGAAGTGGAAGAAATAGCCGATTCCGTTCAGCGAGTGCAAAAATTCGACTCGCAACTGCGCGTTATGCTTAATATCGATAAAGACGAAGGAAGCGCCGGCGCTGAAGATGTCTTTGATATTTCTCCTCAAGACAGGGACAGCCTGAGCAAACCCCAAGTATTAAGCCAGCACCGTGAACTTTTCGCACGCCATGCTTTTTCCCTCATTGCTGAACTCCATGACTCAACTGCCTTTGAAGAAGTCTCTCAACAACAGCTTCTCCTCTATCTGCGCGATAACAAAGAAGTCGTTCTCTCTACTCCCTCCATTTGGCCCACCCGAGGCCGCATAACCAGCTCTTTTGGTTATCGCTCCGGCCCCACTACGGGTTATCGAGCCTTGCATAAGGGTCTTGATATTGCCAACAAAATAGGAACCCCCGTCATTGCTCCCGCAAGGGGCACCATAACCTTCGCCGGATGGGACAAGGCCTATGGCAAAGCCATCAAGATTAATCACGGCAATAACATCGTCACCCGATACGCCCACCTCAATGATATCAACGTTAAAGTCGGGCAAATGGTTCAGCGAAGTGAAGTTATTGGAACCCTTGGCAACACGGGCCGCAGCACAGGGCCCCACCTGCACTATGAGGTCATGGTCGGAGGCGTCCACGTCAACCCCATGCGCTATATCCTTAACTAGTTCCATCCTCACCCCTTAATCCTCCACACCCTTATTATTTGCTATTAGACCCTTTTTCATCCTTCCATGACCAGCCTAGAAGGGTGCCACCCACTTAGCAATAATTTGTGTGGGTGATGGAGTATGTCGAAAATAAAGCAGCGCGTCATACCCTTTAACAAATCTGCCTTTTTACAAAATCTCCCCTAACACTCCTAAAGGAGACAGACTTTTCTTCCGATAAAGAAAAAAGAGAGGTTCCGCTAACCATAAAAGAACCACTCACGTTATGACTATAATGAATACGTCGGCTATGAAATACGAGCTTAGTCCGAGGAGATTGCCATGATAGACCCCATCGCCATTGCGCCCTTTGCTCCCCAAAACACCACCCGCACAGAGCTTTATCTGGACGAAGGCAAACAGGCCCTCCATAGCAGCACCGATGCCAACGCCGAGAACGTTGTCAAACAAGGCGGAACGCAACAGTCTGAAATTAACAACGCCCAACTATCGCAAGATACAGTGGAAATTTCTGATGAAGCCAGGGCCCTTTTGCAAAAATCCGTTAACGAACCCCAAAAACATGAGGAACTGCGACAGAATTTGAACCAGCAAAATGCCCAAGAGCAAAATGAGAAAAAAGCCAAAGAGGCGGAAGAAAGCATAAAAGCCGGCCCCTCTCAAGCTACCGACGAAAACTCAAACGCCAAGAACTCCCTTGAGAAACTGCGTGAAATGTTAAAAGAGGCTCAAAAAGAACTCCAAGAAGCCATGAAGCAACTTCAGTCAGCGCAGGGCAAGGCTCGCAATACAATGCCTGAACAAGAGGAGTCTTCCGCCAACGCCGAGGTCGAACTGGCCCAGCAGCAAGTTTTGTCCGCCCAGCAAAAGCTGCAAATAATACAAAACCAGATACTGGAAGTTGAAAAAGGTATGGCCTAAAAAGCTCCTCTCACGCTCTGCGTCCGAACCCTCCTCCTTCTTGAAACGGATTTTCCCTCGCCCTATGGGGAAGCGCCTCTGACAGCTTTGCCTCACATTGCCATCGCCGCCTTACAGCAGAAGAAAAACAAATAACATTTGACAAAATGATTGAAGATGGGCTAGATATTCTCTCGCAG
>CAZYJQ010000069.1:0-8162 GCA_964647835.1 uncultured Desulfovibrio sp. | reverse complement strand
CAGGAACGGCTCACGTGGCAGGAAGCACTATCTTCAATATTTTCAAGGGGATTTTGGAGTTGCCCGGCAAGGCTGTTTCTGGGGTGAACTCTTTGCTCAAGCCCAAAGGGAAAGTGGAAAGAACAGAATACGAGCCTTATCGACGCTGATTGTGTATTTCCCTTCGCTAAGGGCCCGTCTTATGAACGGCTCTGGCTTGGGCCTCATCTCTCCTTGCTAAGACCTCCTTGTTATCACCCCTTCTGTTTATGTGAAGTGCTCTGTTGTCATAGTCCCATGTTGCCATTGTCGCCATGTCACCGTGTTGCCGCAATCAGTGTGTTGTCGTGGTCATGAGAGCGCCACCCAAAGACCATTTTTAGTCATCCGCTTTGTGGCGGATTTTTTTATTTCTTCTTTCTCATTTGCGGTGGATGCTTTCTGAGGATAGTGCACTTCCGGTGAATCAGGGAACGAGTTTTATTCCTAGTGCTCGCTCATTTCCCCTAGGTGTAATGCGTATCCTTGAAATTAGCGCGAAGATTTTTGTCGAGTCTCTTGTGGAGCTTCACCCGAGGCAAAGGGGTAACAGGCTATTTTTCGAGGGAATCGCTCTGGTGGTGAGGGCACTTTTCCGTTTCGCTGGTCATAGCCACAAGGTGACAGTGTTGATTATACTGTTTCAAAGCGATGACAAAAAAAACAAGGCCAGAGATAAGTATGGCTCCTGCCAGGCTCACATAAGCTCCGCCCCAGCCAAATTGTTCTTGCAGGGCGCTGGTGAGAAGCAAACCGATGAAAATCCCACAGTCGAAGGCGGTCATAAAGGTAGCGTTGGCAGAGCCGCGGCGCTGGGCCGGGACAAGGGCGTTTATCATGGCCTGACAGACAGGCACCCCAATCCCAAAACCAATCCCGTAAATGAAACCAGCGAGGGGGAAGAGCGTTGCCGTCGGGGACAGGGCAAGCATAATAAGGGCCGCCGTCAAGCTGGCAAAACAGCCGTGCATAATGCGCGAGGGGCCGGATCTGTCAAAAATTCTGCCTGCCATAAATCGGGCCACGGCTGTACCAACGGCCAAGGCGAGAAAAAAATGGGGAAGCTGGGCTTCGGGAATGGTTCGGGCATAGGAAGCCGTGAAGTTCATGATGGTGCCATAGGGCACAGTCATAAAAAAGATAGTCAGGCTAATGGGAAAACTCGTTTTTTCGAAAAGAACGCTGAGGCTGAGGGGATGATTGCGCTTGGGAATGTGGGGAAATTTAACAAAAAGGACACAGGCGAAGCCAAGGCAGGTAATAATTCCGGCAAGGTTAAACAGTATTGTAAAACCGTAATGCTCTTGAACAAAGGCGCCAAGGGCGGGGCCGAGAGCCATACCAAAAATCATGGTCAGGCCGAAATAGCCTATGCCCTCGCCACGGCGTGAAGCCGGTAGGATATCAATGATGGCGGTATTGATGGAACCCATGGTAACGCCCCACAGGGCGCCATGACAAAAGCGAATGAGAGCTATCATAATGGCGGATGAAGCGTGGGGATAAAAAAAGTACATGGAGGAAAAAAAGAGGGCGCCCACGAAAAGGACGGGCCGTCTGCCGATGGTGTCCAAAGCATAGCCCGTTGGGGGGCGAGTTAAAATGGCTGAAATTGTATACATGCCAACGACCAGCCCAAGGGCAATGCCGGTGAGGCCGAAGCTGTCGCTTACCAAGAGGGGAAAAACAGGCATGGAGCAGTAAAAAGCAATGCTGTTGAGGAGGTTGGCAAAGCAAAAGAGCAGAAAATCCTTTGTCCAGATGGGGGCTGGGGATTGTGAAAGACCCGAGTGATTATTGGCGGTGGAGGCAGTCATAAAACACCTGGTTAACAATGCTTTATTGGTTGGGGCTATAGGAAATACAACTTAGGGCTCAAAGGAAGTATACTGCTAGAGTCAGTTAAAGGGGTTAAGCGTCTGGTGAATGAGAGCGATTGAAGTCAATTTCGCTCAGGGCATGGCAAAATCAGATTCAAGTCAAAAAAGGCGAGTATAGAACCACGATACCAGTGAACGGCAATACAGGTAAGGCTGAAGAGTCATCGTCAAATACACCTTCCCGCAGACGGAAGTCGTTTTTGGCTGAAACATCCCATATCGCACAGGGGCATATCCTTAGCGTACCCTTGGCAAAGGACAAGTGAACGGCCCGAAGGAGCTTCTCATTGCCCATGGTGAGTGCCCATGATGGGTACTTAAGATGAAAGAGGTAAGGGACGTTGAGCCCCTTGAACCTTTGTGCGTGTCGCCCGATTCCTTATGAGATTCCTCCTATGAGTATGCCACGATTGGGCTTAAAAGGGAAATAATCTGCAAGGGGATAACCGAAAAAGAGGGAGGCAAAAAAGGGAGGACTACTTACAAAATAGAGGACTGGCAAGGTCTCTGAGTAAGAAGAAATGTTCGGACGGGCTGTCGCAAAATATGGGGTTGCCAAACTGGTTAGCTGGCAGTGGTTAGACTGGATAATCTTGACGGGTCTAGCCCCTAGGGGAATCAGCCGGGGAAGCGGGGCGGGTGGCTCTTCATGGGAAGGCTAGGCCATTCAACGAAGGAGGGCAAACAGGGTAAGCTTGAGGGACAATCACGGTCAAGGAAATATGACTAAGGCAATTTACGAGGCGATTTGGACAAAGTATCTTCGCCTGAACAATTGAACAATTGGGGAGGAACATGGAGAAAGGCGCAAATCCGAATCAGGCAAAAGGCTTTGGTTGAGGCGTTTTCGTTGCTCTTTACTTCGTCCTTATTGAGTTCGCTATGGTTGTCCTTTGTTCTATTGTCCTCTGGGGTCATCTCCCAGGGCGTAATAAAGAAGCGCTTCCAAATTCGTCACGATGAGCTCTTTTTTATTGTAACTGGCAATGACGTTTTCATCTTTGAGACGGGTGAGAGCCTTGTGGAGTGAGCTGCGGTGCACCCCAAGCATGGCGGCGAGTTCGTGCTGGGTCAGATGGGGGGTAATGGCTTCCCCTTTGCGCTGGTAGAGGTGCATGCTGTAGAGGGCGCGGCAAACATTGACAAAGGAGGTAAAAAGGCCCTGAGCGCATAGTTGGATATGGAAGTTCGAGGCCTTTCTGCTTAAAGACTGAAGAAGGTTATTGATAAGGTCGGGGTATTCTTTGGTGAAAGAGAGGGAGAGCAGATGACGGGGCCAGAAATAGGCCTTGGTTGGTTCTACGGCTGTAAAAATAGCGTTTTGAACAGTGATAAACATGGGGATTTCATTAAAGAGCATGCCTTTCCCCATATGAAACAATACTTTCTCAGAACCATTGGGAGCAATATGAGAAAGGCGCACACGACCGCGAGTGATGTAGTACATCCCATCTTGTGAAGTATTGCTCGATACGGTGGGTATTATTTTTTTGGTGGGAAAAGAAAGGGGTGTTCCAAGAGCGAGCACTCTCTCCCAAGGGGTATTGAGGTTAGTCAATATAAGTGGGGCAAATTCGCCTTTGATGTCCATAATGTAACTCTCATCGAAAGAGTGGGGAGGAAGGTAGCTCATAGCTATAATTTGTAGCCTACTATGACGATAATGTCTGCCAAGGTCAAGTTAAAAAACTCACAAGCCCCCATTGGTCATGGGGGGGACGTCTGGAACAATAGAGAAGAGCCCTTTTACGGGAGAATGGCGCTTTTGGCAAATCCCTTGGTAAAGCTTTTTTAAGTCAGCAGTGCAGAATTGATGGGGTAAGGCAGCTATGCAAAAACCCAAAAAATAAGCCAGTTTTACTGGCTTATTTTTTGGGTTTGAATGGGAGTCGTATTTTTAAGAGATGTCTTCCAGTGAACGTCCGCCTGTTCTCATCCCAAAGAGGAGTACAAAAGGAACGCACAGGGCAAAGAGAATGCTAATGACGGTGAAAACAGCCGCCATATCGCTACCGAATATGCCAGCGCTGCCGCCGATGCTTACCATAATCATGGGGATGATTTTCTGGAAAACGGAAACGGATAAACGGGCAAGGCCGTTATGCAGGCCAGTGGCGGTGTTACGCAATTTTGTAGGGTAAGATTCCGCGCAGTAAGAGAAGAGAATGAAGCTCCCCGCGAGGTTAAAGACGCTGAGGCTAAAGCCAAGAATGGCGGTGATGACGAAGCTTTCGCTGAATCGTCCAAAGGCGAAGGCGAGAATAGCCGCGCCAGCGTACATAACAGCGAGGGGGATTTTACGTCCGCCCATGTCCGAAATACGGGAAGCTAGGAAGCACCCGGCAGGAACACCGCAACTGATGATGGTCATAAGGGTCAACATGTTTTCCTGGGAGTAAACGTCAGAGAGCAATTTACCCGTCCAGAAGGTAAAGGCAAAGCCTGCGGGGGTAATGGTCAGGAAGGTGAAGAGCAGGAGCAGGGTGCGCCCGATGTATTGGCGGGCGAACATGCCGGTGACGGCTTCCATAACCGATGTTTTTTCGGGGTTGTGGTTGGCGCAGCTGGAAAGGTCAACTTTACGGTGAGTGATTTTCTCGACGATATCTTCGGCTTCGGCAATCCGCCCTTGGGCAACTAGCCAGCGGGGGGATTCAAGCAGATACTTGTGGGCGATGAGGTAACCAACCAGCCCAAGGCCGCCGAGGAAGAAGATGATGCGCCAAGCTTCGGGGTGCAAGGGCACAATAACGCGGCATAAGAAGGCGATGACAGGCACCGCGGCGAAGCCAACGGCGGCCACGAGTCCTTGCCATTTACCGCGTGATTCGGCAGGGGCCATTTCTGCGATATAGGCCTGTGAGCAAACCATTAAGCAGAAAACGCCAAAGCCAGTGAGCGCACGGGCCAGAATGAAGATGTGAACGCTTTCAATGGGCAGACCGTTGATAATAGAGCAGACGGAAAAGAGCACGATGGAGAGCAGGAATGTTTTCCGACGTCCGATAAAGTCTGAGATGATGCCCCCCATAAAACCGCCAAGGGTCATCCCGATGAAGTACCAAAAACCGATGTCTCCCATGGCGATGTTGGCGGCGTCAGGGGCGAGTCCCCACGATTTAAAGATGGCGGGAGCAATGAAGCCAAAGTTCCAGTTGTCCATTTGCTCGAAGAAATAGGCCATCATAATGATGAAGAAAATACCTTGGTGCTTACCCGTTACTTCGAGGCCGTCGAAGTAGTTGTTAGGGCATTTTGCTGCTGTTGATGTAGACATAGACACTACCTATATGTAAATTTTTATGCGTTTTTGCAAAAAGCTACCACATTTTAGCCACTTTAAAGTGGTATTGGATATCATCAACGGCAGAGGGGGCGTTGACATGTTGCCTTACGGGGAAGTAAACACCGGCGCCCACCCACATATCAAGGGCATCGATGGCTACACTGGTGTTAGGCCCGACATACCAGTCCGCGCCACCGTTATGGAGGTTGACGCTACCCCTGCGGTTGGGTTTGTATCCTTTGCTGTCTTCGGTATGGGTATAAACACTTTCAATACCGATATCGAACCAGTCGAAAAGATAACGAGCCATGGTGTTCCACTGGTAAGAGTCGCCTTTGCGTACGTCTTGGTTCCCACGGTTGAAAGAGGTATTCCAAATAACTTCGGTGTCAAAGCGGAGGTCGTCCGTCAGGAAGGTGGCAAAGCCAAGGGCGAGTCTGCTCCCCCAAGCGCCGCCACCGGGGAGGTGGTTTTCACCGTATTGACCTGTGGGGGTGCTCAAGGCGGCGTTGATGCTAACAGCCACAGGGTCGCCCTGGTGCATTTGCAGGGGGGCGTAAGTGAGGCCGATGGACTGGTCAATCATGCCCTCAACGTTGTTGGGTCTGTTATTGGCAGGGGTGGGGTTTCTAAAGCCGTTGTTTACATAGCCACCGGTGGTGATAACTTCCCAGTGGTTCGTTAGCCCGTAACGTATTTTAACGAGGTGGGTTTGACTATATACCTTAGAACCTTTGTAATCATAAGTTCCGCGGCTTTTATCAGCGAGGCTGAAGTTGTAAATAGTTAAAAGTTTCCCTTTAGGGAGACTGCCGCCACCTGCGATGGCTGTGTGCACAGGGGTCCCGGTGAGCATTTTAGCTCGTTTTTTTTTGGGTTTTTCGGTGGTTGCGGCAGTTTGAGCGGGGTCTTGTTCAGCCAAGGCGAAGGAGGGTAAGCCGAGGCAAAGCGCACAGAGAAGGAGCAGACTGGCAAGAGAGCGTTTCATAGCGTTTTTCCTATATACATATTGCGGTAAATGGTTGGTAAAAGGCTGGTCTGGTAAAGCCCCGGTGGATGAGTACGGTGCCGGGGCTTTATGGATAAAGTGTGAAAAGACCAACGCTGCGGGGCATTTTAAACAGTTCTTAAATATCTGTCAGCAGAAAGCGCCGCGATGGTACCGTCTGCAGCGGCAGTGGTGAGCTGGCGGTAGGTCTTCGCGTTAATATCGCCCGCTGAAAAAACACCGGGGAGGTTGGTGCGCATGTCGGCGTCGGCGATGATGTAGCCCACTTTGTCAAGTTTGATGGCGTCAGCGAAAAGTTCGGAGTTTGGCAACTGACCGAGGAAAACAAAAATACCGTCAACTTCAACGGTGGTATCTTCGCCAGTGGCGGTGTTGTGCAGAATCGCGGCTTTAAGTTTGTCGTCTTCAAGGACAACGTCTTTCACTTCAGAAGAAAGATAGCCGTTGACGTTATCGCGCTTTAAAAGGTCGTCTTGGACGGTTTGAGCCGCGAAATAGCGATCCATTTTTTCAACAATGGTGAGGTGGGACACGCCAAGTTGCAGAAGGTAGAGACTTTCGTCAAAGGCGCTGTTGCCGCCGCCCACCACAAGAATTTTTTTCCCTTTATAGGGGGCGCCGTCACAAATGGCACAGTGGTGCACTTGGTCACATTCGCGAGGGAGCTCCAGGGGAATGTTTTTGCGCCCAGTGGCTAGGATAATCGCTTTGGCTTCATAGACGACGTCATCGGTTTCGACAGTTTTGAGCGTGCTAAACAGGTCGATTTTTTCGATTTCGCACACTTCTTCAACGGGAACGCCAAGGTTATCCACCTGGTCACGAAGGCGTTGCATGAGTTCCATGCCGTGAATTTCAGTGTAGCTGGGATAGTTTTCTACAAGATAAGTAGAGTTGGCCAGCCCGCCGGTAATATTACTTTCAAGGACAATGCAGCTACGGTTGGCACGAGCGGCGTAAACTGCCGCGGTCATGCCGGCGATGCCGCCGCCAATAACGACCATATCAAACTGTTGGCGTTCTTTCATGGGTCTTCCTATGCGTTGGTATAGAAGTTATCCAGATCTTTGGGGTTCATAAGACCTGTTTTTTGGGCAACTATTTTTCCGCCTTTAATGACAATGATGGTAGGGACGCGCTCGGCGTCAATGGCCTTCATTACATCGGGATCTTCTTCAGAATCAACAGTTAAAAGTTTCACATTGGGTTTTTTGGCAGCGAACTTTTCCATAACTTTGCCCATGTTTTTGCAATGCGGGCAGAGTTTTTTACTGCAAAGAAGGATTCCTTCCTCAGTCTTTTCAATGGCTTCTTGATAGTCTGCAGTGGTGATTTGGGTGTACATTGGTCTTCTCCTCTTTGAAGGTAAGGTTATTCATTGTAGCTTGTAATTGTTCTTTTATTCACAGAATAAAGAAATGACTGTCGTTTAATCTACATTTTTTTATAATAAATTACGCTAGTGTCTGTCTCACAGTGAATAAACCTTTCTATATCGGTTACGTAGCGTATTGCTTGTCATGTTTTTTCACTTAAAATAAATGAGATATTCTTAAGTTACGGAGGACTTCAATGGATCATCGCCCCGTTATTTGTGTTTTGGATAACGATAGAGAACGTTGCCTGCGTGAGGAGAAAGCCCTTGACGAAGCCATTAAGGCGATGAAGGTCAACGCTAGTGGTATTTCGAACTTTGGGGGCAACCACCTTGCCCGCTCTGGTATAGAGGACTTTCCCGCCATTGATGTGGATGGTGTCTACTTTCACTTTAATGAGCGCGGCGTTGAGTTGGACTTTGATAAGTTGTGCAACTTTATCGGTATGTTGCTGAGAAAGGGTATTGTTGAAAAACTGTAATTGCGCCGTGGATTTTGTTAAAATTCCCGCCGTTTAAAAACGCTTGTGCAGAAAATGATTATAATTGTTCAAAATGTCACAAATCCGACATTTTTATTCTGGGGCATAGTGC
>CAZYJQ010000068.1:0-8480 GCA_964647835.1 uncultured Desulfovibrio sp. | reverse complement strand
ATATCTTATGCATCAAGAATAAATCGGTACAAAGGGGGAAACCGTGTATTCAACGTTTACCATATATAACTTAGCCTTGTCCCGATTGGGCGGCAACGAGCTTTCTTCCATAAGCAGTGTGGGCGAAGAGAGTCGCCTTGCCACACTATGTAATACTTTCTTCCCACACGTGCGGGATATGGCGTTATCTTCGCATGCTTGGGGCTTTGCCATGACTGAGGCCGACTTGGGATTGGCGAAAGAGAGCGAGCGGATGGAGGAAGGGCAATTTGCCCATGCCTATCAGTTACCCGTGGATTGTTTGAAACCCATTCGCCTCATGGGGGGCGGTGTGCATCACCAGCTTCCTTTTGTTGTGAGGGGACGTTTTTTGTGTTGCGATGAAGGAAATGCCCGTTTGCAATATGTATTTCGGGCGCAAGATCCTACGGTGTGGCCAGCCTATTTCGCGGATATCGTTGTTTGGGGTTTGGCGGCGGAGCTTTCCACGGCCTATGTCAATGATGTGAGCCGCCAAAAGTTTTGTCTTGAGTGCCAAAAGAGCGCTCTGGAGCGCGGCATTATAGCTGACGCCGTGAGCATGCAACCTAAAAAAGCACCCTGTGTGTGGGATATGGCGAGGGGGTAGCTATGCAAACTTTACAAGGTTCTTTTACGGCGGGAGAGTTGGCTCCAAGTCTTTCTGCCCGTGTTGATTTTGGAAAGTATGCCCACGGTTGCAAAAAATTGTCGAACTTCGTTGTTCAACCCCATGGCGGAGCGGTTAAACGCTCAGGGTTTAAACTCTTAGATGTGTTGCCGGGAGAAGGCCGGCTTATCCCTTTCATTTTCAATAATGAACAGACCTATTGTCTTGTTTTTGGTGAAAAGTGGCTACGAATAGCCACCCCAACAGGGTTTATTCTGGATAAAGATAACACAATCTTAGAGCTTCCCACGCCTTATTCATTGTGGAAGGCCAGGCAGATTTCCTTTGTACAGAGCGGCGATGTGCTTTTCCTCGCTTGCCCTGATGTGGCGCCGTATAAGTTAAAGCGGCTTTCGCATTATACATGGGAGTTTGAAGTGATGAGTTTCGCCTGTCCCGTCGCTTCGCCCGATGGGGTGATGGGAGTGTTTAAGAACGAGGCCAAGATGTCTAATGGCGCTGTTTCTAGGGCAATCCTCATCACGCCTTATACCTATACGGTAACAGCTGTTGATAAAGACGGGAAAGAGAGCGCCGCGGCTGAGAAAGTTGAACTTCTCGGTCCGGCGAGCAATAACTGGCAGGCGGGCGACTATGTTCATCTCACTTGGGCTGCGGTGGACGGGGCTGATGAATACCGCGTCTACAAAGGCTCCTTTGGTGGTACAACGGGCTATCTTTTCACCACGGGGGAGACAGAGTACAAGGATTATAATATCAGCCCGGTGACCACAGAGACGCCGCCACGCTGGGCAGACCCGTTTCCTGAAAAGGACTACCCCTCGCTGGTCGGTTTTTTTGAACAGCGGTTGATTTTTGCTTCAACGCCCAAACGTCCCCAGACACTCTTCTTATCGCGTTCGGGAGCCTACGATAACTTTTCGAGCAGTGTCCCCGTGCGGGCTGATGATGCCATTGAGTTGACCATTGCCAGTAGTGAGGTGTCGCGTATGAACTGGCTGATATCCTTACGTTCGCTCATTTTGGGCGGCGAAGGGGTTGAGTGGGAACTCTCTTCGTCCGAAGGGCCGTTTTCTGCCTTGTCGGCTCGTGTTACTCCGCAAAGCTATAGGGGCAGCGCTCCCTTACGGGCTTTGGTCATTGGTAACTCAATCCTTCATGTTACACGTTCCGGACAAGAAATCCGCGACCTTAAATATGATTTTGGATCCGATTCCTACGGTGGAACCGACAGAACCATATTGGCGCGGCACTTATTCGAAGAAAATCGCATTGTGGATTGGACGTATCAGGCCTCGCCCGACTCCATCGTTTGGGTTGTGCGCGACGACGGTGTTTTATTGGGCATGACTTTTCAGTCCGAGCATGAGGTTTACGCTTGGCACAGGCATGAAACCCAGGGAAAGTTTAAGGCGGTGACCTCCATACCCACAGGGCAGGAAGATATGCTTTTCGCCATTGTTGAACGAGGGGAAAGCAGTTGGACCCTTGAGCTCATGTCGAAAACCCCCAAAGAGCGATTAGACAATGCCATATATATGGATTGCGCCATGCAGTACCAGGGAGATCCCGTTAAAACTCTAGGCGGTCTAGATATCTTTGAGGGGAAAGAGGTCGCCATTTTGGCAGATGGGGCTGTTTTACCCAGGCAAAAGGTGGTTGAGGGGCGTATCGAGCTTAATGCCCATAGCACGACCGTAACCGTGGGGCTTCCCTATGAGGCCGACCTTGAAACAATGCCCATTGAAATTGTTGACGGACAAGGGGGAGCCAGTGTTGGTCGTAAAAAAACCATATACGCGGTGAACCTTTTGTTCCAAAACACGGTTACCGCCAAAGTGGGAACGGACTTTTCACGCATGGAATCACTTTCCTCTCGGAGGGGGGCAGATATAGGTGAAAAATCGAGATTTTTTTCAGGCTCCCAAAGGGTTGTAGTGCGTGGAGGAAGCTCTTCGGCTGGCACTGTCTGCATCCGTTCCGACGATCCTTTACCCATGGCGGTACTGGCTATTTCTCCTGAATTTAGCGTGCGCTAGATTTGATAGGACATGGGCAGGCAACGTGGAGGCAACAAGGAGATAACAATGGGGGTTGGCTCCCTTAAAAACAACAACGGGAGAGGAGGCAGAAAAGAATGACAATACAGATTGTTAAGGCTCATGCAGACCATTTGCCTGTCCTTGCGAAAAGCTTGAGGGCAAGCGACAGGGTGGAATTATCCGCCGCCATGGGTGAGAATTTGCTATCAGCTCTTGAAGTTTCTTATGAACGTTCTGTGGCTTGTTGGTGCATTGAGGTGGATAAAAAGCCCATCGTCATATGGGGGGTGGCGCCCATGGATTCCCTTCTGGGAACAGTAGGGATGCCTTGGATGGTGGGAACGAACGCCATGGAGGAATGGAAAGGCTTTATAGGCAAAAAATCACGCTGCTTTATTGATTTGATGCATTATTTGTTTCCACTCTTGATAAATTATGTCCATGGCGAAAATGTCCTCGCCTTGCGCTTTTTACGATGGTGTGGATTTGTTATTGATTCCAAGCCCATTAGGGTGGGGGCAGAAATATTTTTTGAAGCGAGGAGAACCCTATGTGTGGAGTAGCTAAGCAGATAGCTTCCATTGCCATGACGGCTTTTTCAACGGCATCACGAGTGAATTCTCTGGATGCGAATTCCAGAGCTCAGCGTGAAGAATTGCGGCATCGTATGTTGCAGGAAGAATACAATAAAAATGCCGCGCGGGAGCAAATGAAGGTGACCTTGGCCCAGGGGGAGGCAGAGGCAGAAAAACAGCGCCGGAAAGCGGCGAGGGAGCAGGGTGAAAGGGCTTCGATGTTAGCGGCAAGCGGGTTTGAGCTTGATAGCGGAAGCATGGAGAGCCTTCTGGCGGAAGGGGCTGAGGAGGCCGCCCATGATAACGCGCAAATACGCCACAACGCGGCCCTTGAAGCTTGGCGACAACAGGCCGTCATGGATACGGCGGGTAACCGTCAAGGGTTGTTGAAAATTCAGCGAAATGCTCTTTCCCATAAAGATGACAAGACTCAATCGTTGTTAGGCGGGCTTAATTCCATAAGCAGGCGATAGCCCATTATGCCGCTGAGCAACGGTCAAAGCCAAGCGGAATGAAGGGCTGGGTTACGCAATCCTACTGACGTGGGGAAGCTGTTCCAGCGGGTGAAATAATTCGCCAAAAAGAAGTAAGAAGAGGGGGGGAGAGGATGACCATTGAGTCGATAACTACACGGGTGGCTTACAAGGGAAACGGAGTAACACGGAGGTTCCCGTTACCGTTTCCTCTTTTGGCTGAGTCCCATGTGGAAGTCTATGTAACAACGGAAAATACAAAAGACAGCGCTGTTATTAAGCCCCTGAGGGTGGGATACAGGGTGGAAAACATTCCCTTGAACGAGCCTTGCCTTGTGTACCCAGAAGATGCTGACGCTCAGGCCCTTGAGAAAGGGCACATACTGACGGTGGTTCGCAGGTTACCCCTTGTTCAGCAGATGAACCTTGAAAATGGGGGTAAGTTGCATGCTGAAACATTGGAAACTCAGTTCGACATACTCACCATGCAGGTACAGCAGTTGGCCTATGATTTGGAGAGGGCAGTCAAAGTGCCGCCTTATTCAGAGAATGTGGGCATGGATATCGCTGATGTCTTGGCTCGTATGGAAGGGTTTTGCCAGAGAGCTGAGGCGGCTGCCTTACGGCTGGAGAAGCAGGATGACTTGGAAACAGTGTTGATAAAGACCACGAATATCGCTGGTACTTGGGCAGTAGATAAGAATATGGAAGTCGGTGATGTGCTGGTTCTGCCTGTCTATTATGTGACCGGGTGCAATATGCTGGTGTTTAGTGTTGACGGCGTATTGTGCTACCCAACGGGGGGTGTCGTCGGGGTGCAGGACGAGGAACAAGGTGATTCCATTGCTCAGTATGAAGAACTGCCAGAGATTGATGGCACATCAAATACCATACGCCTTCTTTTCCCCTTGTCCAAAGGCAGTGTCTGCCACGCTCTGGTCTTAGGGAATACTCGCCCACCAGAAGAACTGCATCCCAACCAGACGGCCTAGAATAGGGCGATGTGTGCAGGTAGGCCAGACATAGTAAGGCATGGTAAGGCATGGTAAGGCATGGCAAGGACAGTATCTGGGGATACGCGCTGGGCAGCGTCTGTCCCTTGCAGGCCGTGAGCTAAGGACACAGGGCAGGTCAGGCAATGGACAGGTTCGCAAAGAATAAAACGGATGGGTAAACAATACAAAACTCTATGGGGGAGCAATGAAACCTGGAATAATAAAGCGCTTTGAGGCCTATAAGGCCACACTGGAGGCGACAGTTAAGAGGCTTATACAAAAGTTTTGCGGTGGGGTTGGACAGAAGGGGAGCAGTCTACTGGTAGGCACCATCATCGCCTTTTCTGGTGATATGGAAGGCCCGCATCCCATTGATCCGGTAACGCGTCAGGTTGATACGGGGTATGCCCTGTGTGATGGGAAAACCTACTTTTCATCTTCCCTTGGCGGAATGATAGAAACACCAGACTTGCGAGACCGCTTTATTATGGGGAGCGGAGCGAAATTCTTACCAGGGCAAACTGGTGGGGAGGAGGCAAGTGAACATGAGGTAGAAATTTCCCCAACTACATTAACTATCGAGCAAATACCTTCGCATACGCATAGTATGGGGCATACTTTATATGGGACCAGTCCTTCAAGGTATGTTTGTTTGGGAGAGCCTTCGAGCAAGAGTTTTGCTAATTTTTCTTGGACTTCATATACAGGAGGAGGGCAGTCTCATACGCATAGCGGAAGTTTTACGGTAGCTCCCGAGGATAAGCTTACGCCCTATCTTGCCCTGTGTTACCTCGTGAAGATATAGGAAGCCTATGAAAAAAAATGTAAGCGTGGTTCCTGCGGATAACATAATCGTAGTGGATGGGATCGCCCGTGAAGTTGTATTTAGTGTTGATTCGGGGATTCGTGCTTTACAATGGTATGGCGACGGTGGGCATGTGGAGTATGGGGATGGTTCCCATCGCGTTCTTGCGCTCAACCAGTTCGATACCTATCTGGCCCCTCTGGTCGCTTTATGGGAAAAGGCCGCCCCCGTCCCAGCAGCTCCAATAAATAACTTTCACGTGATTCTTGGTCTGAAGGAACAAGAAATACGCGAAAAAGCGGACGAAGCCATAAAACAATTCAATGCTTGCTATTCGTCTTGTGAGGCAAATACTTGGCCAATGCAGGAGGCGGGAGCGCGAATTTTATGTGGCTCAGAGGCGCTTGCGAGAAATGGTTTAGTCGCTTTCATCTTAACTCAAGAACATCTGCGAAAAGAGGCCGTTGCTTTGGTGGAGGAATTGGCTGCTGGGCGCCACATACCTGCCTATGATTTGGCAGAAGCTATACTAACCAAAGCCCATAGACTTGCTTCATATAGTGAACTCATTTTTGCAGAGCAACGCGGGCTCCTTAAGTCCCTTCAGCAAACCGCGGAGCTTGCAGGGGTGGAGGAGAGCGAAGATAATCTACACGCCTTTGAGGTTGTGTATACGGGATATGAAGACTTTGCATTAATAAATCCCAGCGTATTGCCCGATGCGAAATATGGGTAACAGCTGGTGTATACTGCTACAGGCAGAGCAGATGGGCGGTCAAAACGAAACTCGGGTTCCTTAATACCTCTATTTGCCCTTAAAGCTCGAGGGAGGCTCTTCTCCATACGGATTTGACGGGGGAAAAGGCTCCGTAACACTGCACAACCCACAAAAAAGGCGTACCGAGGTACGCCTTTTTTTATTGTATTCCAGGGACGAATTACTTCGCCATTTTGATGAGCTCGTCCACTGTTTCAGCGGCGTCGCCAAGCATCATAATGGTTTTATCCATGGTGTAGAGGGGGTTGTCAACGCCAGCATAACCGGGCTTGTCGTCAAAGTTGCAGACAACAACAGCTTTGGCTTCGTCAGCGCGCAGGATAGGCATTCCATAAATGGGGGTGCCTTCGGCTTCCATGGCGGCGGGGTTAACAACGTCGTTCGCGCCAATAACAACAACAAGGTCGGTGTTGGGGAACATGGGGTTCACGGTGTCCATTTCCAGAAGCTTTTCGTAGTCTACGTTAGCTTCGGCAAGGAGCACGTTCATGTGCCCGGGCATACGACCAGCAACGGGGTGGATGGCAAAATCCACTTCCGCGCCTTTGGCTTCAAAAGTATCAGCAAGCTGTTTTACTTTTTGTTGCGCTTGGGCAAGGGCCATACCGTAACCGGGAACAATGATCACCTTTTTCGCGTTGCCTACGATGTTGGCAACATCAGAACCACCGGCTGCAGGGGCAGCGGCTTGACCAGCGCCAGCGCCCAGAGGGGCAGAGCTTGCGTTGATGATGTCCTGAACGGTTTCACCAGCGTCACCCAGCATCATGATGGTTTTATCCATCTCATACAGAGGGTTGTCAACGCCAGCATAGCCGGGTTTGGTGTCGAAGTTACACACAATAACGTTCTTGGCTTCGTCAGCACGCAGGATAGGCATGCCATAAATGGGGGTGCCTTCGGCTTCCATGGCGGCAGGGTTCACAACGTCGTTAGCACCAATGATGATAACAAGGTCGGTCTCTGGGAACATGGGGTTGACGGTATCCATTTCCAGAAGCTTTTCGTATTCAACGTTGGCTTCGGCGAGGAGAACGTTCATGTGACCGGGCATACGTCCGGCAACGGGGTGGATGGCAAAGTCAACTTGTGCGCCTTTGCCCTCGAGGGTGTCGGCAAGTTGCTTTACTTTCTGCTGTGCTTGGGCAAGGGCCATACCGTAACCGGGAACGATGATAACTTTTTTGGCACTTTGAACAAGGGCGGCTAAGTCGTTACCACCAGCCGCAGGGGCTGCGCCAGCGCCGCCAAGGGGGGCAGAGCAAGCGTCAATGAGTTCCTGAACGGTTTGAGCCGCATCACCAAGTTTCATGGTCACTTTGTCGCTGGTATAGAGGGGGTTATCAACGCCAGCATAACCAGGCTTGGTATCAAAGTTACAAATGATGATGTGCTTCGCATCGTTAATGGTCAAGATAGGCATACCATAAATGGGGGTGCCTTCGGCTTCCATGGCGGCAGGGTTCACAACGTCGTTAGCGCCCACGACAATGACTACGTCAGTGTCTTTAAACATGGGGTTGACGGTATCCATTTCCAGAAGCTTTTCGTATTCAACGTTAGCTTCGGCAAGGAGTACGTTCATGTGCCCGGGCATACGTCCGGCAACGGGGTGAATGGCAAAGTCAACTTCAACGCCTTTGCCCTCGAGGGTGTCGGCAAGTTGCTTTACTTTCTGCTGTGCTTGGGCAAGGGCCATACCATAACCGGGAACGATGATGGCTTTTTTGGCGCCTTGGAGGATGGCGGGGAGATTGTCGCCACCAGCAGGAGCGGCACCGCCGCCAGCCTTGGCAACAGCCATGTCATCCATAAGCTGCTGAACAGTCTGGGAAGCGTCGCCCAGCATCATGGTTACTTTGTCACTGGTATAGAGGGGGTTATCAACGCCAGCATAACCGGGCTTGGTGTCAAAGTTACAAATGATGATGTGCTTCGCATCGTTAATGGTCAGGATAGGCATGCCGTAAATGGGGGTGCCTTCGGCTTCCATGGCGGCAGGGTTCACAACGTCGTTGGCACCCACGACAATGACTACGTCAGTGTCTTTAAACATGGGGTTCACGGTGTCCATTTCCAGAAGCTTTTCGTATTCAACGTTAGCTTCAGCAAGGAGCACGTTCATGTGACCGGGCATACGACCGGCAACGGGGTGAATGGCAA
>CAZYJQ010000067.1:0-8530 GCA_964647835.1 uncultured Desulfovibrio sp. | reverse complement strand
AGGTTTTTGAAGAAACCTGACTTGTATCAACGCCGCCTTTGGCAACTTCCGCTTTCTTAAAACCTTCAGTACCTTGGGGGATAAAGGTGTATTCATGAACGGTTTTGCATAAGCGCTGGCGGTTTTTCTTGGCAAGTTCAGCCACTCGTCCATTGGGGATATCCAGAGTCGACAAAAGCCATTGGCCAAAACGTTCAGGAAAGAGCTGTTTGAGGGCGTTGGCAAGGAGCAATTTACCTTGCTGGGCTTCTTGGAGAAAACTTTCAAGGGACAGGTTAGGCAGGAAGTTAATGGTAATGGGAAAGCCTTCCTCCCAAAGCAGAGATGCTTGTAAGACTGCCGGGCCGCTTATACCTGTGTGAGTAAAAAGCAGGGGCAGTGGTGCGGGAAAGTCCGTCATAACACGTTTTTTCCCTTTGGCGAGAGAGACACGCATTTGAACAGACAGGCTCATGCCCGCAAGGTCTCCATTCCCCCATTCTTCCGAAACGAGCCCCACGAGGGCTGGCTGAAAGGGCAGGACGGAATGACCGAACTGCTTGGCAAGGTGCGCTCCCAGCGAGGTGGCTCCTGCTTGTGGAAAAGCCGGAGAACCAAGGGCAATAACAAGGTTCTTAGCGCTAAAATCCTCCTTACTTGTGTTCACCACAAAGGCGTCTTCAACTTTTTGCGCTCTTTGAATAGTGGTTTCAAGAAGGGTAGTGCATGCATCGTCAGCAAGACAGGATGAGCGCAGGGCGCGTGAAAAATCTTTGGCTGAACGGGAACAAAAAATTTGACCATGTTCGCGTTCTTCGTACTGAATTTTGTGGTTATCCAGCCAGGTCAGACAATTTTCTGGCGTGAATCTTGATAAAGCTGAAAGGCAAAAACGTTGGTTGGACGTATGAAAATCATCTATTTTTACGTGTCGATTAGTAAAATTCGCTTTTCCGCCGCCCGCTATGTCAACTTTACAAGCGCTTTTTTGACCATGGTCCAACAAAAGGACAGAGCCAGCTTGCGCCGCCATGCTAGCGCAGGCAAGACCAGAGGCTCCAGCGCCTAATATAATGGTATAATAATCGTTTATCATTGTGTTTGCCCGTTCGTGCGGTTTTCTGTTCGTCTCGTTATGATGCCATGTTCTATAGGCTAGTCTTGGCCTTTCAACAAGTCATTGCCATTGAAAATAGTGCATAGTCTGAGAAAATACATAGAAATTAAAATCGCAGCCACTATACTGGCATGTACAGTATCACATTGTACCTCTCGCGAAGGCACCGACCAAGTTTCTTGCAAGTGAACAGGCTAAGTGTTACTTATTTATAAATAATGACACGGAGGAAGTATGCAAGGGAGCGCAGAACTATGGGATACAACGGTGCTTTTTCATGGGCACGCCTGTCCGGGATTAGCCATTGGATATAGGCTGACCCTTGAAGGGGCGGCCTTTTTAGGCATTACCGATCGTTCCAATGACGAAGAAATTGTTTGTATCGTGGAAACAGACGCTTGCGGCATAGACGCCGCGCAAGTTCTTCTTGGCTGTTCCATGGGGAAGGGCAATCTTTTATTACGCTTACGGGGTAAAAACGCCATGACCTTTCTCCATAGACCCAGCAAAAGAGCGTGCAGGGTAATGTGGAAAAACCCCGAACAATCCCTTGACTTAAGTCGGGATGAAAAAATGCATTTGTTTCTCACTGAATCGGCTGAAAAATGCTGTAAACTTGTTGAGGTTCCTTATCCAGATTTGCCCGAAGCCATTATTTCGCCTTCGATAACCTGTGATTCTTGCGGTGAATTTACGGCTGAACATATGATGCGCCTTATCAAAGGGCAAAAACTTTGTTTAGATTGTGTTCCGCATTTTTCACGTGTTTTAGACTAAGGGTGCTGGTCGTCATTATGAATAAAAAATCGTTTTTGCTTTGCCTTGTGCTTATGGTTGCTCTCTTCACACCCTCGGCTTTTGCCCAGACAAGAACCATTCAGGATATGCGTGGGGTTCAAGTAACCATTCCCAGCCACATTACAAGCGTTGCCACCATTGATGACGGTTTTGTCGAAGCCATTATGACGCACCTTGGGGTCATTGAGAAAGTTAAGGTCATTGGTTCTTGGGCGTTAAAACTGCACACGCCGTATTCTTTCCCCTCGGTTTCGGGCGAAGATACCGAACATTGGGGGGCAAGTCCCATGCGGATTATTCACCCGTGGCTTGATGAGTTGGATTGCATTACGTCTCGTCAGGGAATTGGCTTGGATTTTGAGACGCTGGCTGCTAAAAATCCCGATGTTGTCATTTTACGTGTTGGGGATTGTACCATAGGGGCGGCTGACAAGGCCGTTGTTAAAAAAAGTATCGCCACCATAGAGGCCCTTGGTCTTCCCTTGGTGGTACTTTACGCTCCTTCGTGGTTTAAGAATTCCGATCTTTCCACCCTTGCCCAAGAAGCCGCTGTTATCGATAGTGTCTTTAATAAGCCTGACGGAAGCAAGGAACTTATTCAATGGCTTGGAGGTATGGAAACCCTCATTCGTGAGCGGACAGGGGCAATTGACAAAGAACATAAGGCCAGACTGCTATATTTTGGTTTGAGTTCAAAGGCTCGTAAGCAGGGGGCCGCTGGAACCGCACATGGCCTCGATACTCCTGAGTCGTATATGGTCGAATCTGTGGCTAAGGCTGATAACGCTTTTCGAGGTCATGGTTCCGGTGTTCCCTTAAGCGCCGAACAAGTCTATGCCCTCGACCCTGATGTTATTGTTTTGCCCACCTTTAATGGTTATCATCCTGCCTCGGAACTGTTCGATGCTGACTATTACGCGAGCTTGGGAGAATTACGCGCCATTCAGGATAAAAGAGTGTACTCCTTGCCCTATACGCCTAAAAACTGCGCGCGAAGGCTTGAATATCCCCTTGATATGCTCATTATCGCCAAGGCCGCCTACCCACAACTTTTTGAAGATATGAAGGTACACGAATACGCCCTTGAACTCTATATGAAGGCCTATGGCATTGATAAAGCTCTGGCAGAGCAGGTACGCTCCAAGCAATTTCTTGACTGGACTGTTGAGAGCGATTTTTAGATATGTCTGGCATCAAGTCGTTGCTAGTAAACGAAAGATAGCGCAACACTATGCCGGACAATGCTGGGTAATGACAGGTAATTTTAGAGATTGTTAGAGATTGTTGGGTAGTGCGAAATAGAGGCAGGCCATGTGGCACGATTTTTTGTGAAATGTCCTCTCTAATCAACGTCCCCTATGGCAAAACGGATTGTCCCGTGAGTCTTTTGTTTGTTGAATCAAAATTACAGTATGAAAAAACACCGCTTCCTTGAGGAAAGTTTATGCGTCTATCCATAGCCATGTTTTTGTTGCTCATTACCTTGTTGGTAGCTATGGTTTTTTCGCTCGTGGTGGGTAAATATGACATTACGGCTTTCGATGCCTTGCGTGTTTTTCTAACGCGCCTGTTCAACATACCCTTTGCGAATCCAATCCCCCGCATGCATGAGGTGATTGTTTGGGATATTCGCGCGCCTCGTTTGTGTGTGGCTGTTTTGTCCGGGATGGCCCTTTCTTGCGCTGGCGCGGCCTATCAAGGGTGTTTTCGCAACCCTCTTGTAGAACCCTTTATCTTAGGCGTTTCGTCTGGCGCGGCCTTTGGCGCGGCCCTTGCCATTGTTTTTCCCGCTCTTTTTTTCTCAACCCAGCTTTCAGCCTTTGTCTGTGCTTTTGGGGCTGTGCTCATCGCTTGCACCATAGCAAAGAGTCACGGCGAAACACCCCCCATGTCCCTCGTTTTGTCAGGTATTATTATTGGCTCTTTGTTTACAGCCATGCTTGGCATTATGAAGTATATGGCAACGGACACCGAGTTGCGTGATATTACCTTTTGGATGATGGGGGGATTTTATTATTCCACATGGGCCGATGTGGGTGTCATGGCGATGGTGGTGGTTCCGGCCATTTTGGGCATAGGCTGTATGAGCTGGCGACTCAATTTACTCTCCTTAGGAGATCAAGAAGCGCGCGCTTTGGGAATACACCCGGCTCGTGACCGCCTGATGCTTATCTTTCTCGCAACGGTAGCTTCCGCCACCTGTGTGGCGACGGTGGGCATCATCGCTTGGGTGGGGCTTATGATGCCCCACGCCGCCCGCATGCTCCTTGGCCCTGATAATAGGGTGAGTATTCCCGCTGCGGGCCTCATGGGAGCAATTTATATGATTTTGTGCGACACCATAGCCCGGACCTTGGCAAGCTCTGAAATACCCATTGCCATTATTACCTCCCTGGTGGGCGCGCCCTATTTGCTCTGGCTGCTCCGAAACAAAGGAAGGGAGATGTATTTTGGCTCCTAAAAGTATAACTCTTTCCATGCATAGACCGCTCCCTGAGAGGCAAATACGCGAACCAGATTTCTTTACGGTTCAAGGGCTGTGTGTTTCCTACGGCAAAGATGCGGTACTCAATAACCTGTCTTTTAGCATAGCAAGGAGCAGTTTATGTGGGCTTATGGGCCCCAACGGCGCAGGGAAGAGCACTTTATTTAAGTGTTGTATGAATTTTTTGAAGGTTCAGCAGGGGAGTATTCGTGTTGAGGGCAAAAAGACCAATGCTTTGTCGCCTGCGAGCTTGGCAAGACTCATTTCCTACGTTCCTCAAGAAAATAAACTTATGTTTCCTTTCACTGTGCGTGAAATCGTGAGCATGGGCCGTAATGCTAAGATGAAAGGCTTTTTACGACTTTCCCAAAGGGACTATGAGGTCGTTGATTACGCCATTGAACAGATGGGCATAGAGAACCTTGCCCAGCGTTCTTACACCAGTTTAAGCGGCGGGCAACGGCAATTAACCCTTATAGCCAGAGCCTTGGCTCAGGAAGCTCCCCTCATGCTCCTCGACGAGCCAACTTCGGCTCTCGACTTCAGTAACCAGATCCTTGTTTGGCGCTCTTTAAGTCATATTGCGAATAGTGGGGTAACCATTGTTGTTTGTTGCCACGACCCTAACCATATTTTATGGTTTTGCGATGATGTGTTGGTTTTAAAGCAGGGCGAGATTATCGCCCAAGCCTCACCCCAAGAGGTCAGTAACGAGGGCTTGCTATCCCGTGTTTACGGCGAAATATTACGCTGTGGAAACATTGACGGCATGCCTGTGGTGTATCCATATTTATAGATTTTCTATTCTTTCATCTGGCCTGAAACTATCCTTAAAAAACCTTACTTCTCCCTATATGGCTCTCGTCTAGAACCTTTCAAGGCATACTTGTCCCCTCACAGTGGGCAAGTATGCCTTTGTCTTTTACAAGCCTCATGCAATGTTATGCTTAAAGCTGATCTGTGTAGAGATAACCTGCGTGAGGGTGATGAGAGTATACCACTGTCATTCAGAAAAAACCTGATGACAGTTTCTCAGGAAATAACATGGCAAAAGCTACTAAATCTCCATTTTCTCTCATGTTTTTGTGATATAACTTTGCTATTTTATACTGTGGAAAGGCCTTGTATGCTAGGTGATTACCTAAAGACTCATGAGGACACCTTAGCACGACATACAGGTATAGCGGGCTATTCTTAGAATCATGCGCAAGTAAAAAGAGGTTGCACGAGGTGAATCACATTTAAAAAGGTCTCTTCCTTGCGGAAGAGACCTTTTTTATGAACGTATAGGGAAGTCTGGGGCTAGTACATGCCGCCCATTCCACCCATGCCGCCCATTCCACCCATGCCGCCCATGCCACCAGGCATAGGATCAGCTTGAGGTTCGGGCTTTTCAGCAATGGCGCACTCGGTTGTGAGCAGGAGAGAAGCAACGGAGGCAGCGTTTTGCAGAGCGATACGGGATACTTTCTTAGGATCGATAACACCAGCTTTGATGAGATCGCCGTATTCGCCGGTGGCGGCGTCGAAGCCAAAGCCATCTTTACCTTCGCGTACTTTTTCTACAACGATGGAACCTTCGTAACCAGCGTTAGCAGAAATTTGACGGAGGGGCTCTTCGATAGCGCGGCGAATGATTTCTACGCCGGAAGCTTCGTCGTCATCAGCGGGCTTAATGGAATCAAGGCTGGAGCAAACACGGATGTAAGCAGTACCGCCACCAGGGACGATGCCTTCTTCTACAGCGGCGCGAGTTGCGTTAAGAGCATCTTCTACGCGGTCTTTCTTTTCTTTCATTTCGGTTTCAGTGGCTGCACCAACATGGATAACAGCTACGCCACCAACGATTTTTGCGAGGCGTTCCTGAAGTTTTTCACGGTCGTAATCAGAAGAGGTTTCGTCGATTTGAGCGCGGATTTGGTTAACGCGGGCTTTAATTTCTTCGCCTTTGCCAGCGCCGTCAACAACGGTGGTGTTATCTTTGTCGATAACAATACGCTTGGCGCTACCAAGGTCGGCAACACTCAAGTTTTCAAGTTTGATGCCCATGTCGTCAGAAACAACGGTACCACCGGTAAGGATGGCGATGTCCTGAAGAATAGCTTTTCTGCGGTCGCCAAAGCCAGGAGCCTTAACAGCCACAACTTGAAGGGAACCGCGGAGCTTGTTCAGAACAAGGGTAGCAAGGGCTTCGCCGTCAACGTCTTCAGCAAGAATAACGAGGGGACGGTTCATCTTTACTACTTGTTCGAGAACAGGCAGCATTTCTTTCATGTTGGAGATTTTCTTTTCGTTGATAAGGATGAGGGGCTCATCCATTTCGCAGAGCATTTTGTCAGGGTTGGTGACAAAGTAGGGGGAGAGGTAGCCACGGTCGAACTGCATACCTTCAACAACTTCGAGGGTTGTTTCAAGGCCTTTGGCTTCTTCAACGGTGATAACGCCTTCTTTGCCAACTTTGCTCATAGCTTCGGCAATGATGTTACCGATGGTGCTGTCAGAGTTAGCAGAGATGGTACCAACCTGAGCGATTTCTTTTTGGTCGCGGGTAGGTTTGGCAAGATTGGCAAGTTCGGCAACGATTTGCTCAACGGCTTTGTCAACGCCACGCTTAACAGCCATGGGGTTACGGCCAGCGGCAACGAGCTTTACGCCTTCGCGGTAAATAGCTTGAGCAAGAACAGTAGCGGTAGTTGTACCATCACCGGCGATATCGCTGGTTTTCGAGGCAACTTCTTTAACCATTTGAGCGCCCATGTTTTCAAACTTGTCAGCAAGTTCGATTTCTTTGGCAACGCTAACACCGTCTTTGGTGATAACGGGAGCGCCGTATGATTTTTCGATAAGAACGTTACGACCTTTGGGGCCGAGAGTTACTTTAACAGCGTCAGCTAGGGTGTTAACACCAGTAACTAGGCGTTCACGAGCTTTTGTTTCAAAAAGAATTTCCTTAGAAGCCATGATGGAATATCCTCCTAATAGGTATCATCAAATAAATTTGTGGAAGCAAAAAAACTAGGAAATAACAGCAAGAATGTCGTCTTCACGCATCACAAGGTGCTCAACGCCGTCAATCTGGATTTCTGTACCAGCATATTTGCTGAATAGCACGGAATCACCTGCTTTAACTGTCATTGCGATAACCTTGCCATCGTCTGTTGCCTTCCCTGGCCCAACTGCTACAACTTGGCCTTTGGAAGGCTTTTCCTGTGCGGTGTCGGGGATGTAAAGACCGCTAGCAGTCTTTTCTTCACTATCAAGGCGCTTGACCAGTACACGGTCGTTAAGGGGTGTAAGCTTCATAATGCGTAATCCTCCACTTCAAAAAAGTATTTTTTTAATAATCGTTCTGGTTAGAAAAACCATCACAAAAAAAGCCTGTTATACAGACTTGTTATCGTTAATTTAATTGTCTTAACGATACAAGAATAGTAATGCCTCTTTTCAAATTGAAAAGGGGTAAAAGCAAAATAAGTGCTTGTTCTTTTATAACTATCCAATTTTACAGGATATATTTTTTGTTTTTCTTTCTTGTAAGCTACCGTATACTCTCATAGTAGCTTTTCTTTCTTGTAACTTTCTCCTTTTTACCGCCTTTATTGATGATGCGGCTTTCTCACATAATGTCTTTAAATAATGCTGGGGGTTCTGTGCTTTACTTTCTAGGTCTGCTTGTTTCTCTTCTGCTCGTTCTTTCCTTAGTATTACTGTTTGTGGGGTTACCCGGCATATGGCTCATCCTTATTATCACGGGGATTTGGGCTTTTTTTGTGCAAGCTCCCGCTCTTTTTTCATTGGGCTTCTTTATTCCTCTAATTCTTTTAGCCGTTATTGGCGAAGTCGCGGAATTTTTCGCGGGTTATTACGGTACTAAACGCTTCGGGGGCAGTTCAAAGGGGGGGCTTGGGGGAATCATCGGCGGATTTATAGGGGCTATTTTAGGAGCGGCGTTTTTCTTTGGATTTGGCGCCATTCCCGGTGCCTTTGCCGGAGCTTTCGCGGGCTGTTTTTTTGTTGAGAAAATACTTAACGCAAGTTCCACTGAAAATGCCGTGAGCGCCGCTTGGGGAACAATTCTGGGGCGCTTTGGGGGACTCATGGTAAAACTTGGGCTGGGTATTTGGATATTATACACCGTCATACCGGCTATT
>CAZYJQ010000066.1:0-8630 GCA_964647835.1 uncultured Desulfovibrio sp. | reverse complement strand
GCCTTACAGGCGCATATGAAAAACCCCCGGCTACGCCGGGGGATAATTATTGTTTATTGGCGGTATTGTTAGGCAGTTTATGAAACGTTTGTTACCTGTGCTTGCTTGCGACGACGTTCGTTTTAGACCAAAGTCCAAAAAACCTTGGCAGGGTGCACAATGAGTCTATTACGAGGAAATGCCTTTGTTTTTCGTAGGTGTTTTTTTTGACTTATGATATGTTTTGACCTGTTTTGAGTGTGCTTCCTGCAAGGGGCACAGGCTTTTTCGCCGTGTTGGCGGGCGCATGCGCCACACAAAGATAATTTACTTCTTACGGATGGTATCCATGACAGAATCTGCACTTTCCCAATCCACCCTCGCGCGCAAGCAGCTTGAAAGAAAAATCGCCGAGCTTAATAAAAAGCCTTATTTACCCAAAGAGCTCGTCACCCTCATGACAGAGGTCTGTCGCATTCAACTGGACGCCGAAGATACTATTGATTTTGGCACTGGTGAAATCCACAAGCTCCCTCAGGATTTAGCCCTAACAACACCTGCGCGCCATGCCCAAGGCGAGCCCATTGTTTTGCGTGAATATTTTCCCCTTGATGTGAACAGTCTGCCCATAATCGCTCAAAAAATTTTTCATACAGTCAATGACATTTCTCCGGATTTACGAGGTTTTGCCGATAAACTTCAAAGCGCTTTCATCAGTGGTACTTATTCCCTTGAAAAAGCTTGCCGAGCCGTTATAAAAGAGCCTATCTCCCTTGAGAAGGGCAGTTATTTTTATGATTGGGCACAGGAAAATCCCGGCGCTTCCTACTTTTTCAGCTTCATTGCCGCCAGTTGCGTCTTGCCTTCGGTAAAAGTCGCGGGACGCCTTTTAGCGCAACACCACGACAGCGAAACCATCTGGCGCCATGGGCATTGTCCCATTTGTGGCAGCTTGCCCCTCATGGGGCGGTTGGTTGAGGTGGAAGGATTCAGGTTGCATACCTGTTCTTTTTGCTTGCACGAGTTTAAGGCTACCCGCATGGCGTGCCCGTTTTGCTTAAGTTCGGGCGAGGAGAAGGATAACTACTTTATCTCAGAAGATGAGCCGGGCTTCCAGCTCCATGTGTGTCATGACTGTAAAAGTTACTGTAAGGTGGCGGACTTTCGTGCTTTTGACAGGGTTTTTATTCCTGTTTTGGACGACCTTGCCTCCCTTGTCCTTGATATTTACGGTCGCAAACAAGGCTTTTTACGGCCTACTTTGTCTGTTTGGGGAACTTAAATGACCGCTCCTAAGTCTGGTTCAGGCGGGGTGTCGCCTGTTGGCAAATCCCAGACAGCTGGTTCTGCTTCAGGGACTGGTGCTGATTGTGAAACTGGGAAGGGTATTGATTTTTGCGATGACCTCTGTAGAGAACCTTCATGCACGGGGGAGTCTTTTTCTTCCCTTGCCTGCGCATCCTCTCTTTTGTCCACTCACTCCTTTGCCCGCTATAGAGAAAACGCTTGGGAAAGGTTTGACGATATCGTCACGCCGGAAGAGGCCTATGCTATTGTATGGCAATGTCATGATTTTGTTGAACAAGACCAGCCGGAATGTCACGCCCGTTCTGGCGAAGCGGTTTTGTGGGCTTATCCCAATGACATTGAACCCCTTGTTGTGGGGCATGTGCTTCTGGACTTATGCCCAGGCGAGCAATCTTTATCCCGAAAAATCCATTTGGCTGTTGAGGAGCAGGGCGGCGCTGACGGCCCGCTTTCGTCTCCTGTTGCATCGGGTTTGTCATCAGGTTTTTCGTCTGGTTTGTCGTCTGGCATTTCACCAGAAAAAACCTATCGCGTGACCATTGGCTCCTCCATTAAAGACCCCATGCCCCCCCCACCGCTTCGGTGGATGCCAAAGGATGTTTTGGAGGCCATGGATGCTTTTATTGAAGCTGAAGGGTTGTGGGAGTGTACGGGGTGTTTCCATCGAGCCGGTGTATACGCTATGCAAAGCGGCGCTCTTCTCACGCGGGTTGAGGACATCGGTCGTCACAACTGCGTAGATAGGTTGGCGGGGTGGAGCGTCTTAAATGGTATCCCCTTGTCGGATAAAGCGCTCCTTGTTTCGGCTCGTATGACTTCCAGTCTTTGCGCCAAGGCCATTCGCGCGGGATTTCCTGTTATTGTCAGCCGCTCGGCGGTGACCACCGCGGCCATCGCCATGGCGCGGGAAGCGGGCGTGACCCTCATTGGTTTTGCCCGAACCCAAGAGCAACGGTTTACCGTATTTAGCCAAGGAAAATGCGGCATATATGATGAATAAGCACAAGGGCGATGGTCTCTTTTTCAACGGGGCTGATGATTCTGCCTGTTTCAGTGATTCTGGGCATGCGGGGTCTTCTCTTTGTGCTTCTATGGACGATTCTGTCGGCATTCCTGTGAGTGATTCTGCCTGTGCTCGTGCTGATGCTCCTGACACAGGTTGCACCAGCCCTTGTTATACAGACCCTTGTGTTCAGGGTCGTACTGGTGGTCGTAGTGCTGGTCTCAGCGACGGTATGAGTGACGCTATAAGCGTCGAGGCTGGCGTAAAACAACAGACCAAGGCCCCTCATAAGTCTATGGAAGAAGGGGATACTCTGAGTTCCCCCGCAACGCTCCCGCCCCTTCGCGGTCTTGTTTTGGCTGGAGGCTTGAGTTCCCGCCTTGGTCACGACAAAGCCAACCTTAAAATTCATTCGGACATTGGAATAACCGACCTTTTAGATCGTAGTATGAGGGTTTTGCGGCTGGTCGTAGACAACATTGCTGTTGTGGGGCGCAATGCCGAGGGCTATCCTTCCATCCCCGATTTAGTTACCCGAAAAGGGCCAGTGGGGGGAATTGCTTCTGCGTTGGCGGCCTTCCCCGGTGACGCGGTGCTGGTTTTATCGTGCGACTTGCCCTTTATGAACGCTTCCATCTTGCGTAAACTCCTTAAGGCCCGCGCCGAGGCGCCTGCCAATACGCTCATGACGGCGTACCGTCAGGCCGAAACAGGTCATAAAGAGGCTTTGGTAGCGATTTATGAGCCGGGGGCGGCTGGGCACTTTCTCGAATCTTTGTACGCCGACAAGCTCAAGGTGAGCATGGTGGTTCCTGAAGAACAGCAATTTTTTATCGAGTATGGCGCTGAAGATTCCCTGCCGTTTTTCAATATTAACTATCCGGCGGACCTTGAGGTGGTGAAGCGCCTCATTGAGGTTGTTCACGCAGAAGACTAGGAAGGTCTTTTTCGGTGAAAATCGTGGCGTGCCATGGAAGTGGAAAGGCGCTCGCTCCTGCCTTCTTGCAATAAAGGCGTTTCCAACCAAGTTCGGGCGGGTGCCGGGCATTCAACAAAAAGATATGTGTGCTGAGTAAGACCTGGGCGTCTTGCCGTTTATTTTGGGCGATGTTTTAAGCTTGCTTTTGGATTGCTCGTTAATTCAATTGGTTGAGGTGAATGTGGACTAGGCAAATCTCTTTACCTGGGCTGCCATTTCAGGTATGATTCCTAATTGCTAATGTTGTCAACCTTAAACATCAGGAGACATGTATGTATAAAAAGCTTTTAACGCTGGTTATGGCGGTTTGTTTTTCTTTGGGGCTAGGGGTGCAGGCGCAAGCCAGTGAAAAAATGATTCTTTACACCTCCATGAAAGAATCTCTTATTGGCGCTTTATATGATGCCTTTAAAAAAGAACACCCCGATGTAACCATTGATTATCAATCTGCCGGGGCTGGTAAGCTCATGGCAAAAATCGCCGCCGAGCGTCAGTCCGGGAAGGTTCTTGCTGACGTTTTATGGACGAGCGAAGTGCCTGACTTTTATAACCTGAAAGCCGAGGGTATGCTTCATTCTTATACCCCCAGCAACTTTGAAGAACTCATCAACCCCTTTGAAGACTATGACGGCAGTTTTACCGCCGCTCGTTTGGGAACCTTAGGTATAGTGTATAACACTCGTTTTATTAAAGACGCCCCCACCAAGTGGGATGATATTTACGGAAAAGATTTTAAAGGCGCTTTTGGCATAGCCAACCCCGCTCTTTCCGGTACGGCTTATATGTCTATTTCCTTGCTGGTAAAACAGTTTGGCTGGGAATTTGTTGACAAGCTCGCCGCCAACAAAGGTAAAATCGGCAAGGGTGCCGGGCAGGTTGTTGACGATACAGCTTCCGGCGAACTGGTTGGTTGCATCGCCGTTGACTACATCACCCTCGACAAAATCAAAAAAGGCGCTCCCTTGGGCTATGCTTTTGCCGAAGAAATCCTTGTGGTTCCAAGCCCCGTTGCCATTATTAAAGATACCCCTAACCTTCCTGCCGCTCAAAAATTTGTAGACTTCTTGCTTTCTAAAGAAGCCCAGCAAATTATTGCCCGTGAAGGAACCTTGCCCGTACGTAGCGACGTTGCCCTGCACGAAGGGTTGCCTGTTAAGTCTATTGAGGAAGCCGTAAAGCGCTCCATTCCCATTGACTACACAGCCATTAAAAACGAAAAAGAAGCGACCATTAAAAAGTTTACCAGCATTATGCAGGGTAAAAAATAAGGTCACTGATTACGTTCTGGGCTAATTATTTATTTAACCCGCAGAAGTCAGGACACGGAAAATCTGTATGGATTTCGTGTCCTGATTTCTTGCCTGTAGAGAAAAGAGTACTTCTATGGCTACGATTAATTTGAATAATATTACTAAATCCTACGACAAAAACACTGTCCTTGACGGCTTGTCCTTGAAGGTTGAGCACGGCGAGTGTTTCACTCTGCTTGGCCCCTCAGGTTGCGGTAAAACAGTGCTTTTACGCCTTGTTGCCGGGTTTGAAGAACCCGACGCAGGAGAAATTCGCCTTGATGATACGGTTGTCACCAGCGCAGGCGAAGGAAGCGTGCCCCCCGACCGTCGCGGTCTTGGCGTTGTTTTTCAAGATTACGCCGTTTGGCCTCATATGACGGTTTTGCAAAACGTCGGCTATCCGCTGAAGTTGGCAAAGGCGCCCGCTGACGAATTGCGCGAGAAAAGCATGCGCGCCATTTCATTGGTAAACATGGAAGGGCTTGAAAATCGCCTTCCTTCGGAACTTTCTGGCGGGCAACAACAAAGGGTGGCCTTGGCTCGCGCCTTGGTGGCGAAACCATCTTTGCTTTTGTTGGACGAACCCTTGTCAAACCTTGACGCCAACCTGCGTGAAGAAATGCGTTTTGAAATTAAAGAACTTCAAAATACCCTAGGTATAACGGTTTTTTATGTGACCCACGACCAGGAAATCGCCTTAGCTATTTCCGACCGCATGGCCATTATGGACGCGAAGGGTAAAATCCGTCAGATTGGTACACCCATGGAAATTTACGAACAACCCAAAGACTTGTTTGTCTTTAACTTTATGGGCGTGGCCAACTTTTTAAAGGTAAACGGCACGAAAGAGGCTTTGTGCGCGGGCTCTGGCACTCAGCCCGTCCCTTGGGAAATGCCAGTGGGCGAGGCCAAAGAATGGATTGGGGCTTGCCGTCCCTCAGACGTGATTTTGGGAGCCGAGGGAAGTCTTGATAAGGCTTTGAAGGGAACCATTCGCCGAGCCAGCTTCTTGGGTGCTATGATTGACTATCTCATTGAAATCGATGGCGCTTTTATTCGGACAGAGCTGTTAACACATTATGCGACCCATAATAATCTGGTCTTTGATGAAGGCGACACCTGCGATATAGCTTTTGCAAAATTACATTGGTTTGACGCGCGTCAAATGGCGGAGGTAGTAGAATAATGAGCACAGCCCTCAAAA
The DNA here is from genome assembly GCA_964647835.1 of uncultured Desulfovibrio sp. Taxonomy (GTDB): domain Bacteria; phylum Desulfobacterota; class Desulfovibrionia; order Desulfovibrionales; family Desulfovibrionaceae; genus Frigididesulfovibrio. The sequence goes on along the minus strand of CAZYJQ010000066.1, from coordinate 2,865 downwards.
AAGGCAGTGGTTTTGGCACCGCCCAAATTATTTTGACCCTTTCCATAGGGATTCTTGTCGTTTTTGTGGCTTTCCCTGTTATCCTTATATTTTTCAACGCTTTTTGGGATAGCGAAGGCAAGTTTAACATCACCGACGTTGTCAACGTGCTTAAGCAAACTGACACCTATCAGGCCCTGTGGAACTCCGTTATCATCGCCATCGGCACCACCATCGGAAGCACGACCATAGGCACTTTCTTCGCCTGGCTGGTCACCCGAACGGACATCCCCTATAAACGCTTTATGAAAGGAATGTTTCTGGTTCCCTTCATGCTCCCTTCGTTCATTGGGGCTCTTGCTTGGAAGATGCTCCTCTCGCCAAGGGCGGGTTATATTAACCGCTTTTTCATGGATACTTTTGGCTTTGAAGGGCCTGTTTTCAATATTTATTCCTATACGGGGATTATTCTTGTTGAAATTATGTATCTTTTCCCCTTTGTTTTCATTCAGGTTTGCGGGGCCCTTGAACGCATGGATCCCACCCTTGAGGAATCCGCCCGTATTTCCGGCGCGGGGTTAGGCACCATTACTCGCAAGATAACCATTCCCCTTGTTATGCCGAGCATCCTTTCGGGAGCGTTGCTTATCATGCTCTATTCCATGGCGCACTTTGGAACTGTGGCGGTGCTTGGTATTGAAAACGGTATTTTTAACATTCCCACGCTTATTTATGAACGTATCCACCAAAGCGCCGGAAGTTTCGACTCCATCCGTACGGGGACAGTTTTGGCCTCTGTGCTGGTTGTGTCCGCGGCCTTTATTATCTGGATGCAGAACAAGATACTAGGTAAAGGGCGCTATCAGATTATTGCCGGAAAAAGCTTTAGACCCATGGAGCTCAAACTGCGTGGTCTGCGTATTCCCCTCATGATTTTCTGCGTGGCCTATATCGGGTTTACCATTGTCTTGCCAACGGTGGTTATCTTTCTTGTTGGCGGTCTGCCTACCTATGGCTTGCCCTTCACCTTGGAAAACCTGTCCCTTGAAAACTATCGGTTCATTTTGTTTGACCATAAGCTGACCCGTGACGCTATCTTTAACAGTCTGACCCTTGGGCTTTCAGCCGCTGTTATAACCATGTTCGCCGGTGTGATGATTTCTTACGTCATCGTCAAAATGAAAGTTCGTGGTAAAGGGGTTCTGGAATTCCTCGGCATGTTGCCGTTCTCTGTTCCCGGTTCCGTTATCGCCCTTGGTGTTATCCTTGCTTGGAGCGGAAAGTTTGGCATTAACCTTTACAACACCGTCTGGATTATTCTGGTGGCCTACATCGCCCGTTACATGGCTTTTTCTTTGCGAGCCAACTCCGCGGCTTTGGAACAGGTGCACGACTCACTGGTTGAGGCGGCACGAGCTTGTGGGGCAACCATGTGGCAGGCCCTTAAAGATATTGTTATTCCGCTGGTACGGCCTGGAATGATGGCGGCCTTTTTCCTTATTTTCCTGCCTTCACTGCGGGAACTTACGGTTTCCATCATGCTCTATGCTCCGACCACAAGAACCATTGGGGTAGCCATTTATACCCTCAACGAAGACGGTGAAACCGTTGTTTCGGCGGCCCTTGCCGGGGTAGCCTTGATTTTAATTATAACCGGGCAGATGCTTATTAACTGGTTCTCTGCCAAATATAACAAGAGGTAAGGCATGTCATACGTAAAACTTATCGATGTCACCAAACGTTTTGGTAAGGTAACCGCGGTAGACAGGCTGAACCTTGAAATCGGTAAAGGCGAGTGCTTTTCCATGCTCGGGCCTTCTGGTTGTGGAAAAACAACCACCTTGCGCATGGTAGCTGGATTTGAAGATCTTGACGAAGGTGAAATCTATGTTGGTGACCGCCTCCTGTCCTCCAAGGCCAAAGGCTATTACCTTCCGCCTGAAAAACGCGATTTTGGAATGGTATTCCAAGCCTTTGCCGTTTGGCCCCATTTGTCTGTTTATGAAAACGTGGCGTTTCCCTTGCGCATTAGAAAATTGCCTTCTTCAGAAATTGACAAACGCACCAAAGAAGCCCTTGCTTCCACAAACCTGCTTGAGGTGGCGAAAAAAAGCCCCGAAGACTTGTCTGGCGGTGGAAAACAGCGGGTGGCGCTGGCTCGCGCCCTTGCCATTAACCCCGATGTCATGCTTCTTGATGAACCTTTGTCCAGCCTTGACCCCCACTTGCGTGAGGAAATGCGCTTTGAAATAAAGGATCTTCAGAAACAATATGGTTTTTCCATCTTGTATGTAACGCACGACCAGTCCGAGGCCATGGCTCTTTCAGACCTTATTATGGTGATGAAGCTTGGGGTGGTGCAACAAATAGACACCCCCATGAATATCTATAATTATCCTGCCAACAAGTTCGTTTTCAGCTTCATTGGGTTGTCGAACTTTTTGGATGTGGCAAAAACCGGAGATTCTTATGCTGTCCTTGGCGCGGACCCCTTGCCCGAGGCGTTTCAACCTCCGGTTAACATGCATCAGCATGAGTATCTTTCCTTAGCCAGTCGTCCGTCTGAAATTGAGTTTGTCAATGAAGGCGGCATTGGCGGACGAGTGACCCGTAAGTCTTTTCTGGGTGAGATTATTGACTACCAGATTGAAATTGGCGAACAGGTCATTCGAGTTCAGCAAAAGCGCGGGTCCCAAGGGCCTGAGCAAGGCGGAAACTGCCAAATGAAGCTCCTCTTGCCCCATTGGTATGACGCCAATGGCGAATAAGCTGGCGAGTACAAGAATAAATACGTAACAAGAGAATTATAAAGGGGAAAGCGGTGCTTTCCCCTTTATTGTAAATGAAAACCCCCAGCTATGCTGGGGGTTCTTTTATGCTTACAGC
>CAZYJQ010000065.1:0-8649 GCA_964647835.1 uncultured Desulfovibrio sp. | reverse complement strand
AACATATTAGGATTCGTCATAGCGGTTCGGATGTTTTTGTGGATATGGAGGTGACCGTTCCCAAAACGCTCCTTATGGAAGAGGCTGAGAAGGTGAGAGAAATGGTCGCTGGCGCTACCAAGGCGGTTATTGAGCGAGCAACGGTCAGTGTTTCCTTGCGTCCCGAAGAGTTGTCGGGCGGGCTTATCTCTTTTTTACGAGGCGAAGCCGCTGTGCATGGCCTCATAACCCATGCTGTGGAAGTGTTGGATTTTGATGACACGGGGGGACGCAAGCAGTTTGTGGAGATACACGTGGAGTTTACCCCCTCGCTCTCACTCGGCAAAGCCCATGCGCAAGTGACGCTTTTTGAGAAAAAGGTGCAACAGGCCTACCCCGACATGGTGCTTGTTACGCATATCGAACCCTTGGGCGAATACACGGCTTTAACGAAACCTTCAGAGGGCGTCATTGCGGCTATAGAAGCCAAGGTTTATGCTATTGTGGAAGGTGACGCCGATGTTTCGGCCTGTCACAAGCTTTTGGTTGTGGACACGGATAAGGGGCGACGGGTGAGTTTTCATTGCCGTATGCCCGCTACCACAACAGTTCATGAAGCTCATGAAAAATCTGTTGAATTAAGCGATGCTATCCGAGGCCAGTGCCCCGAAGTTTTTCGCACGACGATTCATATGGAGCCTGTGGAATCTGTGGTGTCTGTTGAATCGGGGGAATAAGTGGAGTCTGTGGAACTTGTGGGCTAGGAGTCTGGCTGGAGCTAACGAGGAAAGATGCTGGTAATAGGGAAGGCCTTATACATGGATACCTGCCTAGGCGCGTGACAATTGATGGGTGAACCCCGATAAGTGTCCTGTATACGACCTAGATGAGTGGCACCCTCAAAAGATGTGCCCTCGACGGGTATCCTCTTCTGGAGTGGTGGAAGGCTGTTTTACAGATGAGCAGTTTCCTGTTGTTTATGACACGGGAGGCTGCTTTTTGTCGTGAGGAAGGTAACCAGCGCAAAGGCCATGCCAGCCAGGGCCAGACTTGGAACAATGGGGTGGATATTCCACAAGGGGGGCTTGATGATGGTGAGCCCCAGAAAGACAAAAACGCCAACGAAAATAGAGCTTATGGCTCCTGCGGTGTTGGCTTTGCGCCAGTAGAGGCCAAGAACAACTGGCCAGAGGAAGACAGCTTCCAGCCCGCCAAAGGCAAAAAGATTTATCCAAACGAGCAGGTCAGGGGGTGAAAGGGCCATGAAAAAGACAATAACCCCTAAAAAAGCCGTTATGCCAAAGCTGATGCGTCGGATAAAGGTTTGGTTCGCCAAATCTTTTTGTCCGTCAAGGCGCCATTCGATGTACATATCGCAAATAATGGTTGCCGAAGACATGATGAGCATACTGCTGATGGTGGACATGATGGCGGCGAGCACGCCCGCGATGAAAAGACCGGCGAAGAAAGGAGGCATGAGGGTGACAATGAGGGTAGGCATAATAAGGTCGCCCGCCTCTAAGTCAGGAATGACAGCCCGGCCCAAGGCACCTGTCAAATGAGTGCAAAGCAGAATAAAGCCAATGGTGATGGTGCCAATGACCATGGCTTGACGTAAGGACTTTTCATCAGTGAAGGCCATGCATTTTTGGGCGGTTTGAGGAAGCCCCAAAACCCCAAGCCCCACCAATACCCAAAAGGACAGCATGAAAGGTACGGGAATAGCCTTGTCCGGGCCTGTGGGGGAAACTAACCCCGGGTCAATGGTGGCGAGGGTTGCCATAATCTTTTCCAGCCCGCCGCCAGCATCGATAACGCCCCATAAAACCGCCATGGCGGCAAAGAGCATAATGAACCCTTGAACGAGGTCGGTGAGCACCACAGCTCTAAAACCCCCAAGGGTCGTATAAATAATGACAGTAATGGCAAAGAAGGTAAGCCCCACCTGGTAAGGGGCCCCTGTGGTGGCCTCAAGAACACGGGCGCCGCCAATGAATTGGGCCAGCATAATCGCCATGAAAAAAATGAGCATGAAGAGGCTGGTTATAACAGCCAAAAAGGAAGACTTGTAACGGTGACGTAAAAAATCACTTATGGTCACGGCTCCGGTGGTCTTGCTAAACCGTGACAGGCGTTTGCCCATAATCCCCAGCGTTAAAAAAGTCGTTGGCACCTGTATCATGGCAAGAAGCACCCAGCCAAGGCCAACGGCATAAGCCATACCCGGCCCGCCAATAAAACTTGAGGCGCTTGTATAGGTGGTAATAATAGACATAGCCAAGGTGAAACCACCTAGTTTTCGGCCTGCTAAAAAGTATTCTTCAATAAAACCACTGTGTTGGTCTGCGTGGTGTTTGTTGGCTTTATTGGCCCAAAGGCCTATGCCGAGCATAAGAAAAAAGTAGGCGCAGACGGTGGCGTAGAGGGCGAATTTGGAGGAGAAGAGAGTAGCAGTCATGAGAAAAACCGCCTGCTGACAGAGAGCAACGCCAAAACAACACCTACAAAGGACCAGAGGCAACTTATGGCGAACCACACAGGAAGGCCCACAACCGCTGCAGTATAATTAGTTAGACCAAGCCAATAGCCTCCAAGCCAGACCACGAAAAAGAGAAAATAGATGATCCAGATAGCTTTTTCGCCCGCCTTTTCTTTGGGCGACGAAGGCTTAGGTTGGAACGTTTCGGTGTTTTGCTCAGAGAGACCCGCAGAGGAAGCACTATGGGGTGAATTAATGCCGGCAGGGGGTAGGTCTGGGACTGACGAGATAGGGGCGGGCGAATGTGGGGTAGTACTGTCGAACTTGGACATGAAAAAACTCTTGAAGCTAGAAGTATACTGTTATGGGCTTGAAACGACTGGCATACTCGCGGCAGTATAGGGTTTTTTGAAGCCCTTGGGAAGGACGAAAATCAGTTGAACATAAGCCATGAAAGGACACGCTTCGGTCTCTTAGTTAAGAGATATAGGGCATGACTCGAGCATGTGCTGGGCATGCTGATGAAGGGGCACTGCCTTAAAGGCTTATGGGGAGCTTTCATGAGACATGCCTGCGGAGAGGGAGATAATGGCGTAGGGGCTGGTGCGGCGGGAGGACATAATGGCACTAACAAGAATGTGGAAAGGCGATTTTTGATGGTGTATTTTTATAATTCTAGAGTATCTTTACATTTAGTCTAGAGATAGCTAGTATAGACCGAGTTGTTTTCGCTATGTAAAAAAGGATTTTTATGAACATTCGCCATTTTCTCCTCTCTTTGCTTATGTTGTGCCTTATGGCTTTACCCGCTCAGGCTGATGAACTGACCACTATTAATACGATGTCCTTAAAATTGGGAGCAGGAGCAGGGGTTATGACCTCTGAGTATAAGGGGGTCAACGCCAAGGCGTATCCCTTGCCCATCATTAACTATGAAGACGACCGTTTTTATATTCGTGGGTTTACGGGTGGCATAAAGCTCTATTCAGACGGGATGCATGAGTTTTCTGTTAACGCGAGTTACCTGCCTCAGTCTTTTGATTCTAGCGATAGCAGCAGTCGAGCCATGAAAAAACTGGATGACCGTAATTCAACCATGATGCTTGGAGCCGCTTATCGTCTTCATACGCAGGATTACGGCGGTATACAGGTTGAAGCCAGCGCCGATGTTCTTGATAAAAACGATGGTTTCATGGTGGACGCCGGGTATTATTATCCCATCTTTTTAAAGCGTCTCGCTCTTGTGCCTTCGGTGGGGGGCGTTTGGACGAGTAGTGATTATAGCGACTATTATTATGGTGTTTCCTCGCGTGAGTCGCGCAAGAGCGGCCTGAAGCGCTATAAGGCCGACGGCGGTATTTCTCCTTATGTGGGGTTGAAGGCGCAGGTGGAAATCGCAGAAAATTGGGACGCCTTTGTGAACACCAAGGCCGTTTTCCTCAACGAGGAAATTACTGACAGCCCCATGGTAAACGAAGACGTGAAGTACAGTATCGGAACAGGTATTACCTATAGCTTTTAATACAAGCGCCACCTATGGATAGAGCCATTTCTTGCTCATAGGATGCCCTTGTTTTTAGCTTTTTTGTAGAATGTTCTTTATAGTGAACAGCCCCAAACAGCCCCTTTATGGGGCTGTTTGCTGTTTAGTCCAGAAAAAAGCCCAGAGAAGTCGTTATGCAAGGGACTTGAGCAAGGACCATGACAAGGGGCCTGGGCATCGTGCTTGGCCACCGTGCTTGGGTAGAGGACTTTGGCTGATGGCTTTGACTTGTGGGGGAGTAGTAAACCGCCGCGCGGTGGAATGCTGAGTGATAAAACCATATGGAAATAAACAATATTGCCGCGAAGGGCATAAAAGTGGGAGGTACCCAAGACTTTTTTGTCATGGGGAGTTCCCGGCTGAGGCTGTGAAATTAATAAAGGCAGATAAAAGGGAGGCAAAGGAAGGGGAAGTCCCCTAAGTCTTGCCGTTTGAGAGGAATTAAGGTAGCAATAAAAGGTCTGGTTACACATATTTCGTTAACGTTGATAGCATACAAAAGGAAGCAGGGTATGGCTCGTAAAAACAATTTCAGGCTTATTCTTTTTTTGTTGGGTGCCATTGTGGTGGGTGTTCTGATTGGCCTTTTTGCCCGTGGGGCTGTCGGTGAGGATGGTCAAATCTCCAACACCGCCAATGCAATCATGCAGATTGTCGGTTCTGTTAAGCATATTTGTGGTCAGTTTATTTTCTATGCTGTCCCCTTAGTTATTATCGGGTTCATTGCTTCTTCTATTACACGCCTTGGAAAAAACGCCAGTAAGATGCTTATGACTGCCGTGGGCATTGCTTATGCTTCATCCGTCGGCGCGGCTTTTTTTGCTATGTTTCTTGGCTATAGCATCATTCCCTCGCTGTATATTCCTACCACCACAGAAGCCCTGCTAAGTCCCCCGGATATTCTTTTTCAGCTCAATATCCCGCCCCTCATGCCCGTTATGACAGCCCTCGTTACAGCTATTATGTTTGGTATTGTTACCCTTTGGACGAAGTCGAAAACCATGGAATCCTTGCTTAATGAGCTTGAGTCCATCATGATGGTGGTGGTCACGAAATTTATTATCCCCCTGCTACCTTTTTTCATCGCGGGCACCTTTGCCCAATTGGCTTACGCAGGTAGCCTGACAACCCAGCTCCCTGTCTTCCTTCAGGTTATTCTCATCGCCATTGCCGGGCACTTTGTTTGGTTGCTTTTGCTGTATGGTATTGGCGGCTTCTTGTCCAAACGCAATCCCATTGAGGTTTTTCGCCATTATGGCCCTGCCTACCTTACCGCCGTGGGAACCATGTCGAGCGCGGCCACCTTGCCTGTGGCTCTTGATTGCGCCCGTAGATCAAAGGTTTTGTCTCGCGACACCGTAGACTTCATCATTCCCGTGGGAGCCACCATTCACCTGTGTGGTTCGGTTTTAACCGAAACCTTGTTTTGTATGACCATTGCCTATCTTTTGACAGGCGCCTTGCCTACCTTTGGGGCTATGATTTTGTTCGCCTTCTTGCTTGGTATTTTTGCCATTGGCGCTCCCGGCGTTCCCGGAGGCACGGTCATGGCTTCTTTGGGTATCGTTATCAGCATCTTGGGCTTTAACGATGTATCCGTTGCCCTTTTGCTGGCGATTTTTGCCCTGCAGGATAGCTTTGGTACGGCTTGTAACGTTACGGGAGACGGTGCCATCGCCCTGATGATCGATGGCCTATTTAACCCCGAGGCCGAAGACTTACAGACAGGGATCAGCGAGCAGGTCTAAGGAGCTGTTAATTTCCCTTGATAAAAAACATGAAAGGCTCGTTTCTGACGGGCCTTTCATGTTTCATGGCTTACCTTGAGATTCTTTGTAAAAAAGATCGAGATACAACAAGTAGAGCAGACAGAGCGCTGGGCTCATGGCTGCAAGGAATTCGAGCTGTCTTTAATCAGAGATAATATTTTGCGGTGGTAGGCGTGCAGGCCTAGGGAGGTTGAAAAGCGTGCTTTCTTCTTTTTTTGCTGAGACCCACGGTTCCTTAGGCGTGTGGATGTATGTTTATATAGGAATCGCCGTTTTTCTCGCGGGCATTGTGCGCGGGGCTTCAGGCTTTGGATTTTCTATGATTTGTGTTGTCCTGCTGTTGTTTGTGTTGCCCCCGGCGCAGGTAACCCCGGTTATTTTATTATGGGAAATTATGGCAAGCTTGGGACATTTGCCTTTTGTATACAAACAAGTTGACTGGCGAGCCATTGGCTGGCTGAGCATTGGTGTTCTTGTGGGGTCGCCTTTGGGGGTTTACGCCGTTGTTTCGTTGCCTGTTAAGCCTCTTGTGGTGGGCATAAACGCCATCGTGCTCATTATGACTCTTATGCTCTTGCGAGGTAAGGTTAAGGTCAAAGAGCCCACAAAAACAAAAACCGCTGGAACTGGCTTTATTACTGGCATTATCAACGGCATATCAGCCAACGGGGGCCCCCCTGTTATCCTTTTCTTTCTTTCTACGCCTGCGGGCACGGCAGTCAGTCGCGCTTCGCTCATTGCTTTTTTCTTTTTTACCGATGTTTGGGCCTCATTGTTTTATTGGCGCGAAGGCCTAATGACACCTCAAATTGTTATTTTTATGGTGTTATTCCTTGTGCCGTTGGGGGTGGGGATGGCCTTGGGCAGTCGTCTCATAAGGCACTTGGACGAAGGGCGGTTTAGGCGCATTGTCTTGCTTTTACTGCTTGCCATCACGAGCGTTGCTTTTGCTCAATCGCTTTTCGGAGCGTTTAAGGCGTCGTGATTTTTAGCTTGTTTGTTGCAGAATAAGCCTGTTACAGAGTAAGACAGTCGAGAATTAACTCGTTGCCAGAATAAAGCCCTTCTTGCCCTGTCTGTGAGACATGTGGCAGGAAGGGCTTTTTGTTATTGTGTGCAAGGTAAGGCTTGGATATTGCCCAGCGTTGCCAAAAAACTAGTCAAAATGCCAGCGGGCCCAAGTAAAGAGAACGTTTCCGTGGTTATATCGTTCGGGAATATAAGTGGCTTGGATGGAAAAATTGGCATATTCTAGGCTAACAAGGGGAAGAGCCGCAGGAAAGGGAATATAGAGCATCTCATGGCGCGCGCTGATGCCGGCGGCAACGCCAAGGCCAAAACGGAAATCATCGACAATTTCCCAGTTTTTAATATAGGCGTAGCCTAAAACAGGCTGAAAGTGCTTGTTTGAGTCCTTAAAGCCCATGGCGAACAGCCCGTGCATATCCCCGTCCTCGTCATAGTATGACCTGCCAAAACCTGCTCCCCAAGGGTTTTCGTTAAATTTACTGCCTTCGCCTGTGTGGTACATCCAGCGGTTGTGCCAGGCGTAGAGAGGAACATAGAGGTCGAAATGACCATCAGTCCAAGCCGTTGTGGCGCGTTTATAAACCCTTTCAAAAAAAGGAAGATCCTTGGTGGGGATAGATTCAGGTGGGCTTACCCCAAGGTCACTGGGGGCCGTTTCAAGGGCGGACAGGGGCGCAGGGCTAGGCGCAGGGCTAGCCGGAGAAGATGGGGCTTCGACTTCCATCAAGGCCGCTTCTGATGTGAGGCTTGGGTGGCTGGCCTCGGCAGTATGGTTGAGCAGAAGGGCGGTGAAGAGAAAAATACAGGCTGTAGCGCAAAGGTAGAGGATTTGCCTTAAGCCGATTGAGGTAAGTTTATGCATTATACTGTAACTGTACTATTTATTTAGAGGGTTACCGCTGCTAGCGGAATGATTCAGAGTGAAGGCTAATGGGCAGGAGGTTCTGCCTAAACTGTTTGCCTAAACGGCCTGCCTGGACGTCTTGCCTAGGCAGTTGCATAAAATGGGCCGCCTTTCCTTTGAGCTAGTCTAGTGGGTTTGGAGGAATTAGTAAACTCCCTCCCACCCCCACCTCTGGAGGTGCTGTATACACTGTTTTTTTGATGGGTAACTAAAGCATACGGAAGTTATGAAGAGGTGCTCAAGAGTCTTTGAGGTGTTTTTTGAGTTAAAGGTAGTTCTTAGATGCATAGCCCGAGATAGCTCTGTCATGGAGTGCAGGGCACAGGGCAATTGAATGGCGCCAGTAGCATCCAGAGAGGCTGAGACCATGGCTTGTAAATGTGCTGGCGAAGGGGCTGAGACGGCTCCAGTGAAAAAGTCTACGCTATTGAGCCACTGGAGCAAGATTCGTTGCAGGGGATGGTGGGCGTAAGTGTAAGCGTAAGGGCGATGGGGGATGGAATAGAAGAAAACACAGAAGGCGAAGGGGTAGCGCTGGGGAGGCGGCTAGGGTGTGGTCAAATTCGGGTCAGGCGTGGACGTGAGACTTGGACAAGATTCCCGTCAGGCTTTGAGCAAGAGTCCAGCTAGGGCAAAGGCAGGAATATGGTTGGCAACAGTTAGCCTAGGAAATCAAAAAAGCATGTGATTCCCAGTGAAAGCAGGTGGGTCAGCGGGGTGCGTCTATGGATTTTCCCTTCTGACATATGCTTGAAATGAATGATCAAAAGCCATACTTAGCTGCATCTTGATTTTGTCATGGTCCTTTTCGGATACCTCATCGAGCATGGGGAGAAAAACATGAATAATATCATTCACGGCTTGCCTATATCCATCAAGGAATGCCTCAGTGGCGATTCCCCTAATTGTATTTTCATGGTCATTGGGCATGGGCGCTCCTTTTTTC
>CAZYJQ010000064.1:0-8779 GCA_964647835.1 uncultured Desulfovibrio sp. | reverse complement strand
TCTTATCGGCCTTGCCACCAGCCCCAGCAGTCTTGGGGCGGCCTTTTGGCGCATCGCTTCAAGCGGCCTCACCTTCGCCGTTCTCTATTTCGCCCTTTTCGCCCTCTGCGCCCCCCGCCTCAGCCAACCCATTACCTCCATGCTCTTTCTTTTCTTGCGAAAAGCCCGCCTTGTGAAATAGCCTGCCCTCTGTTCCTCACGGAATTTTCCGCTTATTTTTTTAGAAACACTAGAATACCGCTTTCAGAAGAACACAAGCAAAAACACAAAACGAGAGCAAAAACGCATGGGTTCATACCCCTAGGGCCGCGTTAATTCCACTAATCCCTTGTCCTCTTTGTCAGGCCAACTCACTTTCACCATGCCGTGTTCAGCCGTTGAATAGAGGGGCTTTTCCATCTCCTGTAGCGCTTTACGCACATCCGCATGGGGAAATCCCCAAACATTTTTATAACCGCAACTGACGAGAGCCGTGGTGGGATGAACCACCTCATACAAATCCTTGGAAAAACTCGATTTGGAACCGTGGTGAGGCAATACGAGCACCTCCGCCTGCAAGGCCTCGGGGGCTGTTGTCGCGAGGAGGTCTCGCAGTCCCTTCTTGCCTATATCTCCGCACAAAAGCGCCAAGCCCCTGCCTTTCCAAACTAATCGCAACACAAGGGAAGCGTCGTTGCCCGTATAGATATTCTGTTTACCAGCCCCCATCGCCGTGCCTTGACTTTTCCCCTTGCCTTGGCTGAGTAGGTTACTATACATGCCCTCCCTGTCATGGCTTCCTGTGCCTTGTGAAACTAAGCCATCTCCAAGGCTCTCTTGCGGAGGCCAAAGTACCTCGAGGGTAAGGCTGTTTTGACTCACAGTAGCGGTTCTATGCCCAGACACGTTATTGCCTTCAACGGGTCTCTCACCTGCCCCACCTTCTTCATCCCACAAACCAATAACATCGCCGGCCCGCCATACATGTTGCCTAAGATGAGGATTGCGGCTAGCGATGCGCTCATATTCCTCAAGCAATGTTCCAGTCATAGCATCCCCGTTCCCCGCGAATCCTTGTGTTACGGCAAAGCTCTCCAAGATATGCAACATACCGCCCAAATGGTCATAGTCAGGGTGCGAATTAATGAGCCAATCGACCCTTGCTGGTCGTTCATGCGTTAAATAAGGCGCTACCACCATCTTCCCCACATCAAATGTTTTACTGGAAAACCCGCCGCCATCGACCAATGCCCTCCCGCCGGGCCACGTCAGAACCACAGACTGCCCCTGCCCTACATCCAGCAAAGCCAGACTTAACTCTTGCGTGTTATAGCGGTGCCAAGCCTGCGCCGTTAAGCCAAAGGCGAGCAATACGCCCGCGGCGCACCCCATGACAGCAATATAAAAACTCTTCGGCATCCGTTTTTGGGAATGAACGCCCTGCCCTATTTTCCAGAGGATATAGGGTAAAAGAACCGCCACAGTCCAAAGTCCCAGTATGGCAAGCCAATGAGGCCGCATGGCGAGGGGCGCCATAAGATAGCCCGCCTCGTCCATGCGCTGTAACAGCCACATGAGCGCGTCGCAGGGCAAGCTCGCGCCATACAACAACAAGCGAGCACCAAAACTCCAACCAATGCTGACGCACCCAAAAGCGCCTAAGGTCAAGGGCATGACCACCAACCCCAAAATTGGCAACCATACCAAGTTCAGGGGAAACCATAACCCCATGGCGCCAAACACCTGCACAAGTAACGGCGCCAGCGTTATCTGGATGCAGCAGGACATGAGAAGAAGAATGAGGCCTGTCCGAATTTTTCCTTTGGCCCAATGCCCAAGGTACCCAGAGGAGCCAAAGTTCCCAAGTTTACCATGGTGTTCATAGCTCCCGTGACCGCCAGAACCTCCAAATCGCGCCGACTCCCTATAATCGCCCTGCCCCCCAAGACTCGCCGGAATAAGCTTATGGGCCGCGTGGTGAATGAGTGGCAAGAACAAAGCGATGGCTCCCACCGATAAAGCGGACAATTGCAAGCTCAAATCAAAAAGTGCCCAAGGCCAAAGCAGGACGATAAGAAAGACCGCTGTGAAAAGACCGTCCATCAACGCCTTCGCCCCATTGCCGAACAAAACAAGACCAAAAAAGAACAGCATGACGGCAGAGCGAACCAATGACAAAGGCGCGCCTCCTATCCATAAATACCCCAAGGCCAAGGGAACGGTTAGCATAAAGCATAGTTTTGGACGGGGTAAATGCAGGAGAATTGCCGGAAACAATGTACTGATAAGCAAGGCTAGAGCAATACCCACAAGCCCCACATACCCTAGGTGTAGACCAGATAAAGCCATGCTGTGGGTGAGCGTAGCCTTGGCAAGTAAGTCTTTTTGATAGGGGGTAAAACCTGAACGATCGGCGAAAATTAAGGCGGGCAAAAACACCGCCCCCGTGCCTTGGAGCGAGGTGAGCCCTTGAAAAATTGAAGGGGTATCCACAAACTCTTGGGGAGTGGCTGGTTGCTTTTGAGAAAGCATGGAAGAGGTAAGCGAATCGACTTGCTTTCTCTGCCCTTCGCCCATGCCCGGCAAAGCCTGAACAAAGTCTTGCCAGAGGCGATGTCTAACGCTAGCGAAAAAGTCGGCTTTACCACTGATGATAAGGGGAATGCCGGACTTTCCTCGCACATTCCAACCCCGCACCCACACCTCTCTATCGTGCCAATAGTCGTCAATGGTAAAGACACCGGGGTTGGCAAAACCCCGAACACGGGCAAAGCGCGCGTTCAGACGAATGGTCTGCCCTGACAAGGGAATATGCTGAGACCCCCAAAGGGTTACGGCGATATTTCCAGCATAGGGTTCAGCGTCCGCAAGGCTTTGCTTTAAAGCAGGGGTATGCCGTTCATATTGTTCTTGCAGTTCAGGCAGAGCGGGTAGGGGAAGCACATCCCCCAGCAAAAGGCGGATGCGCCCGTCGCCGTAGGCTTCAACCTCTTTCACCCGCCCCTGAACATACAGGGCTTGGGGTCGCTCATGAGCATTGTCTCCACCCATACTTTCCACAAGCCATGCAGGTTCAGGACTTTGCTCTGGCGCCCGAGCCACGCCAAGGCCAAACCCAAGGGCGAACACCAAACATAGCAAAAGAGCGCCCGCAAGGCGTTTACCATGCGCGGCGCTCAATAACAGTATCAAACTTAAAACAACCAGCCCCGGGTAGATATGGCGAACCGCCATAATCCCGGCGAGAAAAGCCAGCAGGCAATAATTACGGAGTAAAAGTTTTGGGTAAAAACTTTTTTGCGTCATTACCGCCACCCTGCCCCTATCAAATCCTCTTTAGCGGTACCCATTTCTCAGGGCACCTATTGGTAGCATTCATTGAATTACTTGCCATCTTTTCAAGTAACTGGCTATGTTACATCAACTTATTATTGTCAAAATCGGGTAGTTATCAAGACATCTGCCCCAAAATGGCAGTTCTGCAACTGCTTTTTGTAAGGCAAGCAGTGCTGGGGGCTACCCTAATACTCCGTAATACTCTGTCAGCTTATTTGGCTAAATCGCTTTTGGAACAGGCCTATTTTTTTACACGCCGGATGCGCGCCCCGACCTTATACAATTTGTCTTCGATTTTATCGTATCCCCTATCCAAATGGTAAATACGCT
Source organism: uncultured Desulfovibrio sp. (assembly GCA_964647835.1). Classification (GTDB taxonomy): domain Bacteria; phylum Desulfobacterota; class Desulfovibrionia; order Desulfovibrionales; family Desulfovibrionaceae; genus Frigididesulfovibrio. Next base: position 5,134 of record CAZYJQ010000064.1, on the reverse strand, counting down.
GAACCGTGGTTGTCCCTTTGGCGGCAAGGCCGGCCAATACCAAAGAAGCGCTGGCACGCAAGTCAGAGGACATAACAGGGGCGCCCCGTAATTCATCCACACCGCGGATAACAGCCCTTGAACCTGAAAGCGTAATGTCAGCTCCCATGCGGCTGAGTTCAGAAACGTGCATGAAACGGTTTTCAAAAATTGTCTCTTCGACGGTGCTCGAACCTTGGGCGAGGCACATTAAAGCCATAAGCTGCGCCTGCATATCCGTTGGGAAACCAGGATAAGGACGGGTGACAACATCAACGCCTCGTAGAGGTGCAGGGCAAGAGACCAAAACGCTTCTTTCACGCGTCTCAATGACGACGCCCATTTCCACAAGCTTGGCAAGAACAGCGCTCAATTCACCCACAGGGCATTCTTCAATGGTACACTCGCCGCCCGTAATAGCCGCCGCCACAATAAGGGTGCCCGCTTCAATCCTGTCTGGCATAATGGCGTATTCTGCCCCATGCAGCCCGGCCACGCCTTCAATGACAATGACATCGCTGCCATGACCGCTAATTCGCGCGCCGCAAGCGTTGAGGAAGTTTGCCAAGTCAACAATTTCAGGTTCGCAGGCCGCGTTACGGAGGTGGGTTGTTCCCTTGGCCAGACTCGCCGCCATAATCAAGTTTTCCGTGGCTCCTACTGAGGGGAAATCAAGATAAATATCAGCGCCTTGCAAAGAGTTACAGGTTCCAAGCACATAGCCATCACGCAAGTCAAAGGTAGCGCCCATGCGCTCCAAACCCTTCAGGTGCTGTTCAATGGGACGAGCGCCGATGGTGCACCCACCCGGCAAGGCTACCTTGGCTTTGCCAAGCCTTGCGAGCAAGGGGCCCAAGACTAAAATAGAAGCCCGCATGGTGCGAACTAACTCGTAGGGCGCTTCATACTTAAGGTTTTGAGGACTTACAACTACCTTGGAGCCTCCCTCTTCCACAAAGCCCGCTTCGCAACCCAAAAGTTCAAGCATGGCAATGGTTGTGTCAATATCACGCAAGTGAGGGACATTGTCATAAACCACTGTACCTTCCACAAGAAGAGACGCGAAAAATAGGGGAAGAGCCGCGTTCTTAGAACCGCTCACCCGCATGGCGCCTTGTAAAGCAACTCCACCTTCAATAATCAACTCTTCCATATACAACTCCCTTAGGGCAAAAACTACACTGGTCTATGGCCCGCAGTAAAACTTATTATTTCGCACAATATCAGGCTGTGTGACGGCCTTTCAGCTAACCAATTCTGAACCACTTCTATAGCAGTCGGCCTTTATTGCTTCATTAAAGAGGCGTGCCGTCAAAAGGGCTCCTTATTCTACCGTTCATAATCAAGCTCGTCCATGAACACAGCCATGCGATAAACGCCTTTCCTTTGTAGAAGGTATGGGCTCGTTTGTCCAGCGAACAAGAGTTCCCCTGCTGAGCAGAAGACTCCTCATCTTCAATATCCCAAGGCAAACAAACGCCTTCCTGAGCTCGCCATTTTGTAAAGATCACCCCCAAAACCGTTATTTTAGCAATAACGAAGAAAAGCTTGACCTCCCAGCCTAAGAAGTGTAAATGGATATTCTTTACGGCGGATGTAGCTCAGTCGGTAGAGCACCTGGTTGTGGCCCAGGTTGCCGTGGGTTCAATCCCCATCATTCGCCCCAGAGTAAAAATCTAGGCTGGTCTCTACGGAGTCCAGCCTAGTCTTGTTTTTAGCCTTGAACACCGAAAGTCACAACGTTCGTATTGTGCCCCTTCCCCCTTGCTTCCGTCCCTCCTCAACCTACCTCCATTCAGCCTTCATGGCGGTTTTGTGTTGGTTTTTTATTCAATCACCTATGCAATGGACTTACAAGACTATCAAAGACAAGCCAGTAAGGTGACAACAAAGTAGCCCCAAGACAGGGTTACTGGCATCTGGTTTGGAGGCTTTTCTTTCCTGCAACGGCCCAAACGCTCCAAACAAGCAATCCAATGAACAAGACGACAGGCCCCAACGGTGAAGCCTGTCGTCTGGTTCATAGTGAGATTCCCAAGTGAGGTGAGCAGTGAAGTTAGCTCTGGCTAATCCTCGCCCCCGTCGTATGCATTGCTTTCCTGGGGGTCATGATCTTTGGGTTGGCGTTTTCGCTCCGCCTGTCTGGGGTCTGTTTTACCCTTTCTTCTTTGGCCTTCGCCGCCTCTGGATTTATCCGCCTCACGCCCTGCCTTGAAGCTTGCGCCTTTCGCAAATGCCCCGTCGCTTCTTTGAGAGTTTCGGGAGTTGTTTGCTTCCCCTCTATTGTTTTTCGAACCGGTGCCTTGCAAACCAGTCTTGTGCGAGCCAGTACTTTCTGGGGTGTTGCGAAGATTTTGAGGTAGACCGCCATAGCGTTCACGCATTTTCTGCGGACGACCAAAGAAGCTTTGAAAATCGTCTACTTGCTGCTGAGACGCAGTTGCTTGATTTCCCACGCGCCGAGAACCAGAATCACTCAATTGCCCATCCCTTGGGTTGTTGCGAAATGAGCCGTCTTGCTTTTCAGGCGAACGGCTTCTTCCAAATTTTCCACCCGTTCTTGCGTCCCTTGAACCTCCTGAACCTCTTTCCCCCCTTGAACCTGTTGAACCTTTAACATCTGTGCCTCGCCCCTGTCCCTCAGGCTGGCCTGAGTATTTCCGTTGTCCTGAACGACTGGGTCTGCCAGAACCACTGCCAAAGGCTTTACCGGAAGGCTTGCCTAAAGACTTACCAGAAGTATTTTCCCGCCTCCCTCGAGGTTGCCGCTCAAACCGCTGGCCTTGTCCACCACGAGGGCCAGAGTCAGCATAATCTCCCTCTTCTGCCAAAATCATGTCCACCATTAAGGCGCCCGATTTTTCATCACGACTCAGCCTTTCCCAAGTCACCTCCACCGCCGCCCCATAGGGAATACGCTCACAGCGGCGAACGAGCACCAGACCGGCAGCGCAGCACCCATAACGGGCAGGGAGCTGTTCTTTGGGTAAACGGATGGGCCCGGAAATAATCCTTGCCCAAAGTGGCGGAGTAATAGTTCCATCAACAACCGCCTCAAGGCCTTCAAAATAACGGGCTTTTTCCCAAGTGCTTTTTTCAGACCGCGCCGAACGGGTTCGGCTCCCGCCAGCATTTACCTTGGCATTTTCACTACCGCCAATCATGTTAGCCGTCTGGTTTGTCCTCTGGCTAGCCACTTGGTCAGCCTTTAAGGTTTCATCATACAGGGCTTCAAGGTCATCTAAATACTCAAGGTCAGACAGAGCGGGAATATCTCGAATGGCATGCTCTGCATCGCCCGTTGTCATAAGGCAACTTAAAGCGAGGTTACGTCTGTCGAACTTGGCGGCGGCGGTTAGCCTCGACAGCCGCGCCGGAGCGCCCTGAACAGGAAAACTGAAATGGCACCACATATTCGTTTGCGAAGCCATCTGACTCCCACGGGGTCTTCCATACCCCCCGTCACCTGTCAGTCGCTCTTCCCGCTCCATATCCTTGGCAAGGGGGCACCGCTCCTGATGAGAACAAGGAGCGAGGACGGACAGTCCCAACTCTTGCCCGGCTTCGCGCGCCATAATAACAACCTTGCCTCCCAAGCGAGTTCCCGGCTCCACAAAAAGCATGTTTCCGCCCTCTTTGAGCTTTCGCGAACAAGAGTGAATAATACCGCCAATACGCTCTTGTAAGGTTTGCCCCTTGGCTGGTTGGAGCTCATTCAGCACGTTCCCCGCCATAATAATATCCGCTTTTTCAGAAAGTTTGATAAGGGCCGTTTCAATGGGCGCCTTTACACATTCAATAACCCAGGGCGATTGGCCTTTCGTCAGGGCGTTAAATACGGCAAGACCTTGCTCCATGGGCTGATTGGCCACATCAGTGCATAAAAACCGTAGGGGTGTTTGGCGCAGTTCAGGTTTCGAACACCATAGGGCCAGAGGCAAGGTCAAAGGGCCAGAGCCCAAGTCAACAAGGAAGCTGTTGGGTTCTATATCCAAGGGCAGGGACGGCAGAAGCCAAGACAAACGATATAAGTTCCAAGGCATAAAATAATGGATATAGGCCGAAAAAAGATTTTTCGCCGCCCAATAAGGTCTGCCCATGGCTCCCCGCTCTTCAGTCAAAAGAGCCGAAAGATCGCGAATATCATGGGGTAAGCTTCTTTTATGAGCCGCAGGAATGGGAGCCGCCTCTTGAATGGCGTCCAGAACCTGATTAATGGACTTAATAATGCTGGGCTTGGGTTGCTCTAATAAGTTTTGCATACCTGTATCCAAACGATAAAAATGTTTTGAGAAATGACGAGCCGAAAAAGCTTCTCCGGCCTCAATCGCTTCGCGCTCGGGGGATTCATTAGCGAAAAATACGCGTCCTTGGTTAGCCCTTAGCCGCGCCTTATGCAGAAGGACGCTTTTGGGGCAATCCTTTGCTTGAGACGGTCTTTGCTGCCATGCCTCTGTTAGCCACCGGGTCTTTATGATTTCTACAAGACCCAACAGGGCTCATGGGATACACCGCCATGTGACAGATTAGCCCTGTGAAACCTAGGGCTACGGACAAGACCAGATAAAATGATGCCTAATAATAAAAGCCTTGTCCAGACGGCGCGGCAACAAAGAATGGGGAAAGCGAAAAAATCGCTGACTGCACCCGTCCTTACAAAAAAAGCCCGGTGATTGCCGGGCTGTTTTGTTCCGTCAAGTTCGCACCTCATAGAAAAGGCACGAAGTATTCAAAAATTAATCCATACCCATGGCTTTACGGGCCTTTTTTACCATCTTCTTGGCCTTTTCCATAGGTTTATTTTCAGCTAATTGGGCAAATTCCCGTAAGAGTTCTTCCTGACGAGAGTTCAGTTTTGTGGGGATGCGGACATGCACCTCAACCAGTAAATCGCCTGCCATGCCAGCTCTTCCAGGGTAAGGCATGCCTTTTTCCTTAATGCTGAAAACAGTGCCATGCTGAGTCCCCTTGGGGATATCAACGGTGATGGGTTCATCAAGGGTGGGCACTTCAACTTTGGAACCAAGGGAGGCTTCCACGATGCCTATCTCTTTGAAGATGATCAAATCCTGACCGTCGCGCTGAAAGACCTTGTCTTGCTCTACGGTGATGACAA
>CAZYJQ010000063.1:0-9182 GCA_964647835.1 uncultured Desulfovibrio sp. | reverse complement strand
TTAACGATACGAGTGTAACCGCCACCGCCACCTTCAAAGCAAGGGCCGATATCGTCAAAAAGACGGGCAACAAGCTTGTGGTCGTGAAGTTTACGATAGGCCAAACGGCGTGAGTGAACATCGTCTCTCAGAGCCAAGGTAATCAAAGGCTCAACAACGGAACGCAAAGTTTTTGCTTTCGCTTCAGTCGTAACAATACGTCCGTGGGTAAGAAGAGCTTTGGCCATATTGCGCAAAAGCGCCTTACGGTGGGAAGGATTTCTGCCGAGTTTACGGCCTGCATTGTTATGCCTCATTTTGTTGATTCCTCTTCCATTCCTGTAATTTCTTTTCAAAGGATTCTATTTTCATGCCAAAATCAAGCTCCATTTCAGCAAGAACACGCTTGATTTCATCAAGGGATTTCTTACCGAAGTTCTTCGTCTTGAGCATTTCAGACTCTTGACGCTGAACGAGTTCGCCAACATAAGCGATGCTGGCGCCCTTCAGGCAGTTGGTGGCACGAACAGAAAGCTCCAATTCATCAATGGATTTGAACAAGTTTTCATTCAAGTCGCATTTTGTGCTACTGCTTCCTTCGGTTTCGCTGACAATGCGCTCATCAAAGTTGATGAATACAGAAAGCTGGTCCTTGAGGATTTTTGCGCTGTAGGCAATGGCGTCCTCAGGGGAAACAGAGCCATCAGTAGAAACTTCAAGAATAAGTTTATCATAGTTAGTCATCTGACCAACACGAGCCTGTTCAACGGTATAAGCTACCTTACGAACGGGCGAGAAACTGGCGTCCAAGATGATGAGACCAATCTCATCGGACAAGCCTTCATGCAATTCCGCGGGAACATAGCCCTTGCCCATGCGCGCTTCAAACTCAAGCTCAAGCTCAATGGGGTCGGTTACAGTGAACAGGTGCAAGTCAGGGTTGAGAACCTCGACGTGCTGAGTGCACTGAATATCGGCCGCGGTAACGGGGCCGGCTGTTTTCACGGAAAGAGTCAGTTGCTGGGGCTCGTCAGTATCCATGGCCAAGCGAACCTGCTTAACGTTGAGGATAATATCCGTAACGTCTTCAAGAACACTAGGAATGGTCGTGAACTCGTGTTGTACACCAGAAAACTTCACGGAAACGAACGCGGCACCCTGCAAAGAAGAAAGCAGGACACGGCGAAGCGCGTTACCGATGGTCGTTCCGTAACCACGTTCCAGCGGCTCACACACAAACTTGCCATATTGGCCGTCAATGTATTCACCGGCACGGCTAATCTGCTCAGGCTTAACAAGCTCTGCCCAGTTCCGTGTATTTATCAATCGATCGCCTTGTTTTAAAATCATGCTTTCCTCTACTATTTGGAGTAAAGCTCGACAATCAAGTCCTCGTTAATTGGAGTCTGAATGTCCTCACGCTGGGGCATTGTCTTGATAACGCCGCGAAAAGCGCCGCCGTCAAGTTCAAGCCAAGCTGGGGATCCACGTCGAGCAATAACTTGCTGGGCCTCAGCAAGGATCGCAACTTTGCGATTCTTTTCCGGAACCTCAACAACATCGCCAGCCTTAACGAGCAAGGAAGGAATGGTTACTTTTTTACCGTTGAGGGTAAAAAGACCATGGCGAACCAACTGACGGGCCTGCTGGCGTGAATTGGCAAAGCCAAGACGGTAAACAACGTTGTCCAGACGGCGCTCAAGGCTGATCAAAAGGTTAGAACCTGTTACACCCTTCTCCATGTCAGCTTTGTGGAAGTAGTTACGGAACTGGGTTTCCAGAATACCGTAAATACGACGCACTTTTTGCTTTTCGCGGAGCTGAAGGGCATAGTCGGTCAATTTCTTGCGAGCACGTCCGTGTTGACCTGGGGCGTAGGGACGACGATCAAAAGAACACTTGTCAGTAAAGCAACGGTCGCCTTTAAGCATAAGCTTGGCACCTTCGCGCCGACACAGACGACACTTGGAATCATTATATTTGGCCAAGGTAAAATCCCTCCTTCAGCCTTAGACACGGCGCCGCTTAGGAGGGCGGCAACCATTGTGTGGAATAGGAGTTACGTCACGAATGAAAGCAACCTTCATTCCAACACTGTTCACAGCGCGCATGGCGGATTCACGACCGGCACCGGGGCCAAGAACGTAAACACCTACGGTGCGCATGCCGTTTTCCATGGCCTTACGAGCAGCGGTTTCAGCAGCCATTTGGGCGGCGAAAGGGGTTGACTTACGTGAACCCTTAAAACCAGACTGTCCGGAACTAGCCCAACTTACAGCATTACCACGTGTATCAGTAAAAGTGATAATGGTGTTGTTAAAGGTGGCTTGAATGTGAACAAGCCCCACGGGGATATTCTTTTTCTCTTTTCTCTTGACCACACGCTTAGCTTTGGCCATGGCAATACTCTCAATACGCTTGCTGTTGTGCAGCAAGGTTTATGTCGGGTTTATAAAAAACCTATTTCTTTTTAGGGGCCGCGCCACGCTTAGGACCTTTACGGGTTCTAGCGTTGGTATGGGTACGTTGACCACGGCAGGGAAGACCCCTGCGGTGACGCCACCCGCGGTAACAACCAATATCCATCAAACGCTTGATGTTTGAAGAAACCTCACGGCGCAGGTCACCCTCCACCTTGTAGTTCTTTTCAAGCTCAATACGGATTTCATTAATTTCTTCGGCAGACAGATCATCGATACCTCGTGTCCAGTTTACACCGGTGGCATCGAGGATTTTAAGCGCTGTGGAGCGCCCTACACCAAAAATATAGGTCAATGCGATATCTGCGCGCTTGCCTCTAGGCAAATCTACACCTGCGATTCTAGCCACTTGTAACTCCTGCTCTGCCTAGCCCTGGCGCTGTTTATGCCGGGGGTTTTCACAAATGACGCGTAAAATACCCTTACGACGAATCACTTTGCATTTAGGGCAAATTTTCTTAACTGAAGGTCTAACTTTCATAAAAAACTCCACGATAAACGTGCTACATTCCGATAGGGTTTTGAACGGAACTTTATAGCACTCGCTTGAAGTCACGTCAACAAAAAAACGACGTATTATTCTGAGGTGCTCAAAATAAGTGGACCATGGGGCGTAATGGCAACGCAATGTTCAAAATGCGCCGCGTATTTACCGTCGCGCATGACGGCGGTCCAGTCATCAGCCAAAATATCCACGTCATGGGATCCTAAGGCGAGCATGGGCTCAATACACAGCACCATGCCTGTCTTTAAAGGAACATTTGTATGCGCTACAGGTACAAAGTTAGGAATTTCGGGTTTTTCATGCAAACTGCGACCAAGTCCATGACCGACAAAGCGTTTGATGATAGAAAGTCCATTCCCTTCCGCATGCTTTTGAACGGCAGCGGAAATATCATGTACTGAATTTCCCAATACAGCGGCTTCAATACCTTTATACAAGGACTCTTCGGTTACACGAACAAGCTTGTCCACTTCTGGGCTCACCTGCCCTACCCGTATAGTGCGGGCGGAGTCACCAAAAAAGCCTTCTACAACAACTCCCATGTCAAAGCTGACAATGTCACCTTCAGCCAAAATGCGAGTTTTTGAGGGGAACCCGTGAACTACGACCTCGTTGACAGAGCAACATAAGGCGTAAGGGAACCCGCCATACCCTTGGAAAGCAGCGCGAACCTTATGCTTGCGCAACATATCCTGGGCAATTTCTTCAAAGCGCATGGTGGGAACGCCAGGGGCAACTTCCGCGCTCATGGCGTCCAGAATGAGTGAAGTAATCCTATTGGCTTCTCTTATAAGAGCAATTTCGTTCTCGTTTTTAAGAAAAATACCTCTGAACTTTTTCACTGCAACTACCGACCCCTTTTACCCTTAGCCATTAACCCCTCGTATTGACGGGAGATCATGTAGGAGTTGACCTGGTTCATAAAGTCCATAGCCACACCGACAACAATCAGAATACTTGTACCGCCAAAGAAAAACGGAAGGTTAAACTGGAACTTCAGGAACTGCGGAACCAAACATATTATGGTAATATAGGTGGCGCCCCAAAGGGTAATTCTGGTTAATACCGTATCAATGTATTCCTGGGTTTTTTCTCCGGGACGAATGCCAGGAACAAAGCCACCCTGCTTCTTCAAGTTTTCAGCGATATCCTTGGGATCAAAGATGATGGCAGTGTAAAAGAAGCAAAAGAATACAATGAGCAAAGCATAAACAATGTTATAGAGCAGACTGTCCATGTTAAAATACACGGTAATCTGTCTGATAATTTCATTTTGAGAAAAACTCGCCAACGTAGCGGGGAAAGCCAACAAGCTCCCTGCGAAAATAGGAGGAATAACTCCAGCAGTATTCAGGCGCAAGGGGAGGTGAGTTGTCTGACCGCCGTAAATCTTCCGTCCATGTTGCCGTTTGGCATAGTGGATGGGGAGACGACGCTGGGCGCGTTCGATAAACACAACAACCAGCATGACTGCGGCCATAAAAACAATGACCACAATCGCCACCAAGGGGTTCAAAATACCCTCGGAAAGCTGGTTATAGGATTCGCCAATGGCACGGGGAATACCAGCCACGATACCGGAAAAGATTATCAGTGAGATACCGTTTCCAATACCACGGGCAGTAATCTGTTCGCCAAGCCACATAATCAGTATGGTCCCAGCGGTAAGGGTGATTACTGTCACAAACTGGAAGAGAGGCCCGTGAATCGCGGGGTTAATAAGAGGCAATCCGCTAGGCGTTTGCTGCCCTTCCACCATAACAGCCAGACCAAACCCCTGAACGATGGTAATAAGCACCGTCAGGTATCGGGTATACTGGGTTATCTTCTTGCGGCCCTGAGCGCCCTCTTCGCGAGCAATGCGCTTCAGGTTCGGGCTTAAGACCTGAACCAGCTGCAAGATAATCGAAGCCGAAATATAAGGCATAACGCCAAGGGCGAAGATGGAGAAGTTGCTGAGCCCGCCACCAGAGAACATGTCAAATACTCCCAAGAGAGTACCTGACATGTGCTTGAAGAACTCATTCATCGCCGCTACGTCGGTCCCGGGAATGGGGATATGAATCCCCACACGGTAAACGAGCAGGATAGCAAACGTCCAACCGAGCTTACGCCACAATTCGGACATATTCGGAAGATTTTTTACACCCTGTACAGACATGCGGGATTACCCCTCAAGAGCTATGGCTTCGCCACCAGCTTTTTGAATTTTTTCTGCAGCGGACTTGCTGAACTTGTGGGCTTCTACCTTACAAGCGACAGTCATTTCGCCATCGCCGAGGACTTTTACGGGAGAACCGTTTTTAGCAAGACCACGAGCATAGATATCTTCAAGGGAAATTTCATTTTTTCCTTCGAAGGCTTCCTGCAAACGAGCCAGACTTACGACAGAATAGGTGGCTTTAAAAACGAAGTTGCTAAAGCCGTGCTTGGGTAAACGACGCTGCAGGGGCATTTGACCGCCCTCAAAGCCTGCGGGAACACCGCCGCCAGCGCGGGCATTTTGCCCCTTGTGACCTTTACCAGCAGTCTTGCCAAAGCCTGTGCCAGAACCGCGACCAACCCGTTTCCGGTTTTTGCGCTCTTCTGGAAATGGATATAACGAATGTAAATACATTATTCACTTACCTCTACCATATGAGAAACTTTAGCAATCATGCCACGTACAGAGGCATTGTCCTTAAACTCTTTAACTGTATTCATCCGATTGAGACCCAGAGCGTCTAATACCTGACGCTGTTTAGGAAGAGCCCCAATACGGCTTTTAATAAGCTTAACTTTTAGCATGATTCATCATCCTACTTTTCCGTTCAGTCACCAAAACGACTGAAACAGAGACTACTTGCGGGGAGTGACAACTTTCTTGCCACGAACAGCGCTCACATCTTCAGCACTGCGCAAAGAGGCCAATCCTTCTACGGTGGCGCGCAATACGTTGTGAGGGTTGTTGGTGCCAATGGCTTTGGTGAGAACGTCGGACACGCCAACGGCTTCCATTACCGCACGAACAGGTCCACCGGCGATGATACCGGTACCACGGGAAGCGGGCTTTAAGAGCACGCGACCAGCCCCGAACTCACCCAACACTTCGTAAGGAAGGGTGCCTTCAATCAAGGGAACCTGGATCATGGCCTTGCGAGCGCGCTCGGTAGCCTTGCGCAAAGCTTCAGGAACTTCCTGAGCCTTTCCAAGACCAAATCCAACTCCACCATTACCATCACCCACAACGACCAAGGCAGAAAAGCTGAAACGACGTCCGCCTTTAACTACCTTTGCCACTCTGTTGAGGGCAACGATTTTTTCTATCATTACAGATTCATTTTGTTGTTCCATTGTCGTACCTGTGGATGTTAAAATTCAAGGCCGCCTTCGCGGGCACCTTCTGCTACAGCCTTAATACGGCCATGATACAAATATCCGTTACGGTCGAAAACGACAGTGGATATATTATGTTCCTTAGCTAGACGGGCAATTTCTTTGCCCACAAGCACGCCACCGTCTTTATTGCAGTGCGCCTTGGCATCTTCCTTGCGGAGAGCGAGAGTAGAAGTACTAGCAAGGGTTTTACCATGTTCATCATCAACGATTTGGGCATACAAGTGCACGTTGGAACGAAACACGACAAGACGTGGACGATCTGCAGTACCGTTGATTTTTTTGCGGATACGAACTTTACGACGTAAACGTGCTTTATTTTTATCGAATATCATAACAGTACCTGCCTACTACTTCTTGCCGCCAGATTTACCGACTTTGCGGCGAACCTGTTCATTTTCATAACGGATACCCTTACCTTTATAAGGCTCGGGCTTGCGAAGACGACGAATCCTGGCTGCGGTCTCACCGACCAGTTCCTTATCCGCTCCGGCGAGGGTCAGCTTTTGACCTTCGACAGTGGCCTCGATGCCCGCGGGCAAATCGACCAAAACGGGGTGGGAAAAACCAAGGGCTAGTTCTACGGTATTGCCTTTAACAGCAACACGGTAGCCAACGCCGTTAACTTCCAAAGTTTTCTTAAAACCATTGCTTACGCCTTCTACGCAGTTAGCGAGAAGGGAGCGGCGCAAACCGTGCTGGGCACGGGTCAAACGTGAATCATCCTTACGGGTGACAGTAAGCGTGTCGCCGTCAACGGCATACTCCAAACAATCGGCAACGGCTGTGGTCAAAGAGCCTTTGGGGCCTTTTACCATGATTTCGTTGTCGTTTACTTTCACTTCAACCCCTTTGGGGAGAGTGATGGGCTGTTTTCCTATTCTAGACATTGCTGCACCCTACCAAATTTCGCAAACTAATTCACCGCCCACGTTACGTTCGGTGGCAGAATCTCCAGCCATAACGCCATGGGAAGTGGATACGATGCAGATGCCAAGGCCGTTCTGCACACGGGGTATATGATGGGCGCCGACATAGACACGGCGGCCTGGCTTACTAACACGTTTTAAGCCGGCAATAGCTGGCTTACCCTCATGGTATTTCAGGGCAATATTGATGGACTGATCATTAACAGTCACTTCATCAACATATCCTTCCTGCTTGAGGATGCTAGCAAGCGCCTCTTTCATCTTCGAGCGCGGCACACTCACTTCCTTATGCAGGGCCAAGTGTGCGTTGCGGATACGCGTAAGCATATCGGCAATTGGGTCGGTTATCATTGTTGATATCTCCTTAAAGGTTACCAGCTGGACTTGCGTACGCCGGGAAGAGCGCCTTCGTGGGCCATCTTCCTGAAACAAATACGACACAAACCAAATTTACGCATATAAGCACGGGGGCGGCCACAAACAGGACAACGGTTATAACCGCGGGAGCTGAATTTGGGCTTACGCTGTGCTTTAACTTGTAGAGAAGTACGAGCCAAGGTCTCTCTCCTTACTTTCTGAAGGGCATGCCAAGCTGTTCAAGCAGCAACTTGCCCTCTTTATCAGAATTTGCCGTAGTGACAATGGTAATATTCATACCCTTGGGATTGTCGGTTCTGTCAATCTCAAGCTCAGGGAAAATTGTATGTTCCTTGATGCCTAGGGTAAAGTTTCCATGACCGTCAAAACCACGGTCGGGAATACCACGGAAGTCGCGAACACGGGGAAGAGCGAAGTTGACCAATTTGTCCAAAAAGTCCCACATTCTCTGACCGCGCAAAGTAACGCGGCAGCCAATGGGCATACCTTCGCGGAGTTTAAAAGCCGCGATGGATTTTTTGGCACGGGTCAAAACAGCACGCTGCCCGGCGATAAGGGTTAATTCCTGTATAGCTTCTTCCAACAATTTGTTATTTTGCGAAGCGGCGCCCAGCCCAATGTTCAAGGAAACCTTCTTGATTGAGGGAATCTGCATGGGAGATTTGTAACCAAACTCGGTCTGCAGAGCGGGAGCTACTTTTTCGCGGTAGTACTGATCAAGGCGTGACATTGTTACTTACCACCCTGAGGAAAGTTTTTATCGCACTTTTTGCAAAAACGAACTTTTTGCGCGCGTTTGTTATCTTTGGCCTCTACCATACGATACCCTACACGGGTAGTTTTCTGGCACTCGGGGCAACGAACAGCAACGTTGGAAACGTGAATAGGCATAGGCTTTTCCACACGACCACCGGGCTGCTGCAACTGAGGATTAGGCTTGGTGTGACGCACAACAACGTTGACGTTTTCAACAAGAACTCTGTCGCTTTTGCGAAGAATCTTGAGCACACGGCCTTCTTTGCCCTTGTCTTTGCCCGCAGTCACCACGACTACGTCATCTTTATGTATACGAAACTTTTTCACGTCATGCTCCTACAGCACTTCGGGGGCGAGCGAGACAATCTTCATGAAGCTTTTACCACGAAGTTCTCTGGCTACGGGTCCGAAAATACGCGTTCCAATGGGTTCGCCTTGTTTGGTAAGGAGCACAGCGGCGTTAGTGTCAAACTTGATGTATGTGCCATCAGGACGGCGAACTTCTTTGGCTGTACGAACAATAACAGCTTCCAGAACATCACCTTTTTTGACCTTGCTGTGGGGCATGGCGTCTTTAATAGAAACCATGATGATATCGCCCACAGAAGCATAACGACGCTTTGAGCCGCCGAGTATTTTAATACAGGCTACTTTCTTGGCTCCAGAGTTATCAGCCACTTCCAATATCGTTTCTGTTTGAATCATGGCTGCTCCTTAAACGGCTTTTTCCACAATGGAAACTAAATGCCAGCGTTTGGTACGGCTCATGGGGCGAAACTC
>CAZYJQ010000062.1:0-9222 GCA_964647835.1 uncultured Desulfovibrio sp. | reverse complement strand
TGTCTTCGGGCTGGTTATCTTGCACTTCATGAAAGCCCAGCTCAAGGGCCGTGCGGACTTTCAAAGTAACGTAACTCACCGAAGCGGGGTTTTCACCCACCAAAATAGTTACCAAACCGGGACGGGTCTTATGGGTCGCCTCAATGGCTTTCACTTCTAGGGCAAGCTCAGCCAAAATTTCTTTTCGCATGGCGGTGCCGCTTAAAATTTCCGCGCTCATATTTTCACTCCTTATGACAGAGATGATACTATAAATTTACTTAGTATACCCTACGAATCAGACAATTCAACAAGTTAAAAACTTGAAAAACTCATGACCTAACAACCTAAAGGAACCCTAAGAAAAACAGCTCGTAGCCAGAGTCCCATAGGCAAAAATTTATGAACAAAGGGACAAGAAGCAATGAACTCGCCCTTTGCGGCAAAGCAGGTTATGACTCCCCGACTAGACGAAGCGAACCCACCTTAATCAACCTTAATCAGGTGAAAAAAAAAGGCTACCGGACGAATCCGGTAGCCATCAAGTTAGAATACGCCGTTAACCTTACCGGTTTCAACGTCCACGTCAACCCCCCTAAAGGCAGGGGCTGAACCCGTTCCCGGCATGAGGGAGATAGTGCCAGCCAAAGGTACCACAAACCCGGCGCCGCCAAAGGTCATAATATCGCGCACCTGCAAGCGCCACCCTTTGGGCGCGCCTTTAAGGGCGGGGTTGTCGGAAAGGGAGAGGTGGGTTTTCACCATGCACAGACCCATTTCCTTATGTTGGCCTTCGGCTTCCAAGCGCTCAAGCTCTTTGCTCGCTTTGGCAGCGAAATCAACACCATCAGCGCCGTAGACTTCTTTGGCGATAAGTTCGATTCGGCCTTTGTAGGGCATGCTCCAGTCATAGAGCATTTTAAAGTTATTGGGCTCGTTGGCGGCTTCAATAACCGCGTCAGCAAGCTCAAGGGCACCTTCGCCGCCTTTTTCCCAATGGTTGGAAACAGCCACACGAGCGCCAGCGGCCTCGCAAAGCTCACGAACCTTGGCAATTTCAGCGGGAGTGTCCGTAACGAAAGCGTTAATGCACACCACAGGAGGCACGCCGAATTTTTTAACGGATTCAATGTGGTGCAAGAGGTTTGAGCAACCTTTTTCCACAAATTCCACATTTTCTTTGGAATATTCTTCGGGCAAGGGATGACCCAACATGGGAACGCGAGCGCCGCCATGGTTTTTCAAAGCCCGAATGGTGGCGACGATAACAGCCGCGTCGGGTTTTAAGCCGCTATAGTGGCACTTAAGGTTACAAAACTTTTCATAACCAATGTCCGCACCAAAACCAGATTCGGTAATATGGTATTCGCTCAGTTTCAAACCGACTCTGTCGGCGATAACGGAGCTTTGACCAATGGCGATGTTGGCGAAGGGGCCTGCGTGAACAAGCACGGGCTGGCCTTCAATGGTCTGAATCAGGTTGGGGTTAATGGCCTCAACCATCCAAGCCGTCATGGCACCGTCTACTTGCAGGTCTTTGGTGGTAACGGGCTTGCCGTGGCGGTCAAAAGCCACGATAATTTTACCCATACGCTCGCGCATATCGCGCAAGTCTTTGGCAATGGCGAGGATAGCCATAACCTCAGAAGAAACGGCGATATCAAAGCGGGAGCGCATCATAAAGCCATCACTCTTACCGTTTACGCCGTCCATACCGATAATGATATTACGCAGGGATTGGCAGCAAAAGTCCATGACCCAGCCCATGTTGACGTTGGTGGGGTCTACATTGAGGCGGGGCTGGCCCGAAAGAGCCATCAACTTCTCGTCATCATAGTTACGCTCGTGCTGCATGCGGGCAGTGAGGGCAACCATGGCGAGGTTATGGGCGTTCATAATGGCGTTAATGTCGCCTGTGAAACCGAGGGAATATTGAGTCAGGGGAATGCACTGCGACAAACCGCCACCAGCGGCGGATCCTTTGGCGCCCATGGTTGGGCCGCCCGAAGGCTGACGAATGGCGGCAGAAACTTTTTTGCCTTTAATGCCAAGCCCTTGAACAAGGCCGATGGTTGTGGTGGATTTGCCCTCACCAAGGGGGGTTGGGGTAATAGCTGTTACGTCAATATACTTACCGTTTGGCTTGTCTTTCAGACGTTCTAAAACGGCCCGAAAATCAATCTTTCCCATATAGTGACCGTAGGGGAGCAACTCTTTTTCTTCGAGTCCCAGCTCTCTGCCTACCTCATAAATCGTTTTCATGCGAGTTTCAGCTTCCTGGGCAATTTCCCAGTCGGCGTGTTTGGTCGGGTCAAGCGCCATGGCTATTCTCCTTGCTAAAAAGATCAGTAGATAAATGACAATCCTGACGATTGCTTAGATTAAAGGTAGCATAAATCGACGGAAAAACATAGCAAAACAAAGAAATAGCGCCGAAGGACAAGTAGAAATAAATCAGCCTATTACAAAAAAACCAAGAAGTTCAAATTCCTTTAATTGGGCTTCGCTTTTGTGGTTCTCCCCTTTCTGTGCGTCGTAAAAAGAGCTTACGCAGAGAAAAGAAATCGCCTTAAAAGCCGTGAGAACCCCACATTTTTGCTTCTTTATATTGCACGAAGTCTGTGTTTGTACTACCATAAGAGCGATTACGTTTTTTTTGTACCAACACAGGTTAAGTTTTTTCGCCCTATGCCGATAAGTTGAAAGACTTGGCTCTAAAGGCCGACTATTACACACATACTAAAATACATATTCATAAGCGCTAATGGATAGGCAGTTGCTATGCCGTCAGCACAAGGAGTCGCGATGAAAATTAGCACAAAAAATCTTGTTATACTTGGCTTTGCCTTGATTCTTATTATTTTTGGGGGCTTGGCATTTTTCGGGTATAGCACCAACAAGGAATCAGCAGAAGGATTTGGCCGCTATCAGGCTTATCTTGAGCAAACGAACATGGTGAACGACAGCGTTGACGAGTTTAGCAACGCCACCACCCAAATGGTTTTGTTTAGACAAAATCCCGGCAATTTCAACGAATCTGCTGAAAACTCAGCCAATGGGGTAAAAACTCCCGACTTTTTCGTGGCCTCAAGAGCCCATCTTGACAAGAGTGAAAAAGGCCTTGCCAGCGTGGCGGCATCATTGGGCGCTGATACCGGCAACATTGGTCCTCAGCTTGGAAAAGTACAAAACAATCTTACAAAATATCGCGACATTTCCAGTTCAATCCATGCCGATATGAAAGCTCTGAGGGCTGACCTTAATCAAAAACTCAATGCCACCACCGAGCTTATCGTCAAGGGCTATGAAGACCTCGACGAATTCGCCATCAGGATTGATAACTCTCGCCTTTCTTCTCGCGGCGGACAAATTTTTGCACGTTTTTTACAGTTGCGTAACTCCATCAACAGAAGTGTTGACCGCTTAGACCCCTCTCAGTCGGAAGAAATCAGCAAAACGGTCAATACCATCATTGGCGAGTTTGCCTCTTTGCACGCAAGCGCCACTACGGATATAGGTCGTAACTATATCGGCGTTATTGTTGAAAACATGCAAACATTCAAAGCCACCACCAGCGCTATCCTAGAAGCGGTAGCCATGCTGGACGGCAACTTTAAAGCCATAGCCAACCTTGACAACCTCATCTCCGATGACTTGCAAAACCTCCTTAGAGCGGTTGATGGCGAAATGGATAAGGTCGCCACAGGCGTTGAAGAACTTAACGAAAACAGTACCCGACTGGTGGTTCTCTTTGGTGCCATTGGCGTTGCCATAGGCGCTGTTATCGCCATATTTATTATTTTGCGACTGGTATCTACCTTAACCCGCATGGCGGACTATGCCAAAGAGGTTGCCGCCGGGAACTTCACCACCACCTTAAACATCAATGAACCCGGCGAAATGGGCGAAGTGGCCTCTAGCCTGCGCTCTATCCCAGAAGTCCTCACTCATATAGTCAAAGAGTTTTCACAGCTCGCCTCCAACGTCTCTCATGGCCAGCTTGATACTCAAGGCCACCCCGATAACTACAACGGTTCTTTCAGATCCATTATGGAAGGTACCAACGATATTATGACAAACTTCCGTGGTGTCATCGACGAGATTCCCTCCATCGTTGTTACCCTTGATGAAAACAAGCGAGTTGCCTACATGAACTCTGCTGGGCAAGAGGTCGCGGGCTCCAACTATAAAGGCAGACTCTGCAAAGAGCTTTTTGATAGGAGCGACGACGGCACCGAGCACTGCGCCCTTACCAAAGCCTACACCACGAAAAAACGTCATTCCGCTGAAACCAAAGCCCACCCTCAAGGACAAGAGCTGGATATTACCTATACCTCCATCCCTGTTCTGGATGAAAAAGGCAACGTATCGGCTGTTATGCAGTTCATTACCGACTTAACCCAAATTAAAGAAACTCAAAATATTATTGTTAGAACTGTTCGTCAGGCAACTGAAATCGCCGACCGTGTGGCCGCCGCTTCTGAAGAGCTGGCCGCTCAAATGCAACATGTTAATAACGGGGCTGAGATGCAGCGTGACCGTGTTTCAAGCACAGCCACCGCCATGGAAGAAATGAACGCCACCGTCCTTGACGTTGCCCGAAACGCCGGCCAAGCCAGCGAACAAACCGACGCGACCCGAGACAAAGCCCATAACGGCGCGAACATCGTGTCCGATGTTGTTAACAGCATCAACCGCCTGAATGAAATTACCGGCGGCCTGCACACCGACATGAGCGAACTTGGCAACAAGGCCGAAGAGGTCGGTAGCGTCATGGGCGTTATCGCCGACATAGCCGACCAAACCAACCTCCTCGCCCTTAACGCCGCCATTGAGGCCGCTCGCGCAGGTGAGGCTGGACGAGGCTTCGCCGTTGTTGCTGACGAGGTTCGCAAACTGGCTGAAAACACCATGAGTGCCACAAGCGAAGTTGGCGCGGTTATTCAGGCTATCCAGCAAGCTACCAGCAAGAACATCAATAACGTTAACACCGCCGCTGAAAACATGGCTACAGCCACTGAGCAAGCCCACAGCGCGGGAGAAGCCCTTAATGAAATTGTTGAGCTTGTTAACGAAAGCGCCCTCTTGATTTCTGGTATAGCGACCGCTTCTGAACAGCAGTCCGCCACCTCAGAAGAAATCAACCAGTCCGTTGACGAGATTAACAGAATCGTGGGCGAAACTTCCGAAAGTGTTGTTCAGTCCTCTGCCGCTGTTGACGACTTGGCACGTACCGCCGTTGAGCTCAAAGAAGTACTCAGCAACCTGCGTGACTAACAATCTCGGCTAACCTCATACAAAAAGACCAGAAGTACTTCTGGTCTTTTTTTTGGCGCATAGCAGGTTATCGTATCAAGGCCAACGATACAAACACAATTGTAAAGCCCTTCCCTTCATGATATCGGCAATTGTCTGGTGCCCATCTGGCCTTGACATACAACGCCAAGCTGAATTTTTAAAGTTTACCCTTCGGGATACCCCTTGTCCTTGGTAGCCAATCATCACAGCCTTTTCATAAAAAAAGCAGACCTCAGGAATCTCTTGCATGATGCAGGAAACTCCTGAGGTCAGTTCTGAATTTACTATGGTTCAAGGGAATGTTTTCGCCTTTGCCAAATATGCACAAGCCTTCGAGCGCCAATTTGCTAAGGACAAATGAGCCGTCAAACACCAACCAATTTATGAACGGTTAGCGAGCAAGGGCTAACTGCTTCCTTGGGGTGAATTACCGAGCCCTGCCAATGGCCATCAACGCCAGCCCCCTATCACCAATCGCTACTACCTGTTCAAGGTTACTCTCCGCAAGCCATCCATGAAAACACTGCCTCTTGCATGCTTGCCTGTTAAGTTTGCCCAGTGAACTTACTCGTTGAGCTTGCCCGGTATGCTTGCCCTAACTGCCTAGCACTACCCAGAAACTGCCCTGCCCTGCCACGAAAAACATCTAGGCAGGACAGGGCAGTTTCTGGGCAATTTCAGACAAATTTCAAGGCGGTTTCAGAGGGCTAAAAGGCCCTACCACTTATCTTTCCGCCACAAGGTCACGCAAGGTCAAAAAGTCGATTTTTCCCGAGCCAAGCATGGGGAATGCTTCAAGCTTCACAACACGCTCAATGCCATAGACAGCAGACAAATCACTCGCCAGTAAAATCTCATGCAAGGTTTCCACCTCAACATCGAAGGATGTTACTGCTACTAATTTCTCCGTCCCGTCCGCGCCTTCTTCGGCTAAAACAACCAAAGATACCGCTCCCTTCGTGCCCAAAGGACTGCCAAAGCGCTTGGCAAGCCCCTCGCTCAGGATTTCTTCAATGAGGGGAAGAGAAATCATCTCGCCGCCCTTTTTTACAAAGCGAGCTAAACGCCCTAGGTAAAAAAGATAGCCTTCGGCATCAACCTTCACCATATCATCTGTTTTAAACCAGCGTTCGCCCTCAAAATCAACAAAAGCGTCTTGGTTACTGGTTGCTTCAAGATAGCCTGCGAACACGCTTGGCCCACGCACAAGCAATTGACCTGACGTTTCGATAGAAACTCGTTTGAATGGCTCGTCAAGGGTAACCACGGCTGTAATAACCGATTGAAGTGGTTTACCGATGGAGCCAAACTTAGTTGCTTCGGGCGGGTTAATGCTAATAACAGGCGAACCTTCGGTAACACCATAGCCCTGACACAGCACCCCTTGGGCGCAGGTGGCGGAAAAGGTTTCAAAAAGCTGCGCATGGCATTTCTCGCCGCCCACAAAGGCATGTTCTAGACTATATAAGTATTCGGGCCCATAGGTTAACAGCGATTCTAAAAAGCTTGGCGTGGCGCCCACAAAATTGGGGCAGTAGGCCTTACATAACTCGGCGATGGTAAAGGTTTCCCTTTGATTTGGGTGACAAACACAGGCCAGCCCCAACCCGCAGGGCATGGCTACTCCCAGTAAAAAGCCAAAGGAGTGGTAGTGAGGCAGGACGGCGAGAATGCGGATGCGTTGCTTCAAAGCCAACGTTTTTCGTATATCTTCGATATTGGTAATGAGGTTCTCATGGGAAAGAGGAACCCCTTTAGGCATGGCCTCAGAACCGGAGGTAAACAATATTACCGCCGTAGAAGGAACATCGCGCCCTAAATTATCACTGCCATACCCGCCATACTGCAAGGCCTTGGTCTTTATGAATGCGTTCATACGGCGAAACAAACCAGCCGCGCCTAAGATACTGTTAACATTAAGAAACCTCATGGAAAGGCGGGCGATATCACCGTATTTATAAATAATACGGTCACAAAACTCCTGTGAAGTCACAATATGCGTTATACCCGCGCGTTCAATGGACGCCCTAACGTTGCGCTCGCCAAAGGTCCAGTTCAGATAAACAGGGGTTTTTCCAGCCAGTTGCAAGGCCAGCCATGTGGTCACGGAAGCAATGGACGAAGGAAGCAGAACACCTACCTTATCATGGGGAATCTTGCGAAATTCATCTTTTAAGAGCAGGGCCCGCCCTAAAACCTCGGCACGAGATAACATAGTCGCCCCTTCGGCAATGAAAGGCAAAGACCCTTTGGAGCGGACATGCTCAATAAAAGCCTCAACCAGATTTTTACCAGACGGAACAGCCACAAAACGTTCGGCCTCGGCAAAAGCACCCGGTGAAAACCAGCGCCTTGAAGGAATAATATTGCGGGTCTGTTTATCACCTCGAAAACCCGTGATGGCACCCAGAAGGTCCTCAACAGTCACAATGGCCTCGAGACGATCGACACGGCAACCAAACTCTGTCTCAAAGCGGTAGGAAAGTTCCATAATATCAAGGCTATCAAGACCAAGATCCCTGCCCAGCTGCATGGAGTCTTCCACTGCCCCGGTAAATTTCGCCTTTTCCGCAAGAACCGAGACAATGTAGGTACGGGTGGCCTCATCAATGGTCAAAGGACGAAGCTGGCTTTCGGCTATCTCTTCCTTTATGGCTCTATTACACCAGATAGGCGTGCTCCCTTGCCAAAAATAATACGGCACGACACTGGCCTCTTGATAGTTTTCTTCATAAAAAGCCTCAAGATAAGCGTTCATTTCACGTCGGTTGCCCTGCCTAGGAAACTCCAGCGCCTCAACAAATTCCAACTTTACACGGCGTTTTGGCATGAAAAACACGCCATTCATAACAAGCTTTGGCACCATCTTGAGAGCTTTGCCCACAAGATGCGTAACTCTGCCTGAAGCGAGGCTAAACACACTCCCCCATAACCCCGTGTGGCGAACCAGAATAATGCGTACCTGAGGCACAGTTTTTACGATATGTTCCACAGCCGAGTTGCCGCCAATCCACTCGTGCCCGTCTAGGCTAAGTCGCCCCGAAGGATAGACTACGACAGATTCACCCCGCTCCAAGGCGCTCACAACTTCATCAAGACCACGCTTCACGCTGTTGACGCCACGGCACCCATCTTTAGCGATATTATCAATTTCAATGAGGCGACAAAGCCAGCGCAAAGCCCGCGCCGGCCCTGTAATCCTGCTGGAATCTACAAGGACACGGGGCCGGATATCCATGATTCGAGAATAAATAATAACCGGATCGATTAACGCCGTGTGATTTGGTAAAAAGAGAAAGGGCCGTTTATCGTTCGCCTCAATGGTTATTTCATTTAAGCCCTTTTCGCGGATTCGATAGCGTAAACTCAATAAAGCTTTGAGCAGTTCGCCTAAAACACAGTTACCCCGATGGTGCAGGGTCACGCCCGAATACCGCTTGATTCCGGGGACCAAAACGAACAAGGCGAAAGCCATGGTGAAAAGGCCATAGACCAAAAAGATAAACGCTGTGGACCCCGATAAACCAAGGAGGAAAAAAACAGGGGCCGAAGCCGTCATGGCGACATAGCTAAAAAAGTTAGATACCCCGAGAGCTTTGCCTTTTTCATTGGCAGGCGGGTAAGCCTGAATAAAGCTGGCTATGGGAATAAGATAAATTCCCCCGCAGATTCCCGACAAGAAGACAAGGGTATAAAAAAGGCTCAATCGCGCGTCAGCCAGCCCCATAAAAGGCTCCGCCGAAACCAGCGGCACGAGAGAGGTGACAGCGATCATAAGACCCATTCCAAGGCCAGCGGGAACGGCAAATCTTCGCCAGCTATACACATCGAAACGCCCGGCGATAATCGCGCCCACGGCTATGCCCACCATGATGCAGGCCGCCAAGAGACTACTCACCCTTGGGGAATAACCAAGGTCTTTTGAAAAGTTGACGATGCAAATGA
>CAZYJQ010000061.1:0-9256 GCA_964647835.1 uncultured Desulfovibrio sp. | reverse complement strand
TTATCGCTCCGGGAACACTGCCTGCCCAATACAAGCTCATTGAAGACAAACGTAACTGGGACTAACCACATCACGAAAAAGACCGTCCATCGGTCTTTTTCGTTTTTATGACAAGGCCATGGAAAACAACTCAACACCCCCTCCAGCTATCTCGCCAATGACCTCATCAGCCAGCTCACCTGTGACGGCGTTCAGCCTTACAGCCCCCCAAGGTGTAAGCCTGCCATGGGCTCCTTCACCCCACTTCGGCCTTACCCGTCTCGCCCATACGGCTCTGCAATATATTCGCCTTGGGCATGCCAGTCTGAAGCATACTTGCCTGAAACATACTTTTCTTGAGCCTAGCCATCGGGGTCTTATTACCCTCCTCAGTATGGCTATCCTCTTGCTTAGCGCCTGCGCCCCTGCCCAGCGCTCGCTTACAGCCCCTTCGCCAACTCCGCCTTCCTCTGATGCCAGCCTATTGGGATATTCTACGGAAAAGAACATACACCAGCCAACTCTGCCTCTTGGTCTTTCCCCGCTACCCCTTCGCTATGGCTCGGGGGTTCCTGCTGAGTCAGACGATTTTCTTGCCAAGGCAGGGCAGGCCGACTATATCCTCATTGGCGAACAGCATACCTCAGCGGAACATCACAAAGCCCAAGCCGCCGTCATCGCTCTTTTGGCTCAAAGCGGCTATTCGCCCGCCATCGGCCTTGAAATGATTCCCGCTTCCTTGCAATCCCGCCTCAATGACTTTAACGCGCGGCTCATAAGCGTAGAGCACCTCAGCGAACATCTTGACTGGGAAAATGTCTGGGGCTTTACCTTCGCCGACTATAAACCTATTTTCAGCGTTGCAGAGCACTATAATATCCCTGTTTACGGCCTCAATGTTTCACAAGAAGTCATCCAAGCCATTCGCAAAGAGGGCACTCCTGCCACCATTCCTCCTCGTCAAAAAAGTGAACTCCCCCCCGTCATTCAATACCCCACAACGGCTCAATATAAAAAACTTTCCAGCTTTTTCAGGCAACATGCCAATATGCTCATGGGCCGGTCATCAAAGCCTGCCGCCACAAGCAACAAACCAAGCGTAATGGCGACTAAGTCGCCAACAACTCCTTCAACAACGCTGGCAACTGCGGCACAAGGCCAGACAATGCCTCTGCCAAAACCGCAAAGGGAAATCCGAGGTAGCTCCCAAGCAAAGCCCCGAACTAAGCCCAAAGCCAACCACGGAACCCAAGCCTTACGCCGTTTTATCACTATTCAATCCTTATGGGACAGCGCCATGGCCTATAATGCCTCCCGAACAGGACACGCAGGGCCCCTTGTTATTCTTGCCGGCGGTGCCCATGTGGAATATGGTTACGGAATAGCTCACCGCCTTGCCCATTTTGCGCCCGAAGCGCGGTGCCTAACTATCATGCCCCTTAGTCATCCAGAAAAAATAGGCACAGGGGAAGCGGATTTTTACTATATTACCAAAGGGCAACAATAAACCAGCGCCGCAAAACAACGCCATCTTAAGCCGTGGTGCACAGATACACAGATGGCGCTCATAGAGCCAGCGCTCGTATAAAGCCAGCCTTAAGAAGAAATAGCGGTTTGATGGAGTAATGCCCAAAAAAAATGGCGTCCCCCAAAATGACGCCTAGAAAATGGTTCCATAAAAAAGTGAACCAGTCGTCCACTCACTTCATAGCCCTCCAAGGATTCCCCATGCCAAAAGCCACTTATGACCCCAAAACAACCATTGTGCTCGCCTCAGGAAACCCCGGAAAAGTTCGCGAATTTTCAGTTCTTCTTGCCCCTTTTTCGCTCACTGTTCTTTCCCTTGCCGATTTTCCGGAATTGCCTGAAATAGCCGAAACCGGCTCGACTTTCCTTGAAAATTCCCTCCTTAAATCAATGGGCATAAGCCAAGCCACAGGCCTCATTGCCGTGGCGGACGATTCGGGGCTTATTATTGACGCTTTAAACGGCGACCCGGGAGTACGTTCCGCCCGCTATAGCGGGAGCACGGGCCATTCCACCGATATTGACGAACAAAACACCGCTCTGGTGCTCAAGAATTTAGAGGGGACACCCCATGAACAACGCACAGGAAGATTCTTTTGCGCCATGAGCGCCAGCACCCCGCAGGGGAAAATCATCACAGCCGAAGGCGCCTGGGAAGGCTTTATCGCTACCGCCCCCCAAGGAGAAAACGGTTTTGGCTATGACCCCATTTTTATTGATGGCGCAAGTGGCGTGATTTCCGCCACCATGAGCCCCGAAGAAAAAAATGCCAGGAGCCACCGTTCCCTCGCTGTTGGCAAGCTCCTCAAGCAATGGCCCGCCTTTTGGCAAGAGTGGTTGCGCCAATAGACACAGCCACAACTCGTTGTCCAAGGGGCTCGCCCTTAAAACACATTAAGGACCAAAACACCCACAAGCAAAAGCCCTATGCCAGCCCAGCCTTGGCGGTTCACTTTTTGACCGAACTTGAGCCAGCCAATGATGGATGTTCCCATAATGCCAAAGGCTCCCCAAAGGGCGTAGGCCACAGACAGGTCAATCTTGCGAATGGCGAAGGACAACAGCCAAAAAGCCAAGCTAACGCACACAAGGGCCGCGATGCCGTAAAACAAGCGAGTAAACCCCTGAGATAACATAAGGCAGGTATTTGCCGCCAAATCCAACAAAGCCGAGCCCACAATAAGGGCAATACAGCCAAGATACAGTATAAGTTCTGAATCCATAATTAACCTGATAAACCTTTAACAGAATCCTTCTTGTGTCTATTTTTCCGTTTTTTGAGGCGAGTTTTCAGTCCCTCTATGAATAAGAACCGAACCTAAAAACACACAGCTTAAGCCAACAATACGCGCGAGGGTGAGGTTTTCTCCTAAGAACAGAACGCTAATGCCCACAATGAGCGATAAGCCGACCCCTTCCCAGATGGCGTAAGCTACCCCGATGGGAACTCTGAAAAGAGCGCGTGACAACGTAAGGTAGGACAAGCAAAGCAGGCCTACGGTTATGGGGACGCCGTTAAAACCCCAATAAAGCTGAGAATATTTAAGAATCGATGTGCCCACTACCTCAAGGACGATGGATATGAGCAAAAAAAACCAACATACCAATAAACTATCTTTCTTCCATGAAATACCCATAACTACAACCCAACAGGGCGGACAAGATATACTCCTGCCCGCCCATACTTATTTTTTGAATACACTTAATTTGCGAAACGAATACGGTCTACTTCTATCTTTACAGAGGAGCGCTTTTTCTCTACTTCCCCTTCAATGACAACCTCATTCTCCGGTGTTACTTCCAGCCCACCCCAATCATCATCGTCAATTTCAATGATAACGGTGCCTGTGGTGTCTTTAAAAGTATAGCGTTCATCACCAAGGCGTTCAACGATATAACCCTGCAAGGTAACGGGGCTGTCGTCACGTAATTTAATGGCTTCCGCAACAGTGGTTTTAGCAGGCCCCGGGCCCTTAAACCCTCCCTTCCCTGAGGCACCAGAAACGGGAGAGACGGCGGAAGAAGCAAAAGCGACACTTCCCATCATCAAACACAGCACGGCCAAAAACGGCAATAGCATTTTTTTCATATAATTACTCCAGCGGTTGGGTGTCCTGAAAAAAAACTCCAAGGAGCTTGGCGTCATCCTCATGGGCTGAAACACCTAAATCCACGTCGCCACCATAACAATAAAAATTCCCCTCGCGCAACTCCACATACCCGGCTGAAATCACCCCCCCATAGGGGAGCTGATCACGCATATCAATATGGGCAACCTTATCGGGGAAAATAAAGGGGACAGGCTGGCCCGAGAAATCGCGGCAAATGAGATATTTCATATTACTTCCTTCTTAGCTACGAGTGACGACACCTTGGTGCGAACAACAATTCAGTTTAATATGAAATGACAAAAAAGCCAATGAGGCCCTGACAGGTCTTTTTTATTTCAAGGCTCTACCATCCCGCTAAGCCATGCAAATTTTCTACACCTTATCCATGGTCACTCATGCCCCCGTCCCATCGGTATTTGACTCGCCCTCTCAGACAGTTCTGCCCAGGAGCTCTATAAACCCGCCCTAGGATTACGCCGTCCATCAGATAAAATAAACGCGCGAGCGTTAGCACCCCGAGGAGAGCAAGCCATAAAATACATCGCATGTTTCTTGCCTAATAACGGCCTCATAGGATATAGGGTGGTATAGCCACAACGGCTGTCACACCCTTTTTGGAGCCTATCATGAAACTTTGTCGTTTTTCCCTTTTGGCTGTACTATTTTTCTTGAGCGCCATAGCTTTTAATAGTGTCGCCATGGCAGATCAAAATAAGGTCGCGGGCAATGTCGACAACTCGACCCAGACCAAATCCACCAAGACCAATGCGACACCTGTGTATATCGAATACGAAGGCACTGATACCATTGGTGCCAACCTCGCCTTTCAGCTACGCGAGCGTTTCAATACAAGCTCTCTCTTTCTTCTAACGGATAAAGAACAACCTAAATTCATCCTCCTCCTTCGCACTGCCCCTGAGTTTGAGTGCCGCCCGGGGGCTGGTTCGGTCTATGCTGTTACCTGGCTTTATTATGAAAAAAAGACCACCTACAACAGCTATCTACAGCAGGAAATCGGCGTTATCACAGCCGATACCATTGATAGCTCTGTCACTCGCCTTGTGGATCTTACCACTGGCGTTGTCGCCCGCTACGGTTCTTTACTGCGTTAATAACGCCCTACTCACCCTCCACTTAAACAATAGAACCCACGGATGCCATGGAACTCGAAGCCGCCCCGCTCCTTATCATTCTCCTCCTCGCCCTTGCTGCTTTCCTTGCGGGCACCATTGACAGCATCGCTGGAGGCGGTGGCCTTATCTCCCTGCCCGCCTTGCTTCTCACGGGTATGTCTCCCCAGCTTGCCGTAGGAACCAACAAGTTTTCCGCAGCTGTGGGGTGCTCCCTTTCTGTCTATTTATTTGGCAAGGCCAAACTCATTGACTGGAAGCTCGCCTTCAAAGGCATCGCTTTCTCTTTGTTCGGCGCTTTTCTCGGCGCCAAGGCCGCGCTGGCTCTGCCACCGGACACCCTGGGTAAAGCCTTTACCATCATGCTCCCGCTCATTGCCATTGTCTGTCTGCGTCCCCAAAAGAAAAATCTTGAGGCCGAACAGGTACCGGATTTTTCCATGCCGAAGGTTATTGCCATTTGTTTCAGCATAGGTATGTATGATGGTTTTTTCGGCCCCGGCACGGGCACTTTTATGATTTTAGGCCTCTTCCGCGTCCTTAAAATGGACTTGGTAAAAGCCAGCGGAACAGCCAAGGTTTTCAACCTCACTTCCAACATTAGCGGACTTGTTACCTTTATGTTCAGTGGCTATGTGCTGTATTCCATTGCCATCCCTATGGCCGTCGCCAGTATCGCAGGCAACTATGTGGGCACAAGACTCGCCATAACCAAAGGTGCCGGCTTCATTCGCCGCATTTTGCCTATCTCTCTGGCCGCCTTGTTTATTACACTTTTTATGCAGTATTTCTTCAACTAGCCCTATCTAAACTTCAATAATTAATTGTACAAATAGACATTTTTATTTACTATTAAAAAACTATGGAAATTTTTCTAGATCCGTCTACCTATGCGGCCCTTGCGACTCTCATTGTCATTGAAGTCGTTCTGGGCATCGATAACCTTGTTTTCATCGCCATCCTCGCGGAAAAAGTCCCTCCCCACCAACGCGCTCACGCCCGTGTGGTTGGCCTGCTCTTAGCTCTTCTCATGCGTATTATGTTGCTGACAGTCATGTCGCACTTGATACACCTAACCGAACCACTTTTCTCCTTGGGCACAATGGCCTTTTCCGCGCGCGATCTCATCATGTTTGTGGGCGGACTATTTCTTATTTATAAAGCCACCATCGAACTCCATGAACGGCTTGAATCCAGCGAGCACCAGTTCGCACCCACCAAAAACCACGCTCGTTTCTGGACTGTCGTGGTTCAAATTATTATTCTCGACGCTGTCTTTTCGCTGGACGCCGTTATCACCGCCGTGGGGATGGTTGAACATCTGCCCATTATGGTCATCGCCGTCACCGTCGCCATCTTGCTCATGCTCCTGGCGGCAAAACCACTGACCGAATTTGTCAATACACGCCCGACGGTGGTTGTGCTTTGTCTTGGCTTCCTGCTCCTCATTGGTTTAAGTCTCATCGCCGAAGGGTTCCAGGTAAGCATTCCCAAAGGCTATCTATACGCCGCCATCGGCTTCTCCATTCTTATCGAATCCTTCAACCAGGTGGGGAACTATAATAAACAGCGATCGGAACGGAAAAAGCCCTTACGCGTTAGAACTGCTCAGGCTATTTTCCGTATGCTAGGTGAAGAAGGTCTTGTATTCGCCACACCCGAGCCGAGCCCGGACGAAGCGAGCAAGCCCTCCCCCAGTGGCTTTGTGGATTCAGAAGAAGTCACCATCGTCAGTCGCGTCCTCACCCTCTCAGACAGGACAGTGCGTTCCATCATGACCCACCGCTCAGATGTGGCCTATTTGGAGCTGGAAAACACCTTAGAGGAGCAAAAAGAGTTTCTCTTCGATGAAGCCTATAACCTTGTTCCGGTCTGCCGTGGCGGCCTCGATAACGTCATTGGCGTGGGTTACAGCAGCACCTTTTTATCTGATCTAGTCAACCTTGGAAAAATTCAGAAAGAGAACCTCATTGAACCGCTCATCGTCCCCGAAACCATGCGCGTTATGCAAAGCCTTAAAGTCTTGCGTAGCGCCATGCCCCACTTCTTACTGGTGGCAGATGAGTATGGAACCATCGAAGGCATTGTCACCGCCATTGACGTGTTTGAAGCTTTGGCGGGAGATATGGCGGAGGAAGGCGAACCGCCGACCATTCAACACCTTTCCGACACAAGCTGGATGGTGGCGGGAAGTATCGACGTTCACCTCTTGGAGCACATGCTTGATGTCGAAGGTATCGCCAGCGACAGCCACGACTACACATCGCTGGCTGGCTTTATGCTGGTTCAACTTGACCGTTTGCCGGAACTTGGCGACCACTTTGATTTCGAAGGCTTCCGCTTTACCGTAGAAGAAATCGACGAAAGACGCATCTCGCTGGTGAAGGTGGAGAAGGTTAGTAAATAGCCAACAGGCTCTCATCGTTCGCATAAAAGACTGTGTTTCTATACAGCCACTTTGTAAACATTCCCGAGTCCTCCCCTTTGCCTAGTACAGGCATACTCCCCAAACAAAAGAAGGTCTCACCCTAAATATAGATAATCGTATACGAAGTTTGTACACACTCATACCAATAGGGCATTGTGACTTTAGCTGTACTATCTCTAATCAAATATGTATAAAGCATTGCCTTGTATATCTCATTTGTGATATAGATTCGCCCATGAGTGAATTCAAGCAATTAAATAAGCCCAAATGGGTTACAGCGCTGAATTGGCTTACCAGTTGCTGCACAATCGTAGCCTGCTGCCTCGCTGTTTTCGCCCTGTTTAAATACCCTGTAATCTCCGAAGACGAAACTGCAAAAATTTTTGCATGGTTTCTTATATCTCTGGTAACAATCGTCTTGTGCTACATTGGATTTCATTCAAGAAAGCGTTACAACTACTATGCACGTTGTGGCACTTACTACCACCAAGTAGCACATATATTTCGCGACTCA
Organism: uncultured Desulfovibrio sp.; assembly: GCA_964647835.1. Lineage (GTDB taxonomy): Bacteria > Desulfobacterota > Desulfovibrionia > Desulfovibrionales > Desulfovibrionaceae > Frigididesulfovibrio. Next base: position 1,567 of record CAZYJQ010000061.1, on the reverse strand, counting down.
CTAGCCCAACTTCAAGACAACGGCAATCTTTACAACTCAGAAGAAGCAGGGAGAGATGCCTTTATCAGTATATTAGAGCAGGCGCTGGATTCTATTTCAGAAATGCTTACGTTTAGTATTGGGAAGAAATGCTCTGTCTCGTTCAAGGAGATCAAAAGAACCTCACCAGAACCTCCAGCTCCGCAGAACAGTCATAGTAAGAAAAAGAAGAAAAAGAAAAAAGTGGATGCCAGTAAAGAAACGATTGATGAAGAAACGACAACAACCATTATCACGCTGGCAAGAGATAGAGGTTCAAGGCAAACCCGGATTAACACTCTAGAGCGTGGCGCACCATCACCCCACGCAGTTGAAAACAATACCGACTTTCATCAACTTTTTTCCAAAATAGATAATATGGGCTCTTCGTTTTTTGCATGCAACGACCTGAAAAAACTTTGGTGCCAAAACGGCTACTCAAACTCTTCTTTTCTTATTTATGGTGAGCCAACATTTATTCCGCTATTAGAGTACAAATACATTACCCGTTGGCCACTGCCCTATAAAAGTACCATGGTGTTTCCAGTACGGTATGACCCTAAGGATAAAACGAAAATTCCCAGACATTGTGGTTTTCTCTGCTTTGATTCACCACATAAAAACGCATTTAATCTTGATAAAATGCCAGATATCGGAGCAAGCTTTGCGGATTTATTTTATATTTTTATAACTCAATATTATTCAATTACACAACAGTATGTCCAACACGACAGGAATTTCCCACCAAACGGAGAAAAACAAAATGAAAAACAGTCTCAAGCTAACAACAATAAGTGATGCTACTTTTATAGACCCATACTGGAAGGCGTCCGTAACGTATACTCAGGAGGATCTTCAACTTGAGGAAAATATGTTTGTTAGTTTTTTCAGCTTTGACCAGCTGTTCAAAAATATGGCTACTTTAGCAACACCGGAAAAAACACCTAAAGCAGAGAAAACATTATCTGCGGCTAGCTAGTGCTTTCTGCTATGTCTTTCAATTAAATTTTAGGGTTTTCTGAATAGAGTAAGACATAAAATGCACGGCATTAGTAGATTAGACAAAAAAACACACAACTGATTACTATCAAGCAAGACGTAGTGTAGCCATGTTCTCTGCCCCATGCCCCGGCAAGGGTATCATACCCTTGCAACCCCATACTTGCTTAATAAACAATCACTCTTCCTAAACCAGAAGAGGCCGCTTAAGTTAAACTTAAGCGGCCTCTTTAAAATTCTGTTGGCCCCGGCCTACGTTCCCACACAAAAATATGCAATATCATCAGCGATTAAGGCGTAATGCGAAGCATTTAACTTCCGGGTTCGGACAATTTTACAAGAGGGTAAAATTGGACACAGGAGCGCTAGCGACTGTGCCTGAAAGGCGAGGCGCAGGACGCGCCGAGTCAATGGAGCCACCTCCATGAAGAACCTTCATGGGCTCTTAACAAAGAGAAAGAAGGTTCCCTGATACAAAAAAGAGAGCATAGGACGGGTACCCTAAAACCAGAAGAGGCCGCTTAAGTTAAACTTAAGCGGCCTCTTTAAA
>CAZYJQ010000060.1:0-9442 GCA_964647835.1 uncultured Desulfovibrio sp. | reverse complement strand
GATAGTGTTCCAGTAAGAAAAGTTGTTCTTCGCCGCCGTTGGTGACACGTTCAACGGCTTCTTCCTGAAGGGCAAGGGCATCGGTATAATGAATAAGGCCAAGATCGGTAATAAGCACAGAGAGTACCTTTTGTTGATAATCAGGGATAGACGAACAAGAGAGTGGTATAGGATGAAAGCGGACTTTATATTCTCTATCCACAAGCTTTGTTGTTACCACAGAATACTTTAGTGCTATCATGGGCTAGGGAGCGAGTAAAGAAGCATATTGTTTATAAAATAAGAACGCTGGTTTTGTTTTTAATGCCGTGAAAATAGTATTTTGTGGATAGCTTGCTAAGGTTCAAAACTCAAGAGGGCGATAACAAAGGCGAAAATAGAGAGAGATTGTATTGACGCGTGGATGGAAAACTTGGTTTCTTGCTTGATAAATGCCTTTGTATATTTGCTGAAGGGAAAGTCAGGAATTCGTCAGGCGTTAAGGGTAAAAACCAAACAGCTGGAGAAGACGTAATGGCAAGCAAAGGTGTGAACTCAGTATTAATGGAGGGTGAAGGGATTACAAATCCCTTGCAGGAGGAAAGGAGGACGGCGTCCTCCGAAGGAAATAGAAAAGGTATTCTATTTTGGCAATAAAAAAAGCGGGGATAAACCCCGCTTTTTTTAAGCAATGTGACGAGCGTATAATTACTTAAGCTCAACACCAGCGCCAGCTTCGGCGAGTTGCTTCTGGGCTTCTTCAGCTTTGTCTTTTTCAACAGCTTCAAGAATGGCAGAAGGAGCGCCGTCAACTTTGTCTTTGGCTTCTTTGAGGCCAAGACCGGTAAGAGCGCGAACAACTTTAATAACAGCGATCTTGTTGGCACCGGCTTCTTTAAGGATAACGTCAAATTCGGTTTTTTCGTCTTCAGCAGGAGCAGCAGCGGCGCCAGCGGGGGCAGCCATGGCTACGGCAGGAGCAGCGGCGGAAACGCCGAATTTTTCTTCGAGTTCTTTAATAAATTCGGACAGTTCGAGAACGGTCATGTTGGCGATAAAGTCAACAACTTGGTCTTTAGTTACAGACATGGAATACTCCTTAATCTTTGGCGGTAAATGTTAGGCAGCTTTATTTTGCTCAATGGCTTTAAGCGCATAGAGCATGCCGCGAATGGTGTTGCTAAGCAGCGAAACGAAGTTCGTAGGAACAGCGTTCAGCGTGCCAAGTGTCATGGCAAGCAGTTCCTGTTTTCCTGGCAGTTTTGCGAGTTCTTGCAACTGGTTGGTGTCAAGCACGGTGCCATCGAGGCAAGCATGACGAACTTCAAAAGTTTTGCTGGTTTTGGCAAAGTCGACCATAGCTTTAGCTAAAGCTACGGAGTCTTCTCCACCAAAGGCAAGAGCGCAGTTTTCTTTAAACATGTCCTTGATAGGATCATGGAGCGTTCCTGCAAGAGCGATGCGAGCCAAGGTGTTTTTGACAACGATAATTTGTCCACCGTTTTCACGGATTTTAACACGAAGGCGGGTCATCTCTTCCACCGGCATACCCTTAAAGTCCGCGATGACAGAAATGCTTGATGCTTCAGCCGCAGTTTTAATCTTCTCGATAAGAACTGCTTTTTCTGATCTTTTCACGCGACTCTCCTTGAGTAGTGATGAGCCTGGTGGAAATAAAGAGCCAAAGGGGTCTCGGCGGGACTTAGAGTGTTACCACATGCCAGCTGTCTATGACTCGTATTTCCTAGTCCTCTAACCAAGTATGGAATTGTAAAAAACCACACCCCGGCTTACGCCAGTTCCCGTCTATAAGACAGGCTAAATGAAGAAAGATGTGCAGGTATTTCACTGCACATCTCAATGAGTTCTTAGGCTTGGCCTTCCACAAACTTACGAATAATGGTGGGGTCAACCTTAAAACCAGGACCCATGGTGGTGGTCATGGTCATATTTTTCATGTAGGTGCCTTTGGCAGAAGAAGGACGCAAACGGTTCACTTCGCCAAGAAGGGCACGCAGGTTATCCAGAATTTTTTCAGGGCCAAAGGATACTTTGCCGAGGGGGGCATGCAGTACACCCGCTTTGTCTACTCTAAATTCAACACGACCAGCTTTGGCTTCGGCTACAGCGGCGCCAACCTCAAAGGTTACGGTGCCTGTTTTAGCGTTAGGCATAAGACCACGGGGGCCAAGCACTCGACCGATTTGACCTACAAGGGCCATAACGTCGGGGGTGGCGATGGCGCAGTCAAAGTCGAGGAAACCTTCTTTAACTTTGGCTACGAGATCTTCTCCGCCAGCGAAATCAGCGCCTGCGGCTTTGGCTTCGGCTTCTTTTTCACCTTTACAGAAAACGGCGACGCGGATGGTTTTTCCAAGACCGTGTGGGAGAGCGACAGCGCCGCGAACCATTTGGTCGGAATATTTGGGATCAACGCCGAGAGAAATCGCCACATCGACGGTTTCATCAAACTTGGCAAAGGAAGCGCCGATGGATTTAGCTACTGCATCTTCAATCGTATACAGAGCTACCACATCGTTGGCTTCTACTGCCTTCATATATTTTTTTCCATGTTTTGCCATGGTCAAACCTTATCCTTGCATTTGAATCTCCTGCCGTAAGGGTAGCGCTCCCAAAATAAACGGCAGTACAGTTGATTAAACGCTACTTTACCTCAATACCCATGCTGCGAGCTGTACCCATGACAGACTTAACAGCGGCTTCCAAATCACTCGCGGTGAGGTCAGGAAGTTTAATCTGGGCAATTTCCTCAACCTGCTTCATGCTCACTTTACCAACCTTATTACGGTTGGGTTCGCCAGAACCTTTGTTCAGTTTGGCGGTTTTCAAAAGCAGCACAGAAGCGGGGGGAGTTTTGGTAATGAAAGAAAAAGAACGGTCTTGGTAGACAGTAATGACTACAGGAATAACCATTCCTTTTTGATCACCAGTTTTGGCGTTAAAAGCCTTGCAAAATTCCATGATGTTCAGCCCGTGTTGACCAAGGGCAGGACCTACTGGTGGGGAAGGGTTAGCAGCACCACCAGGAATTTGCAATTTAATTTTTGCTATTTCTTTTTTGGCCATGTCAAATATCCTTAAATCGCTAATACTCGAAGTATCAGATAATTATATAAGCAGTTGGTTGTTTTGGACTTGGCTCATGCACTTTCGTGTTGAGGGCTTATCCAAAATATCCACTAGAGCGTGGTTATTTCGCAACCTTCATTAAAAACGTCAACTAGCCTTTGGAAACCTGAACGAAGTCGAGTTCCACAGGGGTTTGCCTGCCGAAGATAGAAACGGAAACACGAAGTTTACCTTTGTCAAAGTTTACTTCTTCGACAACTCCGTTAAAGCCGGCAAAGGGGCCATCAATAACACGAACATCGTCACCACGGTCAAAGCTGAACTTGGGACGAGGTTGTTCTTGGCGAGATTCCATCAATGCCAAAATCTGTTCCGCTTCACTGTCAAGCATGGGAGTGGGGCGGTTTTTACCACCGACAAACCCTGTGACCTTGGGAATAGATTGGATTAAATGCCATGACAAGTCTGTCATAATCATTTGCACCATGACATAACCGGGATAAAACTTGCGCGTGAAGGTTTTCTTTTCGCCACGTACAAGCTCCACAATTTTTTCAGTGGGAATAACGACTTCTTTGATGAGTCCTTGGTCCTGCTCAGTTCGCATCATTTCCCTAATGGTTTGTTCCACACGGTTTTCAAAACCTGAATAGGTGTGGATGAAGTACCATCGGGGTTTTTGCGACGGAGAGTTTAAAATATCGGTCATTGTTATATGCTCAATATGGATTGAACCACTTTTGACAGGAGGAGATCCACAAGACCCAAGAATATTGACATAACGCAAACAAGAGCCAGAACGGCCAAAGCTGTGGTTTTTACCTCTTTTTTGGTAGGCCACGAAACTTTGCCAAGCTCTTTATAGGCGTTTTCAAAATAAGGAATAATACGCTGGAGTTTTCCAGGAGTAGTATCCTGAGCAGCTTTGCTCGATGCCTTTGTCTTATTTGTCGTGTTACTCATTCCCGCACCTATTATGGAGTTGCCTACGCACACTACCACTCTTCACTACGATAAATTCGCAGTATCGTTTGAGGAAAGTTGCGGCAAGAGATAGCTCTTGCCGCAAACAGACCATCTAATATGGCAGGGCAGGAGGGATTCGAACCCCCAACTTGCGGTTTTGGAGACCGCCGCTCTAGCCGTTGGAGCTACTGCCCTAGAAACAAACTACTTCGTTTCGCGGTGGAGAGTCTTTTTCTTGTCCCAAGGGCAATACTTCATAATCTCCAGACGTCCCGTCGTGGTTTTTTTGTTTTTGTTGGTGGCGTAGTTGCGTCGCTTGCATTCAGTGCATGCTAGCAGAATATTAACGCGCATGATTTACTCCAGAATTTCGGACACAACACCTGCGCCAACGGTACGGCCACCTTCGCGGATAGCGAAGCGGAGGCCTTGTTCCATGGCGATGGGGTTGATGAGTTCGACGATGAAGGTTGCGTTATCACCAGGGATAACCATTTCAACACCTTCTTCAAGAGCGATAATACCGGTGATGTCAGTTGTACGGAAGTAGAACTGAGGACGGTAGCCAGTGAAGAAAGGAGTGTGACGTCCGCCTTCTTCTTTGGAGAGAACGTATACTTCGGCCTTGAACTTTTTGTGGGGGGTAATGGAGCCGGGGGCAGCCAGAACCTGACCACGCTCAACGTCGTCACGCTTTACACCACGAAGCAGGGCACCGATGTTCTCACCAGCGCGACCTTCGTCGAGGAGCTTGCGGAACATTTCAACGCCTGTGCAAGTGGTTTTTACGGTGGGCTTGATACCAACGATTTCGATTTCCTGACCAACTTTCACGACTCCGCGCTCTACACGACCGGTAACAACAGTACCACGGCCGGAGATGGAGAATACGTCTTCGATGGGCATAAGGAAGGGCTTGTCGATATCGCGCTGTGGCTCAGGAATGTAAGAGTCGCAAGCGGCCAAAAGATCAAGAATAGGCTTCGCGTCAGCATCGTCGGCGCTTGTGCACTCGAGAGCTTTCAGAGCGGAACCGCGGATAACGGGAATGTCGTCACCGGGGAAGCCATAGCTGGAAAGAAGTTCACGAACTTCCATTTCAACCAGTTCAAGCAATTCTTCGTCGTCAACCATGTCGCACTTGTTCAAGAAAACAACAAGGCTGGGCACACCAACCTGACGGGCGAGCAGGATGTGCTCACGAGTCTGGGGCATGGGGCCATCGGTTGCGGCAACAACGAGGATACCGCCGTCCATCTGGGCGGCGCCAGTGATCATGTTTTTAATGTAGTCAGCGTGACCGGGGCAGTCTACGTGAGCGTAGTGACGGTCGTCGGTCTCGTATTCTACGTGTGAAGTAGAGATGGTGATGCCACGCTCTTTTTCTTCAGGGGCCTTATCAATCTCATCGTAAGAAATGAAAGAGCCGCCCTGCTTCAAGCTGGCGATTTTGGTGATAGCCGCGGTAGTGGTGGTTTTGCCGTGGTCAATGTGACCGATGGTTCCAATGTTTACGTGTGGCTTACTGCGTTCAAATTTTGCCTTTCCCATAACTCGTCTCCCTAAGACTATTGAAGTTAAGCATTTTAATGCGCAAAAAGTGGAGCCCACAAGCAGGATTGAACTGCTGACCTCGTCCTTACCAAGGACGCACTCTACCGACTGAGCTATGTGGGCTTTTCTGCTGCTGTGTTATTGCTGGGAGGGAACGGAAAATGCGAAGATGGAGCGGGAAACGAGACTCGAACTCGCAACCCTCAGCTTGGAAGGCTGATGCTCTAGCCATTGAGCTATTCCCGCACGTTCGCCGTAGTTCCCCGACAGAATTCTGTCTCCTACAGCCATGTACAATAAAAGTGGTGGTGGGGGAAGGACTTGAACCTTCGAAGTCACTGACGACAGATTTACAGTCTGTTCCCTTTGGCCAACTCGGGAACCCCACCACTGGAGCTGGCGATGGGACTTGAACCCGCAACCTGCTGATTACAAATCAGCTGCTCTGCCAATTGAGCTACACCAGCGTAAAAAATGGCTATTACTTGTTTTATGAGAAAAAAGCAAGTGTAAAACAAGTTTTCATATTATTTTAGTTTCTTTCAGGTTGCACTTCTTTCGCCCAAGGCGCCTTCTGTGTATTTCTCCCGAAAGAGCAGTTACCTTTTATACTAATGGATTTGGGAAGGCAAGTCTTATTTTCTTTTTTTGTTAAAAAAAGCACCCTTTTTCAAGGGTGCTTTAGCTATTCATTGTGGCGCAAGCTAGCCAGCCATTAAAGCGAGGCTTGGGCGCTGTTCTCTGGTTCGTTCTGAGCCCCTCGAAGGAATGGTTTCCGTCATATACAGGGCTTTGCCAGACTTCATGAGGCCTCTGGCAAATTGGTTGTTAACGCTGTGGCCTGAGCAGTGCACGGTAAATTTCCCTTTCACTGCCGCGGGTAAGACCGCCATGTCTCCTATAAAGTCGAGGAGCTTGTGGCGAACAAATTCATCTTGGTAACGCAGACCGCCGTCATTGAGTACCTCTTTGTCCAAAACAATGGCGTTTTGCAGACCGCCGCCCAGAGCGAGGCCATGCTTATGCATTTTTTCGACATCGCTGAGCATGCAGAAGGTTCTGGCGCGTGCCACCTGGAGGAAAGTCTCGGGTGTAACGGTCAGGGACTTTTTCTGGCGTCCGATGACGGGGTGGGGAAAGTCGATGACACACTCTACGCTAAAGGTGTGATGTGGCTCAATGGTAACGAAGCGTTCGGCTTCGCCGTAGGTGTAGGGTGTCGCCACAGTTAAATAGCGTTTTGGGGCGTTTTGTTGCTTAATGCCCACACTGAGGATTTTATCCACAAAGCCAGTGGCGCTTCCGTCGAGGATGGGGATTTCGATTCCATCCACATCTATATATATATTGTCGATGCCCAGCCCTCTGATGGTGGCGAGGAGGTGTTCAACCGTAGATACGGTGACTCCGTTTTGCCCAAGGGTGGTGGCAAGGCCTGTGGATACTACGGATTCGGGGGTAGGAAGAATCGTAGCTGAACCTGTCTCGTTGTCAATATTGAACACGATACCTGTGTCGACAGGGGCGGGGCGCAAGGTGCAACTAACCGTCTTACCGGTGTGAAGACCGATATCGGCAAAGTGAATTGAGTGGCGCAGTGTGGTTTGGTTCATTATTCCTCCGAAAGTTACTTTCACATAAGCAATAATTGTTCCAAAGGTGCGGTTCTCGTCTCTCTTCTCTCTTTATGCTTGCTATCATTGGCTTTTCTCTTGATCGAGGGCAAGGTGCTACCTCTTGAGGATAATCGCCAATGGAGGTGAATTGTGGTTTTTCTGGTCTTCCTTGAGGTTTATTGAACACGGTTGGGTGTGGCAATTGATTCGTAGAAGGAGGGGTAAAACTTAATAAGGACGTAGGCTAGCCTCGCCTGATTATTTCCTGTTCCAGCGCGCTTTAATAACACGGTCGTGCCCTGCCAAGTCCTTATGAACAGCAATTTCTTGCCAGCCTCGTTGGGTGAGGTAACTGGCAAGGGTTTCCCCTTGGTCAAAGCCCATTTCACATAGGAGATAACCTCGTGGCACAAGGAGGCGCTCGGCTTGCTCGATGATGGTATAAAAATCTTCCAAACCGTTTGATTCGTATCTTCCGCTTGACTTAAGGCATTCCGCTGGCTTGTGTCTTTCCGCAGTATGGTCATTTCCCGCCGTCTGATCGTTTTCCGATGACCTATGCTCTTCCGCTGAGGCTAGACCGTGAGTTAGGGGAGGCGTGGCGAGCTCTCCTCGCTGAGAACATGGGGATGATGAAGGTTGAGCAAAAGTTCCCGGGGTAAGGGCGCTTTGGGGCTCAAAGTCTTTAACCTCATGGTCGAGGGTTTCATAATGGGACGAGCTTATATAGGGCGGATTGCTCACGAGCAGGTGCAAGGAGCTATCGGGCAGGGCAAGCGATTGGAAGGAAGCTTCAAGGAAATCAAGCTTTGTTGCTTGATGACGCTGTGCATTGCCTTGCGCCACCTTAAGCGCTTGAGGGGAAATGTCGATGGCTGTCCCCTGCCAGTTGGGGAGGTGATGGGCGAGACAGATAGCTATGCAACCTGTGCCCGTGCCAAGGTCGGCAAACTTAAACGGCTGGTTCTGGCGCGAGGAAGTCGTATGGGGCGAAGGTGCGCGCTGTCCTTCATTGTGCTCTTGGAGGGGGGGGTGTTCAATGCTGTGGGCAATGTCATGAACAATGGTAAGGGCTGTAGCAAGGGCCATTTCGACAAGCAATTCAGTGTCGGGACGGGGAATGAGGGTATCAGGGGTTACGGCGAAATCTAGCCCAAAAAATTCTTTGACTCCGATGAGGTAGGCCACCGGGATACCTGTTGCCCGTTGTTTGCAAAGCTGAGTGAAAGTCTCGGCCTCGGCACGGCTGACAGGCTTTTCAGGCTCGGTAATAAGGCGGAGTTTGAGGCTGTTTGTATCCAGGCCTAAGGAGTGCGCCATAAGGACTTCAGCGGAAAGACGAGGAGAGTTCACCGAAGCGGTGGAAAGTTTGGTCGTAGCCTTATTGATAAGCTCACGCAGGGAGGGTTGTCTCATGGGCTGTCGTTCTTTCTGATTGAGCAAATAGGTTCCAAGGAACGAAGTTCTTTGGCGGATGGGGTAAGGGAAGGCAGCGCCTTCCCTCGTCTTTTCTACATCAAAAATCAGTACGAAAAAGGGGGCCGAGCCCCCTTAATTATCCGTGATGTGCGCTTACATTTCATTGCTCTGCGCTTGCAGAGCTTCGGCCTGCGCCGCTGTTGTGAGGGCGTCGATAAGTTCTTGAATTTCCCCTTCCATCACTTGATCGAGCTTGTACAAGGTAACGTTGACACGGTGGTCAGTGACTCGGCCCTGAGGGAAGTTGTAGGTTCGAATACGCTCGGAGCGATCGCCAGACCCCACTTGCGAACGTCTGTTTTCAGCTTGTTCCGCATGAACCCGCTCTTGTTCGGCTTGTAACAGGCGGGAATAGAGCACCGTGAGGGCTTTGGCTTTGTTTTTGTGCTGGGATTTTTCATCCTGACAAGAAACAACGATTCCCGTGGGAATGTGCGTGACACGAACGGCTGAGTCCGTGGTGTTAACCGACTGTCCGCCGGGTCCCGAAGAACGGTAAACGTCAAAGCGCAAATCTTCGGAGCGAATATTAACGTCGGCTTCTTCGGCTTCGGGCATAATGGCTACCGTTGCCGCGGAGGTATGGATGCGCCCTTGAGATTCTGTGGCGGGAACACGTTGAACCCGATGGGTTCCTGCTTCAAACTTTAAAAAGCTGTAGGCTCTGTGCCCCGCGATGCGGGCGATGATTTCTTTATAACCGCCTGCGTCGGCGTCGCTGGCAGACATAATCTCAACCTTCCAACCACGGGCTTCTG
>CAZYJQ010000059.1:0-9756 GCA_964647835.1 uncultured Desulfovibrio sp. | reverse complement strand
CGCAAACCCCTTGGTATTTCAGAACGCCAATATGCCCGACAGGCCTTTAGGGAGGCTATTTTGAACGATATATGGAATGAAGAGGTCGCCAAGCAAGAGAAATTGCCCTTCACCCTCACGTATGGCGAGGGTGTTCGGGAGCTGATGGAGCAACGGCGCATTCGTGAAGATGATGTAGTTATGGTGCTGGAGCATGCCATAAAAAACGGGCCTTTATTTAAAGACCTGAAAAAACAATGGAACTTGGCGAGCTTGCGACCAAAACAGGTAACGTTCTGGGTACGCTATGAAGAAGTCGCCCCTGACGAATATTGTATTTATGACGCCTATTGCCACAGAATGCTGGTGCCTGGCGTTCCCGGTGAGGGAAAAGATAGCCCCAGTACTTTGGAAGGGTTTTGCGCCAAGGCGGTATGCTAATGAAGGTCGATTTAAGCAATATCACTGGTGAGAACTGGCTTTGTGCTCAGTGTGGTAAACCTCTGGAAAAAATTCTGGTTGATGTCACCTACATGGGCAGTAGTTTTCCCGTTGAACTTCCTGGCTGTAAAACTTGCGGCTATACCTTTATTCCCCCTGAATTGGCAGAAGGAAAGATGTTGGAAGTCGAGCGTCTTTTGGAAGATAAATAGTTTTCGTACGTAGCTTTTTGGGGTTTTCCTTTCCGCTCTCTTCACCAGCCCAAGAGCCTTTTATTTTGACACGGAGTAATGCCATGACCGATACGCAAATGATGATTATGGAACTTGCCGCCAAAAATTATAGCTGTGGTCAAATTCTTGTTTTAGGCGGCCTGCGCCTTATGGACAGGGAAAACCCCGATTTGGTTCGGGTCGCTTCGGCCTTGGCTCAGGGCGGTGGGAACAGCGGTAATATCTGCGGCGCGCTTATGGGTGGTATGGCTCTTTTGTCCTTACACACAGCCAAAGGGCACGACAGCGAAGAGGGGGATGAACAGGAGCTTCTGCTCCACAGCGAACTGTTGAGCCGCTTTCAAGAACACTGTAGCGCAAGCGGGGCTATTACCTGCGACGAATTGCTTGGCAATGGCGGAGCGGAAGGCGAACGAGGGATGCAACCCGACCGTTGCGCGGGATATATCGCTTGGGTCTGGGAAGAAACCATTAAACTTTTGGTAGAGTATGGCTTTGACCCGCGCGAAGGGCGACCGGCTGACCTTGATTAGAGGTGTCGCTCATAAAGAGAGGGCTTGCCAGAAACTTCAGGTGTATAAGAGGTGCCCAATATCCTCAATGCGCCCGGTATCCTCAGTGCGCCCGATGTTGCTTAATATCCTCAATCTGCCACTGCCTCGAGTGTGTGGTGTGAATTAACGTGGAGCCGGATGGTTTTGACCGTGTTCCATAGTGATTTTAAGAATTTTAGGTATTATTTTGAGTGGCGGTTCTTCTAATTTACTCTGCCTTGGCGCTCTGTTTCAGGCGAACTTGCCACGGCAGGGCGGGAGGGCGCTGTATTCCGCCCGTATTGTTTACGGCCCATGGGCGCTGGGGAGCGAAGAAATCAATGACAAGGCAGATACATGAAAAATGCTCGCCGCTGGCTTGATGAGGAAGTAAAGGACTTCATTTCTATGCAGGGCGCTCCATCCTCTTGGGAATCTCGCGCTCTTTATGTTGACGGGGCAGAGCATGAGCCACTGTCGCGTTCTTCGCTGGATTCTTTCATTGCTCAAGCCTTGGTCGGTTCTCTGGGGCATATGCGTCGCCAAAGTTTTTTTTATAAACACAAACTGGAAAAATTTCAGGATGTTTTGAACCTTATTGAGACCGGGAAGCACGACCTGCCAGCGCTCATGCAACTTATGGACGCTTTGCCTTTCACAACTTCTCAAGAGTTGGCCCTTGAGTCAGAAAAGTTTTTATCCATAGGGCAAAGTCAGGTGGCGGGGCTTATCTCTATTCCCACTTCCGGCACCACGGGCGAGCGTAAACGGGTCTTTTGCAGTCAAGGCGATCTTGAGCGCACCATTCGTTTTTTTCAATACGGCATGCGCCTTATACTCCCACAGCTTGAAGGGCAAAAAGTACTCTTGCTCATGAGTGGCGACAGGGAAGGCAGTGTTGGGCATCTTTTGCAAGAAGGGCTGGGGCGTTGGGGCATTGCCTGTGAAGTCTGCGGATTTCCCACGGATATGGCTCATTGCCTTGACGCTATTAATAGGGCGAGGCCCTCATGTATTGTAGGACTGCCAAGCCACCTTATGACCCTGTGCCGCATGGGCTTTTCCCCCGAAACCATACAATCCCTCAAAGCTGTCTTGCTAAGCGGCGAATGGACAAGCCCCACCATACTCACTTGCCTCGAAGAAGGCTTGCGCTGTCCCGTTTACCTCCATTATGGGCTTACGGAATCGGGTCTTGCCGGTGCTGTGGAGTGTTCAGAGCGAGGGGGCTGTCATATCCGCGAGGCTGATATGCTCTTGAGCGTCGTGGATAAAGAGGGCCGTCCCCTTGTTGATGGGGAATGGGGCGAGGTTATACTAACAACCCTGACCAGGCAGGCCACCCCCTTGTTACGCTATAAAACAGGCGACTTGGGGCGGATTGTGCCGGGGGCTTGCCCTTGCGGGTCTGTGCTAAAAAGGCTGCAGGCCGGGGAACGGATTCAACATCGGCTCATGCTCCCGAGTGGCGAAGAGCTGGGCTTTGGCGAGCTGGACGCCGCTTTGTTCTCTCTGCCTTGGCTTGCGGGCTATAGCCTTAGGCAAGAAGACGGGCCCCAAGGGCAGGATACTGTTTCACAAACTCCTTGGTCAGATGGTCAGGCAGGCAGTCAGGTTGACAGTCAGGTTGGCGGGAGTAGTCAAGATAAAGCTATGAGGCAGGGGGATTCCATAGAGCCGTCTGCCGCTTCTTCTTCTTCTTCTTTTTCGCTTCCTCCTTCTTCGCCGTCGCCGCCATCGTCGTCATTATCGTTATCTGCGCCAGCGCGATTAGAGCTTCACCTTGATTGTACTGAGCCTTTCACTGCGCGACATGAGAGCCAAGCGAGGGATGCTCTACGCTCCCTTTCAGGAGAGAAAACTTTTGCTGAAAGGGGTGAAGACGCCTTCAGGCATAACCTTGGTTATGGCACAGGGCATGAGGGATTGAGTATTGTTCTTAGGACGCGTATTCTATCAGCAGAAACAGACGGTCAAACAGCCCCGGATGGGTTCTTCGGTATGGCGTCCGATATTGATACTGGGCTTGCCTCTCATGTTGCTCCTGACGAAACACCCTCTGCCAGCCATTGTTCCTCTTTCCGACCAGCTTGCAAGAGTGGCACTGGCGAGTCCGGCTTGCATATGAACTCAAGAGAGCGAGGGAGGATAAGGGATGAGATTGGGGGCGCATCTGTTGAGCTTTGTCATAGTGGCACGCCTAGTGGTAGTGGCGAAGCTGGCTTGGACAAGGCTTTGGCGGTGGTGAAAAAATCGGCCCAGAGGCAGGCTTCCTTAGGTAAGCGACGCATGCCCCTTTGGCCTTCATAAAACGAGCTTAGGCCTCTTCCCTGCCGAATATTTTCCTTTAACTGCCTTAAGCGTTGATTCAAGGATAGTCCTCGGTGCGCTTCATTATAAGGGCCTTATTCTGGTTTTTAACGCTAGGCGTCAAAATAAGTTCAAGGTTTGCTCAGCATTTGGGCAAGAATTACCTGATACTTGTCCCAGAATTACCTTACTTGTATGAAGATAAAGGTTGAGTAAAGAGTCTTACCACAGACAAAGGAAGTTGTTATGGAGAAGTGGAACAGTCTTGTGCAAAGCAGTATGGCATTAGCCGTGCCTCCCGTTCTTGTGCGTGTGATTAGCCAGCAGGGCTCGGCTCCGCGAACGGCTGGCGCGCGTATGCTGGTTCGCGAAAAAGATATTTTAGGAACGGTAGGTGGGGGGCTTTATGAAGCTCAGGCCATTGATTTCTCCAGACAACTTCAACAAGAACATGCCGCAGGAGGCAAGCTGAAGGGTGGGGTTGTCCGTTTTTCGCTGTATGGCGTGGAAGATATGGATATGGTCTGTGGCGGAGAGCTCTACCTGTTGTTTGAATTGCTCGAACCTAACAGCGTTAACACTGAGGTTATGAGTAAAGCGACTACCTCAGAAAATAATTTTAAGAATTTTAGCCTGTTAAGCGCCTTTGCTCCTGTGAAGGACACCTTTATGGGGAAAACTCCCTATAAAAAGGGCGCGCATCTTGAGGGACAGGGTGTGGATTCTTTTTTAAGAGCCTTGCCCCAAGGTGTTTTTTGTCCTGTGTGGGTCAATACGGTTTTTTGCTCTCCTGACGAAAAGCAGGTTACAGGAGCCCGTTACCCTTCCTTGTTCTCCTCTCTTCCTCAGGCTGTGTCGTTACTACGCGATCCGGGCTTTGTGCAGTTTGATGATGCCCGTGAGATAGCCCTTGACGAGGTGCTGATTGAACATGAGGCCATTGCCGCGGCTCCTTACTATTTCGCCGACCCTTTCCCCGCGCCCCATGTCATTCATATCTTTGGTGGGGGGCATGTATCCAAAGCCCTTGCTGACTGCCTTGTTCCCCTTTCCTTTGGCGTTGTCGTGTTGGAAGACCGTGAAGAGTTCATTACTTCAACGAGGTTTCCCATGGCAAAAACCGTGACCTTGGCTTCCTTGGCCCATGAAGAGATTCAGGGCTATTTAAAGACGGTATCCCCCGAAGCCCACCATGCCGTTGTTATTATGACACGGGGCCACGCTTTCGATAGGGACGTGCTCGCCGCCGCCCTTGAAAGCAGAGCGGGGTATTTAGGGATGATTGGGAGCAAGCGCAAATGGGTTGAGGTGCAAAAACAGCTGGTTAAGGCGGGTGTAAGTCAGGCCATGCTGGATGAGGTGCATACCCCCATAGGTCTTTCCATCGGCGCGGAAACACCGGAAGAAATTGGCGTGAGCATAGCCGCGGAGCTTATTGCATGGCGACGCGGAACCGATAGCGCGCGAAAGGTTTTCGGGTAAGTTGTATGAGCAAGGGCGGCGCGACTGAATTCAAATCCCCCCCTGCGCGGGGCGCCCTGTGCGCTCTTATTTTAGCCGCGGGTCTTTCCACGCGCATGAAACCCCTTTTGCAAGGAGGCTCAAAGGCCCTTTGCGGTCTGCAGGGGAAGCTCTTCCTTGAGCGGTGTTGCGGTGTTTTTAAAAAGGCTGGCCTTGAGCGTATTTATGTGGTCACAGGCCATGAAAGGGAGGCGGTGAGCTCTCTGGCTCAAAAGTTTGGGGCGATACCCATATATAATGCCGATTTTCAGGAAGGCATGTTTTCGTCTATAAAGGCGGGACTGCAACAGATTGCTCAACATCCTCAAAATCAGAGTTTCTTTCTTTTACCTGTGGATATTCCCTTACTTACACCTGCGCTACTCGAAGCTTTAATGGCTCGGTGGGAAGCCTTGGGCGAAGCTCGGCAAAACGCCATAATTATTCCCGAAGTGCAAGGCGTCCCGGGCCACCCTCCCCTCATTGGGAGAGGGCATTGGTCGTCCATTATACAATGGGGAGGCCAAGGCGGTCTTCAGGGCTATGTGGCCTCCTTGCCGGCTATGGCGGGACATGAAAGCCTCGGTGTTTCTGCTATTCCTAGGGAATTCGGAAGCCTGAGCGAACCTGAAGGGCTTGATGAATCTGAAAGCCTTGGTGCCTCTGAAAATCTTGGAATATACCGACTGGATGTGGACGATAAGACGGTTCTATGGGATATCGATACCCCCGAAGACCTTAAGAAAGCCGCTTTATATTTGAAAGAAAGTGGTATTTGATATGGCGATTCTGTATCTGGTGCGACACGGTCATATAGAAAGAAACGGGCGGTTTATCGGACGCACGGATGTATCTTTGTCGTCATTGGGGCACGACCAGGCCCTACGTTTAGGGCGGTTATTATCCCACGTTTCCTTTGATAAATGTTTTTCAAGTCCGCTCGTCCGCTCCCTTGAAACAGCTCGCCATATACTCGCTGAAAACAGCCCGTTGAATCAGCCGATGCAAGAAGCTAATGACGCCAAACAACGCGTCAAGGATGAGCAAAAGGCCAAATGGATTGAGGCGACAGAGGGTATGACGAGCTATAAGCCCTGCGATACGGCGAACTATACCCCAAGGGGCAAGGCAAGGGATGCTACAAGCGCCAAGGCAAGCTCTATTTCAGGGAGTATGGCAGGTGGTACGGCTAGGGCAAAGGAAGCTATTACAAACAACGAGCCCATGGTCGCAAACTCGCATAAGATTGCTATCTTGCCAGAATTAATGGAAATTTCCCTAGGCATGTGGGAGGGGCAAACCAAGGCCGAGGTCATGGCGAAATATCCCTTTGTCTGGAAAGAGCGGGGCGCAAACCCCACGACAGTCGCCCCCCCGCAAGGGGAAAACTATGCCATGCTTTATGAACGTATGGCTCCTGTGTTTGAAACCCTGTCGTCCTTTAGGAATGAGGAGAACGTCTTGGTGGTGGCGCATCGAAGCGTTGGACAAGTTCTTATGGGGCATTTCGCGCATTTTCCCTTTGAGGTCTGGCCTCATCTGGATATGCCCTATGGGAGCGTGACTCTTTGTCCGCTTTGTCAGTAAAATTACATTCTCCCATGGAACGAGAGGGGGAAAGGTGCCACGCGTGGAGATGGCGGGTCTTCTGTTGTATATAGGCAATAGGGCGGATAGTGGATTACAATCGGTTGAGATATAGTTATGTCAAAAACTCCTTTTAAAGACGAACCCCAAAACCTCTATGAATTTCCTTTGTTGAGGCGTGTTACGGGCGATACCTTGCGCCCCGGCGGGCTGAAGGTAACGGCCAGCGCTCTCGACCTATGCGGATTCTCTCATGGAGCGAAACTTTTGGATGTGGGGTGTGGCGCGGGGGCGAGCCTCGCCTTTTTAAGCGCACAGGGGTTTTTGCCCGTTGGCATGGATTTGTCGCCCGTCCTTTTGACAGAAGCTCAATGCCACGGGCCTGTCGTCTTGGGCGACGCTCAGGCTTTACCCTTTTGTTGCGGGAGTTTTCAAGGCGTTTTTTGTGAGTGCGTTGTGTCGCTTTTGGACAAGGCCGATGCCTTTTTTCAAGAAAGCTACCGGGTACTCGCTCATGGCGGGTGGCTTATGGTCAGCGATATAGTCCGCATGCCTTTGCCCTTTTCCGCTTCCGCCACTTCCTCCTCGCCTTCTTTTGCCAATTCTTCATTGTCTACCAGCAGCCCTTGTAACCATCAGGTAAAACCGTCGCTAGGGCATGAAAAAAACTGTTTGGACGGAGCCAAAACCAGGCAAAGTATGGAGCGACTTTTTCAGGAACATGGCTTTGTTGTGCGCCATGTGGTTGATTATAGGCGGTCTTTGGTTGAACTTGCGGCTAAGATGGTCTGGGAGTTTGGTTCCATGAATACTTTTTGGGGGTTGTGGCGTCAAAACACTTCAGGAGAGTGCCTTGGAGCGCCTTGCGCTAAGCAGTTTGGCTATGAACTTTTTATAGGCCAAAAGAGGGCGTAGGTGTGACCCGGCCTGAAATAATGGCGGACAGGGCCGGAAACTTGGCGACAGTGAAGCATACAAGCAGATAATAAAGGATATACCGTGGTAACTGACAAAATATTGCAAACAACCCGCAGTGTTTGCCCTCATTGCCTTAAGAATCTTCCGGCAGATATTGTGGAGGTGGGCGGTTCGGTTGTTTTACGCCGAGAGTGCCCTGAACACGGGCTTGTAGAGGATGTTATTTGGCGAGGGGAGCCTGACTTTAAGCAATGGAAGCGACCCAAGACCTATAATTCCCAGTTTTTGCACCAGCAAGAAAGTCGTAAAGGGTGCCCCTTTGACTGTGGATTGTGTTCTCAGCACCTCCAAAAATCTTGCGCTGTTTTATACGAATTGACAGACGCCTGTAACTTGCGTTGTCCCGTTTGCTTTGCTTCTTCTGGGGAAGGCAAAGCTGGCCAAGGAATCTCGCTCAATGCCCATGGTGAGAACGTTGACGAAACCCTTGAAGAGCATCTTGGAGCCTTGCGCTGGATACATAGCCAAGCCGGACAAGCTGTTTTGCAGTTGTCGGGGGGCGAGCCCACCATGTGCTCGTGTTTGATACCTTTGGTGCGTGAGGCCAGCGCTCTTTTTCCTGCTGTTCAGCTCAATACCAACGGTATCTTGCTCGCCGAAAGCGAAACCCTTGCCTTTGAACTGGCGGAGGCAGGATTAAGCTGGGTGTTTTTGCAGTTTGATGGAACCGAGGATGCTATTTATGAGCAGTTGCGGGGGCTGGCACTTTTTGAGCTTAAACAGGAGGCCATTGAAAAATGCCATAAGGCAGGCTTAGCGGTTGTGCTTGTGCCAACGGTGGCCACGGGCGTTAATGAGCATAACATGGGGGATATTGTACGTTTTGCCATGGCTCATGCCCCAACGGTTCGCGGGGTGCATTTTCAGCCCATGACCCGATCCGGAAGAAATTCTTTACAGCATGCGCAAACCCTGACCTTACCCGAGGTGTTGCAGGGACTTGAAGAGCAAACCGCGGGGCTTATCAAAAAAGAGCATGCTTCACCGCCGGGATGCGAGCATGAGCGCTGTTCTTTTCATTGCCGCTACACCTTAGACAACGGCACCTTGGTTCATACGCCCACCTCGTCTTGTTGTGGCGACTCTTTACCAAAGAGAGGGCTAGCGATAAGGGGGGCGAAGACGGAGGCGAGCGACGTCAATGTCGTGTCTGAAAAGGCGGATTATCTTCAAGGCGCGCCTGAAAGTAGTGATAAGGGAGCCGATAGAGCCATTGCCTCGGTGGTGCACAACTGGCAAAGGGCGGAGGGGGCAAATAACCTCCCCAGCGCCGCCAATAGTTTTGATGCCTTCATCGCGCGACACAGAGCCATGGTTTTTAGCGTTACCTGCATGGCCTTTCAAGACGCATGGAACCTCGACCTCCAGCGTTTGCAGGGTTGCTGTATTCATATTTACGCAAAGCCTGACCGCCTTGTCCCTTTTTGCGCCTATAACCTGACTGATAGTCGTGGAAAACCGCTCTATAGGGGAAAGAAAGAAGAGGAGTAATGACGGTTTGCGGACGGTTCCCATGAGGGGAGATTGTACCTGGCCTTTTCTCCGCAAACGCATCGTTCTTTATCCGTAAGTTTAGGTAGTTGGGCAAAACGCATCTTGCCAAAGGACACTTCTCACGAGAAAGGGCCCCTGTGGAGTAAAAGATACCCGAGGTTGTATGGTATCGGAAGGGGCTCTGGCCTCTAGGACACAGCGTTGAAGGTCGAAAAAATATCGTGGCAATAGGTATTTTGTGTGCACCTACAGTCAAGAAAAGTTGTTTCTGAGGGTGATTTGATTTATAGAGCGCTGTAAATCAATTGTATTTTATGCCTCAAAAACAGGAAAAAATAGGGTGAATATGAATATATTTATGAAAATTGTCTTGGTTGTAGCGGTGCTTTGGCTGGGATACCGTAAGTTTGTTAAAAAATAGAGGACATTGAGACAAAGCAATAGTCTGGCTTTAGGAGAAGACAATAGAAGTTTAGATTGTAGTGTCAGGAAATGACGGCAAACTTAAGAAGGAGCCCTTGAGAGGCAAGGGGCAAAGGTTTTTTTGCTATTGGCTCGCGAAAAAATGAGCTCCTGATGAGGCATCGGCTGGCTTTGGGGCTGGGAAACGAAAAACAGGTTCTAAGTATTATACTTAGAACCTGTCAAACTTTGTGGTCGGGACGACTGGATTTGAACCAGCGACCCCCTGCACCCCATGC
>CAZYJQ010000058.1:0-9758 GCA_964647835.1 uncultured Desulfovibrio sp. | reverse complement strand
CATAGTTGCAGGTAATGGTTCCCGCCCCGATATTGGCTTTTTCGCCTATTTCAGCGTCGCCAATGTAGGTGAGGTGGTTTACTTTAGCCCCTTTGCCAATGCTGGATTTTTTCACTTCAACAAAGTTTCCTATGTGGGCGCTTTCAGCCAGCACAGCGCCGGGACGAAGGCGCGCGAAAGGCCCGACAGTGGCTTCATCCCCAACGCGACTTTCTTGCAGGTGGGAAAAGCTTTGAACGCGAATATTGTCGGCTAAGTGGCAGTCGCAAATTTTACAATGAGAGGCGATTACCGTTCCTGCCCCTATGCTTGTTTCACCATAGAGTTCGCACGGGCCAGTGATATCAGCGCCTTTGGCTAGCATTACTCTGGGGCCGATGCGCACGCTTTCTTTTTGGCGGATAAAAACACCTTGTTTTTGCCACTCTTCAATAATCTGGTGTCGAATGGCTTCTTCGGCGTCGGTGAGCTCAAGGGGACTGTTAACGCCCATGAGGCGACCATCTGTTCCGCAGGGGATACCTTCCACTTCCAGCCCGTTTTCCACAGCCAGACCAATAAGGTCGGTGATATAGTATTCGCCGCTTTTGTTGTTGTTGGAAAGAAGCGGGAGCAGGGGGTCTATGGAGCGCATATTGAGCCAGTATATGCCGGCGTTTACTTCGCGCGGCTCTGGCCCGTGCAGGGCTTCGTCGTAGTCTTTGGCTTCTACAATGGCGGTGACTCGCTCGTTTTTGCGCACAACCCGCCCAAAAGAGGCGGGGTCGGGCAGAGAGATGGTCATAAAACCAAGGTCGAGCCCTTTGCCTGCGTTCGCCTCGCTGCAGGCTTGCATAAAGGCTTTGAGGGTGGCGGTGGAGATTTGGGGCGTATCGCCGTTAATAACAAGCAGATATTCCACCCCGATTTTTTTGATGTCGTTCCAAGCCGTCGCGAGGGCGTGTCCTGTGCCCAGCTGTTCTTGTTGAAGAATGGCTTTTTGGCATTCAAGGGGAAAGGTTTCTCGAACCTGTTCTTCGCCGTGTCCCACAATGGTCCAAATATTTTGGGAGAACAGGGGGCTTAGGCTTGCATAAACATAATAGAGGAGAGGTTCTTCCAAAATTTTTTGTAAAACTTTGGGGATGGGCGAATGCATGCGGGTGCCTTTGCCTCCGGCAAGAACAAGGGCCCCCAGTGTGGGAGAAGTCATATGAGCCTCCTTGATGCAACTTGTGAACATCGTTGGGAATAGATATAGTGAGAGGCGGACGAGAGGGCGATGTGCCCTCGTTCACCGTATGGCTATAAGTAGTTCAAGTCGCGTCCTCCGTCAATGCGTGTTTGGCCTTCACCTTCCTTAGGAAAGAGAACTGTATGCAACCGAAGCTCCCCTTATTCTTCACTGCCAATCTAGCAGTTACGGCTGTTTCATCCTCTGCGGCGGCGAGGGAGGGCAAGGGAGATAACCGCAAGGATATGAAGACCCCTGAGAACCTTTCGCCAGATGCATTGGAACGGGCTCTAGCGAACAAGATTCGGCTGGACGCGGCCCTTGCGCAGGTGTTCCCCGACATGGGCGTTCGAGGACGGCGGAGGTTTTGGGAATGGTGCGCCGTTATGGTGAACGGCAAGCCTCGAGCCCCCGGCTTTATGGTGGCACATGGGGATGCAATCGGCATTGTCCCCCAAGACAGCGCGTATGGGGAAGCGGCTCAGTCGTCGCTTGTTCTTTCCGGCGGGACGTCCTGTGAAGCGTCCTGTGAAGCGTCCCATGATGCGTCCTGTGAAGCTATTGGCCCTCGTGGTGCCTTATCGGCCTCACCATCGCTATCGTCAACCTCACCAGCGTTATCTGACGCGCCACCTGTGACGCCTTGTATGGCACCATCTCTCGCGCCATTAGATGATTCACATAATGGGCGCGATTTGCACAGTTCAAACAGTTCGCACGATAGGACGGGTGGTGCCTTGGAAGAATGGCTCAAGGCCATACAGCTTGTCGCCATGACGCCAGACTATCTCGTTTTTTACAAGCCTTGCGGTTTGCACACGGCTCATGTGGCGGGGGCTGGCTCCATGAGTCTTGAGGCCTGTTTACCGCTGTTTATGGAACGCTACGGGCATAACCTTGAGGCTGTCTGCCTTCATCAGGGGGGGCACGCCGAGGAAGGAGTTGGCAAGGGGGGAGTTGGTAAGGGAGATATGGATGACGGGGCTGTGGAAGAATCGCCCGTTGATATACGGGGAGTTAATGTCACACGAGAAAAGCAATCCAAAAAAAGGGGGAGGGCGGCCACAGCTATGACTCAAGAGCGGCCTCAAGGGTATGCTAAGGAACACACGCCCTTTTTATGCCCGCTTCTTTTAACCCGTCTGGATTTTGAAACTTCCGGCCTTGTCCTCGCCGCGCGGACACCAGCGGCGCAAGGGGCTTTTCGTCAATGGGAACTTCAGGGGAAGGTGGAAAAAACTTACCTGGCTGTGGCTTGGGGCAAGGTGGGCAAGGGGGTTGTCAAAAACGCCCTCAATATGAAAAATCGCCGTCAAACCGCTGTATTAGAACATGAAGGCGAAACTACTCGCTGGACTGCTTATGCAGGGGTGGCAGTGTTCAATGAGTCGAAAGAATTGGTAATACACGAAGACGTAAAAGAAACACTGTCTTTGGTAAAGGTCACAATTCGCCGAGGTGCCCGGCACCAGATACGAGCTCATCTCGCTTTTATGGGACACCCTTTATGGGGGGATGCTCTTTATGGCGGGGAAGAGGGCGCTAAGGGTTCATTGCCCAGTGCGGATTTAGGCGAGGGATATTTTTTTCTTCACTACGGGCGTTTACGAATGCCGGGGGTGACAGCCTGGGTTTTGCCAGACAGGCGCTGGGCAAGATGGCTCGTGCAAGGTCGGCAGGCGGAAGGTCAACTGGCGCATGATGGAGAGGTGAATTTCTATGAACTTCTCATGGGAGAGGGATAAACTTTATCCGCTGTCTGTGTTTCTCGAAAAGGCGCGACACCAGTAAAATGCAAGGGATATTGAAGCTTTCGAGGTAGGGAAAAGTTTCTATGACGAAAACCTTGGTTTACAGGTGATTTCGTGGCAAAGTAGTCTAAGGTACCTTGTGGAGTTCTCTTCTAAAGGCTATCGTCTATCAGATTATATCAGTACAGTTTGTCCTAGAGCTTGAACATATTCTAAGAAAACGAGCATATCACTACGAAAGAGAGGCGAGTTATGAGTCATTTTGTTGTTATCGGCGGTGGTCCAGGCGGTTATGTGGCGGCCTTTGCCGCGGCGCGAGCTGGTATGGAAGTAACCCTCATTGAAAAAGAGGCCATTGGCGGTACGTGTTTGAACAAAGGATGTATCCCCACTAAAACCTTGAAATCTTCGGCGGAAGCCTTGCAAACCGCTAAGCGCCTTGCTGAGTTTGGCATTGTCGGCGGTGGAGAAGCCTCTGTTGATATGCCCGCCGTTGTCGCCCGAAAAGAAAAAGTTCGGGGTATTTTGGTTGGAGGTCTTGAAAAAGCTTGTGAAAATCTCAAGGTACGGTTGGTAAAAGGGCGAGCGGAACTTTTGGGTCAGGGTAAGGTTTTGGCTCATACCGCAGAAGGAACCGAAGAGTTGAGCGCAGACCATATCCTTCTCGCCACAGGCTCTGATAACTTGAATCTTCCCTCGCTCCCTGTTGACCATAAACACATCATTACCAGTGACGACGCCCTTAATCTTGAAACTGTGCCCAAGCGTGTGGTGGTGGTTGGCGGCGGAGTTATCGGTTGTGAATTCGCCTTTATTCTCCGTGAATTTGGGGCTGAAGTAACCATTGTCGAAGGGCTGGAACGCTTGCTTCCCCTGCCTTCGGTGGATGAAGACCTCAGCAAATTACTCCAGCGGGAAGGCAAAAAAAGTAAAATTCAAACGGAACTTGCGGCGACTGTCTCAAAGGCCACTGTCCGTCCTGACGGGGTGGTCGAGTGCCAAATCGGGCCATCGCCTTTTGTTGAAAACTCTAAAGCCAAGGAAAAAGTCATTGAGGCGGATTTGGTGCTTGTAAGCATCGGGCGCGTGCCAGTGACCGAAGGACTGGGTCTTGAGGCGGCTGGCGTCGCCGTTGATAAGCGTGGCTGGATAACCGTTGACGAAAGATTAAGAACTTCAGCCAAAGGTATTTATGCCATTGGTGATGCCCTGGGCCCCTCCAAGGTCATGTTGGCTCACGTGGCTTCGGCAGAAGGTCTTTGCGTTGTTGACGAATGCTTGGGTAAAGGCTGGGATATGGACTACAGCGTGATCCCCTCGGGTATCTTCACCTCTCCTGAAATTGGGACAGTGGGTCTATCGGAAGCTCAGGCCGTGGCCGCGGGGTATGAAGTCGCTGTGAATACCTTCCAGTTTCGTGAATTAGGTAAGGCGCAAGCCATGGGTGAAATTCCGGGTCTTTTCAAAGTGATTTGCGAGGCGAAGGGGGGCAAGGTCTTAGGTGTGCATATTGCGGGAGCCCACGCCACTGATCTCATCGCCGAAGCGACCCTTGCCCTAAAAATGGGCGCCACGGTTCAAGACATCGCGCAAACCATTCATGCTCACCCCACCTTGGCAGAAGGATTATGGGAGGCTGTTTTGCCCTTGGCGCAGCAAGTTAAATAAACGCCTTTATTGAAACATCTTAAGGGAAACTGTCGTCAATCGGCAGTTTCCCTTTTTGCATTGGTACCTTAAAATGGGGATTTTATGAGACAGTCCTTTACCCATGTAATTCCTTGGCATGAGAAGCGAATGTATGATAGGGTTGTTCTCTGCCGTTAACCTCTTTTTTTGATGAATGGTAAACTTATTATTCATTGGGACGATATGAGGTTATGATACCGCATTTTTTTATATCAGAATTTTAAGTGAGGGGAGTTTGTATGGCTTTCTGGAAAAATATGAGTCTTAATAAAAAGTTTGCCATATTTGCCACATTATTGTTGGCGAGTATTGTGGCTATGGGGTTTTTGTTTGTACAAACCGCCAATACCTCGAGAGAAGGGTTTGAGAACGTCGCTTCCATTGAGGAATTAAGGACGGAAATAAGCCAGCGGGAAATTGACCACATTATGGCGGTCAGTAATCTCCAGAGGGCTCTTCTCACTGATAGCGAAATAACGATGGTTGTGGATCCTACAAAATGCGTTTTTGGTCGTTGGTATTACAGCGATAAGCGCAAGGCCGCTGAAGCACTATACCCGATGCTTAAAGACCTTTTTGCAGAAATTGAACCGCACCATAATGCTTTCCACCATTCGGGGGGAGACATTCAAGAGGCTGTGAGTAATGGCGACAAAGCCGCTGCGTTACGTGTATACGCAGAGGAAATGGGGCCTAGCCTTATTGCTGTAAAAGGTAAATTTGAAGAAATACTTGAAATGCTCACCCTTGCCAGTGAAAAGAATGGAATAAACCTCAGCGCTACCATCGCGCAGGCTGAAAAAAGCATTATTGCTATGGTTGTTGGCGCTTTTATTGTGGCCTTGGTGCTTACGGTGCTGATGGCGCGGAGCACAAGCGGCCCTGTGGTTCGCATTGCGAGCTATGCCCGAAAAGTGGCCTCTGGAGAACTTGACGCGCAGGTGACCGTTGATAGCAAAGATGAAATAGGCCAGTTAGGCGAAGCCCTGCAATCTATCCCTCAAGTGCTTAATGCCATTCTTAAGGATTATCAGAACTTAAGCTCACGCGTGCAGCATGGTGATATTCAAGCCCTTGGCGACCCAAGTCGCTTTAGCGGCGCTTTTGCTGATTTGGTCGATGGAACCAACTCCATTATTAGTATTTTTCAAACCATAGTGGGAAGCATTCCTTCGCCCGTATTCCTTTTGGATGAAAAACGTCATGTTGTATATGCCAACGCCGTTGCTCAAACAATGGTGGGTAAAGACTATGCAGGCCGCCTCGCCGAGGAAATATACTCTTTGGGTGAGTTCGGTACCGAACGCTGCGCTTTGAAAAGAGCTGTGGAAACCAAAGCGCCGGCCTCCCTTCAAACGACTTTGGAAGCCATGGGTAAGCGGTATGAAATCGAATACACCGCTATCCCCATTCTGGATGAAAATAAGACGCTAACCTCCGTTTTACAGCTCATCACCGATTTAACGCAAATTAAAGAAACACAGGCCCATATCGTAAGCGTGGCCAATCGGGCGCATGCCATTGCCAACGATGTGGCGACCTCTTCGAGTGAACTTACTTCGCGCATTAATGAGGTAAGCAACGGTGCCATGGTGCAAAAAGACAGAGTCGCCAGCACAGCCACCGCCATGGAAGAAATGAACTCGACGGTGTTGGAAGTTGCTCGAAATGCGGGACTTGCCAGAGAGCGGGCTGAGGTTACCAGCCAAAAAGCCAGCGAAGGTTCGCATCTTGTGGAAAAGCTCATTCAGGCCGTTGAGAGAATTCGCGAACAAACGGAAATTATTGAAAAAGATATGCAACAGCTTGGCAATCAGGCCGAATCTATCGGGACGGTTATGAATGTTATCTCAGACATCGCCGACCAGACGAACCTGCTGGCCTTAAACGCTGCCATTGAAGCCGCTCGCGCGGGAGACGCCGGGCGTGGCTTCGCCGTTGTGGCTGATGAGGTACGCAAGTTGGCTGAAAATACCATGTCGGCTACGGTAGAAGTGGGAAGCAGCATTAAAGGCATGCAACAATCCACAGCCAGCACCATCGAACATATGGATGACGCGGCTAAAGGCGTTGACGACGCCACCAGCGTAGCGGTTATTTCAGGCGAGGCGTTGCAAACAATCCTGAGCCTTGCCGATGAAACTGCCTCGCTTATTATGGGCATCGCCACAGCGGCAGAAGAACAGTCGGCTACTTCGGACGAAATTAACCTGTCTGTGGAAGATATTCATAAAATTGCTGACACCACGGCTCTTGAAATGCAAGATTCTGCTTCGGCGACTAACAGCCTTGCCCAGATGGTGGAAGATTTGCGGGTGTTGCTGGAAGAATTGAAAAAGTAAAGAAAAAGAAGAACACAAAGGGAAGGGCCTTCTGTAGCAGGCCTTTCCCTTTGCCTTACCCGCATCCGTTCACAAACTTAAGCCGTTAAAGTTCTCAAAGGTTTTTATTGCATGGCAGTAAAAACCTTTGTTTTAGGCGTTTTCATCCCTTCTTTCATACACTATCTCTCTTCAGGGGGTTACAAGGGTATCATACCCTTGGCAGGGTTTGGGGCAGAGCGTCAAAACGACCAAAAAATATCAAGCCCTAGTCCTTTTCATGAAACATCTCTCTTCAAGGAGTTACAAGGGTATCATACCCTTGGCGGGATTGGGGCAGAGCCCCAATACGCTTTTCTCTTCTTAGCAATCATCCCTTGCCTTATTCTCCCTTGCCTTTACAGATAAAGGGCTTTGCATTAGGGTGTGTACCAATAAGTTGGATTTTTTTGCTGTCATTACCGAGCAATAGCGGAACAGCGCAGGAGGAAGTCTATGCCAGTTGTTATGGGAACTGCCGGTCATATCGACCACGGTAAAACGACCTTGGTGAAAGCTCTGACGGGTATTGAGTGTGACCGTTTGGGCGAAGAGAAAGAGCGCGGCATAACCATAGAACTGGGGTTTGCTTTCATGCCCCTTCCCGGTGACGAA
This sequence comes from uncultured Desulfovibrio sp., assembly GCA_964647835.1. Lineage (GTDB taxonomy): Bacteria > Desulfobacterota > Desulfovibrionia > Desulfovibrionales > Desulfovibrionaceae > Frigididesulfovibrio. The sequence continues at coordinate 2,130 of CAZYJQ010000058.1, read as the reverse complement.
CGTCTTTCTCTCATTGACGTTCCCGGTCACGAGCGGTTTATCCGCAATATGGTTGCCGGAACGGCAGGTATCGACTTTGTTATGCTGGTTATCGCCGCCGATGAAGGGGTTATGCCTCAAACGAGGGAGCACCTGGAAATTTGCCAGCTCCTTGGCGTGTCTCACGGTCTTGTGGCGTTGACGAAGATTGATACGGTTGAGCCGGATTGGCTTGCTATGGTGAGTGATGATATCCACAGCTTTCTTGAGGGAAGCTTCCTTGAAGACGCCCCCATTTTTCCTGTTTCCTCTTATACTGGCGAAGGCTTAGATGCATTGCGCCAAGGTATTTATGAAGCTTCGCAAAAATATTCCCCCGAGCGACGCAACGATTTACCCCGCTTGCCTGTGGACAGGGTGTTCACCCTGCATGGGCATGGCACTATTGTCACAGGTACGCTTCTTTCGGGGAATTTTGAGTTAGGTCAGAACCTCGTCCTGATGCCTTCGGGCAAGACAAGTCGGGTTCGGGGGTTACAGAGCCATGGGAAAGCCGTTGAAAAAGCGCAAATGGGTTTTCGAACGGCTGTTAACCTGCCAGCCCTGGAAGTAGAAGATATCGATCGTGGCGAGGTGCTCACCTTGCCTGACAGGCTAAAACCAGCCAAGACGTGGATTGTTGACCTCCATTGTATAAGTTCCTCACCCAGAGCCTTGCGCCAGCGTCTGCCCGTTCACTTTTACCATGGAACCCGTCAAGTTCAGGCTCGTCTGCTTTTCCGTGATAGAGAAAAGTTGCAACCGGGTGAACGCGCCTTGTGTCAGGTGCAGTTTGACGAGCCCATGGTGGGCGTGTGTGATGACAGGTTTGTCATTCGCTGTTATTCGCCCCTGCAAACCGTTGCTGGGGGGCGTCTTGTCTATCCCCTTGATATGCCCCTTCATAAGCGCGATCCAGAATACGCTAGAAAGCTCGAGCTTCTTTCGCTTCTGGCAGAAAAAGGCCAGGAGATGGATTTAAGCGAATCCCTCGCCATTCATTTGGAGCTGGCTGGCGGTGGCGGCGTGAGCATTAATACCCTTTCTTTGTTGATTAACGCTGACGCCGGAAAAATAGAAAAAACGGCTCAAACCCTTTCCACCAAACAGCAGGCTTTTTTGGTCGATAAGGACGAGCGCCTCTATGTGGCGAGCGGTAGCATTGAGGCTTTGGGGCAGGACTGCCTTGGGTGGATTGAAGAATTTCATAAGCGTGAGGACTTAAAAAGCGGCGTGGGGCGCAACGCCCTTGTTTCAGGCTGGGGTAAAAAACTGGCGCCAAAACTGGTGCATTTTGTTTTGAACCGCCTGCAACAGCAAGGTAAAATTGAAGTAGACGGCGATAGCGTTCGTCTCGCAGGACATGCTGTTGTTCTTAAGGGTGACGCTTCGGCCTTATACGAAAATATTTTAGCTGTTTACACCAAAACGGGCATAACGCCGCCTAACCTGCGTGAAGTTCTTGAAGAACTTAACGTGACGGCTAAAGAAGCGGCTCCAGTATTGGCTCTTTTGCAAAAGCAGGGTGATTTGGTCAAGGTGTCGGACGCTATTTTTTACGCGTCCCCTGAACTAGAGGGCATTAAATCCAAAATACGCGAGTGGTTTTCATCGCACGATGACTTAACTCTCGCTGATTTACGCGATATGTGCGCCATTTCACGTAAATATTGCGTGGCCTTATTGGAATACTTTGACGCCGCGCGCTTTACTTTGCGGACGGGCGATAAGCGGATTTTACGAGAAAAAGCGTAGCCATTCAGTCAAGGACTCAGTAAGGCGAATTGGGGCTCTGCCCCAAGCCCCGCCAGGGATAATCCCCTTGACCTTGAATAATAAATATCTTTGTGAGGCAAGAGAACGAGTTTGCTGAGTCCTGAGCCTAAGTGCTGGGGTTGCCTCCACTGAAAGCATTTATTTACAAAATGGCTTTGCGGCTTTCGCTGATGGCGGCTCATTAGTCAGTGGATTACCCAGTACCGTTTTTTGTGGATTTCTTAGAGAGAAAGGTTTTTTGATAGACAGGGTTCGCTCAATAGTTCCCCTTGCGTGATACGTTGGTTGCATGGATTATAGCTTGTAATGAGGGCATATATGACTACTTCAGGTAAT
>CAZYJQ010000057.1:8472-10074 GCA_964647835.1 uncultured Desulfovibrio sp. | reverse complement strand
TTCCTCTTGAGTAATATAGAAAAGACCTTCTGCCTGAAGGTTGGGCAAACTGTTGAACAGGGGCCAGAACATGGGGATGCTCAAACTGACTTCCGTGGGGTTGGCAAGTTGCAGTCCGGGCCGTAAAAAAGAGCATAAGGCGTAGGCCATGCCCCAATGTACGCTGGGGCATGCCCAGGGGGAGGCCTGTTCGTGGGCCAAGACTTCTGGGGGCATGGGGGCAAGCTGGTCTTCCGCAGAGGTAATCCCTATGCGCTCAAGCATTTCTTCGCCAATGCTTTCAGCGTGGTCGTCTTCAAAAAAGAGCAGTTCCGGTTTTTTATGACTATGATGTTTGGCTACATTGAGGGCTGCCAAGGAAAAATAAAGGGGCGCGAGGCTAGCGGAAAGAGCCATGGACGGCAGGGGCGCCTCGCTTGTTTTTTCAGCCTTTCGGGCCTGTACGAGATTATCGGTAATGGTCAACTCAATGCCTGCCCAGCGAAGTAATTCTTCTGCCATACGAGCTTCGGGCATGTGGGAGGGCCAGGTCCCGCCAAGGGCAATGTCGCCGCCGACAAAAGCAGGAATGGCGAGCATGGAGGCCGCCACACTGGGATCAAGCCCCACCTCGGGGGCTTCGGGGAACGAATACTCCTTGGGGGTAATGCGGAATTTGGGGCCATAGGTTTCAACATTGGCCTGCAATTGCGTGTACAGCGGGCTCACCAGGGCAAGGGCTGTAGTGGCGATATGGGCAGGGAGGTTCTCTAAACTGAGAGAGAGGGGTACGTTCCACACCAAAGGAGCCACCATGAGGGCGCAAACGCCTTCAAGGGGGAGGTTTTCAGGCAAGGTCACGCCGGAAGGAAGGTTGCCGGAACACTCAAGGTTGGCGGGAAGACCGCTTGAATGGGGAATGACGTGGGCCAAACGGGTACCCAAAAGGGGTAAAAATTGGCGCAGGGGAGAAAGGTCGGCGCTTTTGAGGTCAGAGCCGCCTGTCAAGCGACAAATGCCCGTATCGCCGGCGGCGATGAAGGCAATAAGGTAGAGTGTAAAAAGAGAATCACCCACATAAATGGATTTATTGGTCAGCGCTACGGGGCCTGTGGGGGTGGAGGCCACGGTACCATGGCTGGGACCCGAGGGTTCCCAGACGATATTGGGGCCGAGCTGGCTAAAGGTTTTAACCGTGTCGCCAAGTTCCAAGTTCATGGGAACATCTTTAAGGGTAACAGGGAAGCCGAGCAGGGATGACAGGGCAACCCAAACTTGAGCTTCTAAGGTAGACAAAGGGCCGGGGATGGCGCCGGAGACGGGTTGCTGAGGGGGGTAGAGCTTAAAGCTGTCTTTGGGGGCTTCGTCTCTTTGAAGGATAGTCAATTCTTGGAGCAACGAGAATAGTTGGCGAGAGAATTTCGTGTCGCGGCTGAAGAACGGGGCGCTTTTTTCCCAAGCCTTGCGCACGGTTTTTTCCGCTTGAATGGCCGTGGGAGTGGCGGGGTGCTTTTTGCCTTGACGAATGCGAGAGACGAGCTTGGCTCTGCGAACGAGCAACTTCATGATGTCTTGGTCAAGCTCAATGAGGGCGTCGATGGCTCCCTGCATTTTTGGCGAAGG
>CAZYJQ010000057.1:0-8372 GCA_964647835.1 uncultured Desulfovibrio sp. | reverse complement strand
TGTCTTGGTCAAGCTCAATGAGGGCGTCGATGGCTCCCTGCATTTTTGGCGAAGGGGTCAGGAGATCGTCGCCAGCAGTTTCTTCGGTAATAATGGGTCTGTCAGCGTAGGACTCCCTTGGGAAGTCTTTTCTATCGCGAAAACCTGGACGGTCACGCTGGTCTCGTTGGTCACGCTGGTCGCGGGCCCCCCGGTAGTCTTGAGAACCTCGGTATTCACGCTGCTCTCGATGTTCGCGCCCATCACGTCTATCTTTGCGATCTTTTTTATCGCCGTAATCTTTTTTATCGCTAAATTTTTTATCACCGTGACGAGGTTTAAAGTCCCGATCATCACGTCTAGGGCGGCGTTCCCGTTGGTCTGGTTTGTCCGACTTTTTATAGTTATCTGTCTTTTTTTCAGCTTCACAGTCTTTGGGGTAGTCTCTATCCTTATGCCCATCATGACTATTGCGACTATCTCTGGAGGAATGAGAAGCGTGTTCTTTATCTTTCTGGGTTGAGTTGTTGCTATATTTTGAGTTTTCGCTATATTTAGAACTATCGCTCATTACAGTCTCCGAAGTACTATTTTATTGTCAAATGGCAGACGCCTCAATCTCTTTATCGTGATTAAACGTATTCTGCAACATCTAATGAAACTAAAAAAATAAATTGAGCTTGACAAGAAACTCAAAAGTTTGTTAAAAAAAACACAAGCGTGGTAATACTTAAGCGGCGCTAGGATTGAACAGGTTTCAATCCCCTTAAAATCATAATGGTAGTGGTCTTTAAGGAATATTCACCTTATGTGGATAAAGGCTAATTTGGCTAACCATACATATTACTCTGGAGGGTAAAAGGTATGCCTACTTATGTTGATCCGGCAAAATGTGATGGCTGTAAGGGCGGCGATAAAACCGCTTGCATGTACATCTGTCCTAACGACCTGATGATTTTGGACCCAGATGAAATGAAGGCGTTTAACCAAGAGCCCGACGCATGTTGGGAATGTTATTCTTGTGTTAAGATTTGCCCCCAAGGTGCTATTACAGCTCGTCCTTATGCTGACTTTGCGCCTATGGGCGGAACCTGTATCCCCATGCGTTCAGCTGACTCCATCATGTGGACGGTTCAGTTCCGCAGTGGTGACGTAAAACGCTTCAAATTCCCCATCCGTACTACTCCTGAAGGCTCCATCAAACCTTATGATGGCAAACCAGAGCCTGCCAACCTTGAAGACGAACTGCTCTTCACCGAAACTTCCCTGCCCGTACCCGAAGTGAACGAAGGCAAGAAGTTTGAAGTTGCAGACGCCGACATGGAAGGCATCTGGTAGAGTTTTTCGAAACGAATAAAGACTTAATATATAGTCAGTAAGGAGAAGATTTTATGCCAATGATTCCTGTAAAGGCAAGTCCTAATGGCGTAGCTATTGGCGAGCCTGTAGTAAAAGAACATGACGTTGACATGCTCATTGTTGGTGGTGGTATGGGTAACTGTGGTGTTGCCTTTGAAGCGGTTACTTGGGCTAACAAGTATGCCCCTGATTTGAAAATCCGTTTGGTTGACAAAGCCGCCCTTGAGCGCTCTGGTGCTGTTGCCCAGGGTTTGTCTGCCATTAACACATACCTCGGCAAAAACTCCGCAGACGACTACGTGCGCATGGTACGTACAGACCTTATGGGTCTCGTTCGCGAAGACCTTATCTATGACCTTGGTACCCACGTTGACGATTCCGTTCACCTTTTTGAAGAGTGGGGACTTCCCTGCTGGATTAAAGGCGATGACGGCCACAACCTTGATGGTGCCGCCGCTAAAGAAAAAGGCAAAAGCCTTCGCAATGGCGACGAACCTGTTCGTTCCGGTCGCTGGCAGATGATGATTAACGGTGAATCTTATAAGTGTATCGTTGCTGAAGCTGCGAAGAACGCCCTTGGCGAAGATCGCATCCAGGAACGTATCTTCATCGTTAAATTGCTTCTTGATACCAACGAAGACAACCGTATCGCCGGTGCCGTTGGTTTCAACCTGCGTGATAACGAAGTTCACATCTACCGCGCTAACGCTATCTGTGTAGCTTGCGGTGGTGCTGTAAACGTTTACAAGCCTCGCTCAACCGGTGAAGGTATGGGACGTGCTTGGTATCCCGTTTGGAACGCTGGTTCGACCTACACCATGTGTGCTCAGGTTGGCGCTGAAATGACCATGATGGAAAACCGCTTCGTGCCCGCACGTTTTAAAGACGGTTACGGTCCTGTTGGCGCATGGTTCTTGCTCTTTAAAGCAAAAGCCACCAACTACAAAGGCGAAGACTACTGCGTAACTAACGCTGCTATGCTTAAGCCTTACGAAGAGCGCGGCTATGCAAAAGGTAACATTATTCCTACCTGCTTGCGTAACCACATGATGCTCCGTGAAATGCGCGAAGGCCGCGGTCCTATCTATATGGACACCAAAACTGCTTTGCAGACCACCTTCTCTACGCTGAACCCTCAGCAACAGAAGCACCTTGAGTCTGAAGCTTGGGAAGACTTCCTTGACATGTGCGTGGGCCAGGCCAACCTTTGGGCCTCCATGGACATCAAGCCTGAAGAAGTGGGCTCTGAAATTATGCCTACCGAACCATATCTCCTCGGCTCCCACTCCGGTTGCTGCGGTATCTGGGCTTCCGGTCCCGACCTTGATTGGGTTCCCAATGACTACAAAGTGAAAGCCGACAACGGTAAAGTATACAACCGTATGACCACTGTTAACGGCCTGTTCACCTGTGCTGACGGCGTTGGCGCTTCCGGTCACAAGTTCTCTTCCGGTTCTCACGCTGAAGGTCGTATCGTTGGTAAGCAGATGGTTCGCTGGTGCATCGACCACAAGGATTTCAAACCTTCCATCAAAGAAACCGCTGATGAGCTTGTTAAGCTTATCTACCGTCCTTACTACAACTACCTTGCTGGTAAAGACGCTTCAACCGACCCTGTAGTAAACCCCACTTATATCAGCCCACGTAACTTCATGATGCGCCTCATTAAGTGCACAGACGAATACGGCGGCGGTATCAGCACTTACTACACCACTTCTGACGCAGCTCTGAAAACTGGTTTCCACCTGCTCAAGATGCTTGAAGAAGACTCCGAGAAACTGGCCGCTCGTGACCTTCACGAACTGCTCCGTTGCTGGGAAAACTACCACCGCTTGTGGACTGTTCGCTTGCACATGCAGCACATCCACTTCCGTCAAGAAACCCGTTACCCCGGTTTCTACTACAGAGCGGACTTCATGGGCCTTGATGATAGCAAGTGGAAGTGCTTTGTTAACTCAAAGTACGACGTAAAGACTGGTAAAACCCACGTCTTTAAAAAGCCCTACTATCAGATCATCCCTACTAACTAGTCCTAACACTACGGGGCAACCCCTCAGGGTTGCCCCGTTTTTGTTCAGCCAGCCAACCGGGCATGAAGGGTATGATGTTTCATCTGCTGGAAAGCCATAGGGCTGGTTGTGTTTTTTTTGTTCGATAGTCGCGTGTATTCAACGGTCATAGTTTATATACGTGTCTCTTTGTAGGAGGAACCTAGATGTCCAACGCCATACTTGTCGTCGGAGGTGGATTCAGCGGCCTTACTGCAGCTCTCGAAGCCGCAGAAATAGGTTATGATGTGTTCATCGTCGAAAAAAGTCCTTTTCTGGGTGGGCGGGTCGCGCAGCTTTCTAAGTATTTTCCCAAGCTGTGCCCACCATCCTGTGGTTTAGAAATTCAGTTTCAACGCATCAAAAACAATCCACGCATTAAATTTTTTACGCAGGCCTCCGTTACAGAGGTTAAAGGGAAAGCTGGCGACTATACGGTTTCTATTCATATAGATCCACGTCACACAGCTCCCCATAGCGCAGATCTTGGCCCCTTGGCTCAATCGCTCACAGGTGAAACAACCAATGAGTTTGAGTTTAATCTGTGCACCAGAAAGCCTTTGTATCTTTCTGCGCCATTTGCCTTTCCGGCGAGGTATGTCCTTGATGTCAGTGGGTTGAACAAAGAAGATAAAATAGCTCTTGCTGCCAGTTCAGACATTAATTTGAATGAACAGGCCAAAGACATAGAACTTTCCGTAGGTAGCATTGTTTTGGCAACCGGATGGAAGCCTTATGACATGCATAAGCTTGACAACTTGGGCGAGGGTGAGCTTCCCAACTGTATTTCCAATATGCAGTTTGAAAGAATCTCTGCGCCTAACGGTTCTACTAACGGGTTTATTGTCCGTACCTCTGACGGGAAAGCGCCTAAAAATATCGCCTTTGTTCAGTGCGCCGGCTCGCGCGACCAAAACCATCTTAATTATTGCTCTTATATTTGTTGTATGGCCTCTTTAAAACAGGCTTCATACGTATTAGAGCAATATCCTGATGCTCGCGTGACCATTTATTATATCGACTTGAGAACGCCTGGGCGGTACACCAATTTCCGTGATAAACTGGTGAGCAATCCCAACGTCAATCTTGTTAAAGGAAAAGTGGCGGAAGTAGCTTCAGACCCGGCAACCGGAGACGTTCTTGTTGGCGTTGAAGACGCTATTAAAGGTGTCAAGCGTACAATCCGGCACGATCTTGTTGTTCTGGCGACGGGAATGCAGCCAAGTCTGCTTGGAGAAAACACTCCCTTTGCCAATTTGCTTGATGAAGATGGCTTTGTTGTTCATGGTGACGACGCGGGTATTTTTGCCGCGGGCTGCGCCAAGCAACCCCTCGACGTTACCCGCTCGGCCCAGTCCGGCACGAGCGCCGCGTTGCAAGCCATCCAAACTGTGAGAGGGAGGTAAGCTACATGGCTAGTAAGATAGGTGTATATTTCGACCGATCAGCCATAGGTGGCGGTTTGGATGTTGATGGTCTTGTGGAGCTTGTTGAGACCAAGTGGTCTGAGCTTGCTCTTGTGGTAAAGGATTTTCCCGTACTCGCGGCTCCCTCAGTTCTTGACGAAATCAAAGAAGACATCGCTGAAAATGAGCTTGATGGTGTTCTTATTTGTGGAAGTTCTCCTCGTGTGGACTGGGATGTTTACCGTTTTGACGGTGTACAAGTAGAGCGCGTTTCATTGCGCGAAGGCTGTGTTTTGACTTATCAAAACCCTGATGGTTCTCCCTTAAGTGGCGATGTTGACGAAGACGCTCCTGAGCTCTTAACCGCCATGGCCGTTGACTATGTCAATATGGGCGTCATCAAGTTGCAAAAAAGCGAAGTGCCTACCCCTGAGATTATCGCAAGTTACGAAACCATCCTTATTTTGGGTGGTGGCTGGACGGGTATGAACGCCGCCTTAGCCGCTTCTAAAGCAGGCTATAAGACGGTGTTGGTTGAAAAAGACCCTGTTCTTGGCGGTAAAGCTTTGAACATGCATAAAACCTTCCCCCTGACCTTTCCCTTTACAGAGCTTGAAGCCATGCCTGTTCAGGAAAAAGTAACAGAAATTACCGAAAACGCGGATATTACCACGCTCTTGTCCAGTGAGCTCAAGCTTCTGGCTGGAGCTCCCGGCCAATATATCGCCACCATCGCTACCCCCGAAGGGGAGTTGAAGCTGGAGATAGGTTCCGTTGTTTTGGCTACTGGCTGGAAAGCCCTTGACGGTAAATATTTGGCACCCCTTGGTTATGGTTCTTCTCCCCGCATTGTTACGGCCTCCGAGTTTGAATTACTCGCCCGTGACGGTAAAGTGGACGCCGACCGTGTCGCTTTCATTGTGAACACGAACTCTTGCGTCCCCACCCCTGAGGAAATTGCGGCAGAAGCAGCAGCCAAAGAGGCCGCAGCACTGGAAGAAGCTAATAAAGCCCCTGCCAGTGGCGATGATACTGAAATTGTTGTTGAAGAGTTCAAAGACATGGAATCTTCAAAACACTTAACCTACAGTAACGGCGTTGCCAGTATTGTGGCCTTGAAACAGGCGAGCTACATAGCCGAGAGACCTGATGGTCTGGCGTATGTTATCTATGACAGTATGGTGGTGCAGGGCGTGTTTGAGCGGTTCTATAAAAACGTTCAAGACAACAACCAAATCCTCCTCACCAAAGGTGTTATCGACAGTGTTAATCCTGTGGGCGATACCTCTGTGCTTGTTAACGTGAGTGACACTCTCATTGGCGAAGCCCTTGAGCTTGATGTTGATATGGTCGTCGTGCCTACGGGTATGGTTCCCACAACGGCAAAAAATCCCATTATGGAATTTGCCTACCGTCAAGGTCCTGCCTTCCCTGATTTGGATCTTTTCGACGGTTACGCCGACTCCAACTATATCTGTTTCCCTTATGAAACAAGACGTACAGGCGTTTATGCCGCTGGTGGCGTTCGTCAGCCCATGACCTTTAGTGATGCGGCGGACGATGCCAATGGCGCTGTTCTCAAAGCCATTCAGTGCATCGAATCCGTTAACCGCGGCGCTTCGGTTCACCCTCGTTCAGGCGACTTGTCCTATCCTGTCTTTAACTTCCTGCGTTGCACCCAGTGTAAGCGTTGTACGGAAGAGTGCCCCTTCGGCGCTTTGGACGATGACGAAAAGGGAACCCCAAAGCCAAACCCAACTCGTTGTCGCCGTTGCGGAACCTGTATGGGAGCGTGCCCTGAGCGTTGTATTACCTTTGAAAACTACAATATCGACCAGATTGGTTCCATGATTCGTAGTATTAACGTTCCTGATGACATGAAGGAAGGCGGCCCCCGCGTAGTTATTCTGGCTTGTGAAAACGACGCGTACCCTGCCTTTGACATGGCTGCCATGCGAGGCAAAACCTGGAGCCCCTATGTGCGGATTATTCCCGTGCGGTGCTTAGGTTCCGTCAACGCCATCTGGATTGCCGACGCCATGAGTAAAGGCATCGACGGTGTTATGCTCATGGGATGTAAATATGGCGATGACTACCAGTGTCACTTTGTCAAAGGCTCTGAGATTTGTAACAGACGTCGTGACAACATCGCTGAGACGTTAGGCCGGTTGGGCATTGAGTCAGACCGTGTTGTCCAGTATGAAGTAGCCATCGATGAATATGATGTTGTGCCAGGCATGGTAGACGATTTTATGGAAATGATCTTTGAGAAAGGTCCTAACCCTTTCAAAGGCTACTAGGAGGAAAAGGATATGTCCCAAGCTCAAAGAGTTCAACCCGATATACAATTCATCAAAGAGCTGCGTGCGGTTGGAGGCGACTCTCTGAAACAGTGTTATCAGTGTGCAACTTGCAGTGTTGCCTGCCCGATTTCACCTCAAGAGAATCCTTTTCCCCGTAAAGAGATGATTTGGGCGCAGTGGGGCTTAAAAGATAAGCTCGTTCACGACCCCGACGTCTGGCTTTGTTATAACTGCGGTGGCTGTTCTGATCTATGCCCCCGTGGCGCTAAGCCCGCTGACCTCATGTCTGCCTTGCGCAATATGGCGTATCAGCGTCTTACAGCTCCCTCAATCTTTGCTAAATGGATGAGTTCGCCTAAGTATTTACCCATTCTTATCGCCATACCAGCTGTTTTGTGGGCTGTTATCTGGCTCATCATGGCGGCCATTAACTTCCAGGGTAATTTCAACGGCGGTATATTCCCCGAAGGCGAAATTATTTATGGTAAAATATTCTACGGAGACTTTACCATTGACCCTGTGTTTATTCTGGTTGTCGCCTTTGTGGTCTTTTCCTTCTATAAAGGAATCATGAACCTGCTCGCCGAGCTTAAGCCGGCGGGGACAACCATGATTCTTGGTAAAAAGAAGCATTGGCTCCGTTGTCTTATTGATGTGCTTGTTGGCGAAATTATGACCCATAACAAGTTCACGGATTGTGGTACGGATACAGAGAAAAAGTCGCGTAAAATCGGGCATATGACCCTGTTTTATTCGTTCATTTTCCTCTTCATTGTAACGACCTTCATTTTTGTCTCCCACTGGGGCGGTCGTTTACCGTTTCTTGAGTTCATGTACCTTGAAACTCCTCTACCGCTCTACCACCCCATCAAAATCCTTGCTCTCGTAGGGATGGTTATGATGCTGGTTGGTCTAGGTTACCTTACGGCTCGTCGTAAAAACCTTGATAAATCAAAATTCATTTCCAACTACTACGATTGGTATTTGCTGGGTGTTATTTGGGCTGTTGCTGTCACAGGAACATTGAGTTTGTTCTTTAGATTGGCTGATTGGACCGTATTGGCATATTCCGTCTATTATTTGCACCTCATCTCTGTTTTCATGCTGTTCTGCTACCTGCCTTGGTCTAAGTTAGGCCACCTGGTTTACAGAACCGTAGCCATTACCTACGTCAGGTATATAGGCCGTTAAACTGTAGTGTGACTTTAATAATTAGAACGTTATGCCTGAAATAGGAGACTGATATGTCTGAAGATCGTAAAATATTCCCCATGGAA
>CAZYJQ010000056.1:0-10124 GCA_964647835.1 uncultured Desulfovibrio sp. | reverse complement strand
GCGCCTCAATCATCTTTTTTTGCAGGTCGGTATAGTACTTACTATTCAGCACATACAGCAGACCGCTGGTTATTTCGCCGAGGAAAATAGCGTAACAAACCAGCAGGAAAATGCCCAGAAAAAAGCTGGCTAAGGGCCAAGGAAGCCAGGTGAAGGGGGCGAGAAGAAAGCTGTCGAGAAGGGCGTAGAGCATGAAAAACTCGAAAACAAGACGGGAAACAGAATGTTGCCCGTCTTGTTTTGTGTAAGGGGTGTTTACCTTTAAGGCAGAATTAGAGGCCGAGAACCTTGAGAATGCCTGAGCCGTAGAAGCCTTTGAGCACGAAGTCCAGACCAACGTAGACAGCCAAAACGATGAAGATACGCTTGAGCCAGATGTCGGGGAAGAACTTCGCGGTAATGGGCCCGATGTAGGAACCAATGGCAATACCTACAAGCTCAACACCGATAAGGTGCCAGTAAACCAGCGCGCCACCAAAGAGGAAGGTGGAGATGGAGGTTACCATCCCGATAAGAACAACCATGGCGGATGTTCCGGCGGCGAGGTACATGGGAAGCTGGGTAACACTGGTTAAGAAAGGAACAATAAGGAACCCGCCGCCAACACCGAGGAAAGAGGCCACAGCGGCGATAAGGAAACCACCGATGGCAGGAACGAAGGTGCTGAAAGAGAATTCTACGCCGCAGAAAGTGAATTCTACACGGCTAAGGGAGATTTTTGTAATTTTAACACCCGTGGTGGCGCCGCCTGCTTTGCTGGCTTCTTCAAAGGCTTTAGCCGCCTGTGTGGCTTTTTGACGCTTGGCTTTGCTCCACTTGGTGGTGCCGTAGAAAAGATAAACACCGAGAGCCAGAACGAAAATACCAAAGTAGCCTTGGTACTCTTTAAAGCTCACCTTGCCTTGGGTGAGCCAAGGAACAAGGATAGAGGCGGCAACGGAACCAACCCCAAGGGCGACGCCAACGGGGAGAACGATACGGCCCAGAGACATGTATTTTATGGTGGAAATCAAGGAGGAGAAACCAACCATCATCTGGTTCGATACACGAACGGAGTCGGTTACCTTGGTGTTCAGGGGCAGGGCGTCGTTGCCCAAGGTGTTGGCGTAGTTGCCAAGCTTGAACACGCTCATGTGACCAACACCCGCCATAACGCCACCAAAGGCGCCAACGGTGGAGAAAATCCAGCCTACCCAGATGGCCCAGAAGAAGGCCAAAATAAGGTTTACATTAGGAGCACCGGGAATGGAGAGGAAGCCGGGCTCTGCGTTGGGGTCTACTTTACCAACGGCAACTGCTTGGGCAATGGCTTGGTCAAGGGTGAGCTTTTGGGCTTCTTTCTTGTCCATGACAGCGCCTTGTTTAGCGGCGATGTCAGCAATGGCTTCCTCAGCGTTTTCATTGGCTGCTTCTACTGCGGCGGCTGTTGCCTCGGCGGCTTCGGTTGTAGCTTCAGTCGCTTTTTCAACAGCTCCGGCAACAGCTTCGGTTGCGGCTTCAGCAGCATTTTCTACAGCCTCGGCAGTGGCAGTGGCGGCTTCTTTGGCTGCTTCGGCAACTTCTTGAACGACTTCATTGGCAGTGGCGTCGTTTTCAGGAGTGGCGAAACCAGATTGGGGGAGCATAAGTAGTAAGGCAACAAAAAGAAGCGCAATGCTACTTCTTTTCAAACAAAGCATGTTCATAAAATCTCCTCGAAAATAATATATTACCCCTAAACCGGGGGATTTAGGCTGGAAATGAGAAGGTCGTTGCTCAGCGATTCAAGAGCCCTGAGCAACGACTTTTATACTTTTTCGCAGTTCTCGCAAACGTCTTTATCCCCTTTTTTCAAAATAATAAGAGGGCAGTTCTTACAAATATCTGCGCCGGGGAAGGGGTCGCCAGGGCGAGTGATAGAGGCTGTTCCCTTATCACTTATGCGGTCTTTCAGGCGGTTGATAACGGCTTCGAAATGGTTGCCGGGAATGAAAACGTTTACTTCGCCACGCTCGGTTTTTCCGGCGTTGTAGCTACCGGAACAAGCGGGGCAGGTGTTGAATGTTTGTTGGTTGAAAGAATAAACACTACCGCCACAGGCCGAAGAACTCATGGTAATCATGGGGCGCAAGGGGTGGGTGTTGGTAGCCGCCATGTAGTCTACGGCGAGGTGGTAGGACTGAATGTTGTCACAATAAAAGTGAACAACATCAGGCTTGATAACGCAGTCTTCCAGAGGGCCCACAGACAGGGCCAAGAGCCCTTCGTTGAGGCTTGGCTTCGAGCGCAAGAAGCGTTCGGCCTGCTCAAGGTCAACGGTATACTTTTGTTGAGTTTTAATTTCTTTGTCGTCAATGGGACGCCAGCCAAAAGACACCTGCGAGTTGGTGCAGGCCATATCGTCTTTAAAGGCCAAAACCGTGTCGCCTTTCATGCGAGCCATGACTTCTAATTGACAGTAAGTAAGTGGCTTGACAGGTCTTTTGAAGTCCATTTTTTTGATGTAATCATCAAGCCTTTTCTGGTCAAAGAAAAAGTTGACGGCAATGGGATAATGATAAAGGCGTAGCTCTTTCATAAGAAGAGCCTGAGTATCTTTATAATTCAGCATAGTCTTCCTTCCTTGGGAAATATGATGATGGGTTCGGGAAGTATAACCGCTTGTGATAAAAGGTGCAATAGGGGTCTGATTTTTTGTGATAAGTCGGCGTTTTAACTGGGAGAAGGGACTTTCGCTTTTAGCGGCCCTAAAGGCTCATTAACGCTCTGAACTGGTGATAATTCCGCCCGCCGCAACACAAAGCTGACTATTTAGGTCTGTATTGGGATTATTTTCATAGGGGATATACATTGCGGCAAGTTGTCCGCAGGAGACGGATGTGTTTTTATTCTCATAGGTTACATGTGCTGATACTCTCTCGTCCTTGCGGGAGAACGACACTTTTGCTGGTTGGGGGTGTTCTCGGTAGCGTGTTTTTACATATATTTTTTCAGGCCAGTGTGAAGGTGGGATGAGCATGTTTATCTCTTCACATGCGAATGAGCTTGTTTGGAGGGCGCTTTTAGGGCCCACTCGCAAAATGTTTGCATCCTGCTCTTTGGCAAGGACATGAAGGGGTTCTTTCCAGCCAATGCCAATGCCCCGCCTTTGTCCTTCGGTGTATTGCCAAAGGCCTTGATGGTCACCAAGGCAAGTGTCGTTTTCAAGGCATATTTTACCGCCACCCGGTAAAGAAAGACCCAATTCGCCTGCCATAAAGGGCAGAAATTCGCGATAAAGATTGCCGGGTATGAAGCAGATTTCCTGACTTTCTCCTTGTTGTGGTGGGGAGATGTTTTGGCTGGCAAGTTCGGCTAGGACATCTTTTTTAAGACGCGAACCCGCGGGGAAGAGTATTTTGGCAAGTTGCTCTTTCGGCGTAAGGGCAAGAAAATAGCTTTGGTCTTTGGCGGGGTCGCTTCCCTGCATAAGAACGGGGCCCATGGGGGTTTGCAGACATCGGGCATAGTGCCCTGTGGCAAGGTGGCTCGCGCCGAGGGCGAGGCACTGGCGCAAGAGATCGCCAAGTTTGACAGTGGCATTGCACAGGGCGCAAGGATTGGGCGTCCCGCCCTGTATATAGGTTTGCACAAAGGGTTTAATGACGTTTTCCAGAAAGAGGTTTTCGCAGTCTATGAGATGGAAAGGGATTCCTAGGGAGTCGCACAAGGTGTTGAGCTGTTCGGTCATTTCCTCAAAGGAGGGGAAGAGGGGCGGTAGGTTTGCGTGTTTCATAAAACGGGCGAGAATCCGCTGTCCAAAAAGCCCATGGACGCCCATGAGCTTTGCGCCTTCTTCCTTGAGGCGTAAAAGCGTATAGAGGCTGTCCGCGCCGCCGCTTAAGGCAACGGCGATGGGGGTGGCGGGCAGGGGAGGAGCCGTGGGTAAGGAGGCGGTGGGGGAGGCTGTCATAATTGACCTATTATTTGCTGTGCGTGTTTTTTGTGGGGGGCCATGTTGTTAAAAGCTAGTTTGCCAAAGCTGAGGGCTTATCAAAAATTAGAGTGTAATGGTTAGGCTATAAAGCGAATCGTAAAGAGGCCATAGCCAAGGGGGGCGGATCGGTCTTTCATAGCGATGTATTTCATAGGTAACACGGGAGACTCTCCCAAAGGCGGTAAGATTGTGTCGTTTTTTGAGGGAGCCCCGTTTGTTAACCACTATAATCAGCTTTGGCAAAGAGGCAAGGATGTTTTTAAGAGGGGTAAATAACAGGGAAAGTTTTTTCCCAAAAGGAGATTTGCGGCGAAACAAAAGCTTCAATTATAGTGTTGATGCTTCGCATCTGATAGACTATGCTGGAATATAAACTTCACGATTAGTAAAGGAAACGCAAAGCAGTGAGAAGCACCCATATCGATAATGACGGCAATGTGATTATGGTGGATGTATCCGCCAAGGCGGAAACCGCGCGCGAGGCTTTGGCCCAAGGGCGCATTCGCATGTCAGAAGACGCCTTAAAGGCTGTTCAGGAGCACAGAGCCGCCAAGGGGGATGTTCTTACTGTTGCCCAGTTGGCGGGGATTATGGGGGCCAAGAAGACCTCTGATCTTATTCCCTTGTGTCACCCCTTGCCGTTGACTAACTGTAAGGTGGAGCTTACTCTTGAAGGTGATGGGGTTTACGCCTTATGCACAGCGAAGACAACGGGGAAGACAGGCGTTGAAATGGAAGCGCTTACGGGTGTTAGCACAGCCCTGCTTACCATCTACGACATGCTTAAGGGTGTAGATAAAAGCATGGAAATTTACGATATTTGTCTGCTTCGCAAAACTGGTGGTAAGAGCGGCCTTTTTGAACGAAAAGCATAACTGTCACGGCGGATTGTATGAGTAAAGGCCTCCATGATGCCTTTGGGCGTTCCATAAATTATATGCGCATCTCCATTACGGATAGATGCAACTTTCGTTGCGCCTACTGTATGCCCCTAGAAGGCGTGCCCAATATCCCCCACGAGGAAATCTTGACTTTTGAGGAGATATTGAACTTTTGTGCCGTGGCCTCCCGTCTTGGCATTAGCCGTTATAAGATAACAGGCGGCGAGCCTTTTTGCCGAAGCGGGGCTGTTGAGTTTATGTCTGCCCTTAAAAAACTCCCCGGGGTGGAGCAGGTGAGCATTACGACCAACGGCGCCCTTTTGTTGAAACATGCCGAAGCACTGGCTTCCATGGGCATTAGCGCCGTTACTGTCAGTCTTGATTCCCTTAACCCCGAGCGTTTCGCCGCCATCACCCGTAGCAAGGTGGGATTGCCGACTGTGCTCGCGGGCATAGAGCGGCTGGAAGAATTAGGGATTCCTGTCAAAATAAATACCGTTGCCATGAGCGGCGTCAACGATGGGGATATTATTCCCCTAGTGGAATACGCTTTGGGCAGGAATCATCACATCCGATTTATTGAGCTCATGCCCGTTGGCAGCGCTCAAGAATATTCCGGTATCAGCCCCGAAGACGTTCGGAAGGAAATCGAGCAGGTATTTGGCCCGCTGGAACATACTGACAAGCATTTTGGTAATGGACCCGCGGAATATTTTACTGTGCCTAATCATGAGGCTTGTGTGGGCTTTATCTCGGCCCTAAGTCATAAGTTTTGTACTGGCTGTAACCGTATTCGATTGACAGCCAAGGGTTTTCTCAAGGCCTGTCTCCACCACTCGGTGGGAGTTGACATCAGGCCGGCGGTACGAGGAAGTGGTTCGGAAGAGGCCATTGAGGGCGCCTTACGTGAAACTTTGGCGAAAAAACCCCAAAGTCATACCTTTGAAGAAAAGGATGGCACTGTGTTTTATATGAATAGCGTAGGCGGTTAAGCTACGCTGGATGGAGGAACTATGGGTATTGTTAAAGCTATTTGCATGAGCAAGAAAAAAGGGGTCGCCAAAAAAATCGTGCCCGAGGGCATGCTGATTGAAAATTTTGGGCTGGAAGATGACGCTCATGGCGGCAACTGGCACAGGCAGATAAGCCTGTTATCCGATGAGAAAATTCAGGCCTTTAAAGACCGCGGCGCTTTGGTTCGCTACGGTTGCTTTGGTGAAAATATCGTTGTTTCAGGCATTGATTTCGCCACCTTGCCTGTGGGAACCCAGTTGCGTTGCGGTGATATTTTGCTGGAAATTTCGCAAATTGGGAAAGAATGCCATGATAAATGCCAGATTTTTCATACCATGGGCGAATGTATTATGCCCACTCAGGGCGTGTTTGCCGTTGTGTTGAAGGGCGGCCCCATTAAAGAAGGCGATGTCATGGAGCTTGTTGGATAGTCAAAGGTCTGCCTGGGCTTTTCAACTTCCTTGTTATGAGTAACCAATAAACGCCTTGCCCTTGGGTAGGGCGTTTTTTGAAGGAAAAATCTATGTATACAGCGGCTGTTGTTACCGTGAGCGATAAGGGTTTTGCCGGCGAGAGAGAGGATAAAAGCGGTCTGTTCCTGCAAGAGGTTTTAGCCAAGGACGGTTATGAGGTTGTCCATTATGCCATTGTGCCCGACGAAAGGGTGCTTATCGCGGACGCTTTGCGAGCCCTTGCCGATGAACGGGGGGTGAATCTTGTGCTCACCACCGGGGGGACGGGGTTTTCATCTCGTGATTGTACGCCTGAAGCAACTCTTGAGGTTGTTGAAAAACAGTGCCCCGGCATACCCGAAGCCATGCGGAGCATGAGCATGGCCATTACCAAGCGAGCCATGCTAACCCGCAGTATGGCGGGAATTCGTAAACAAACCTTGATTATTAACATGCCCGGTAGTGCCAGAGCCGTGGCGGAGTGCTATGAGTGCATCGCGGATCAGTTGGGCCACGGCCTTGATATTTTAACAGGGGCTTCGAGCGATTGCGGGACGCATAAACGTTAAAAAGAATCGTCATATTTCCCATCACCCCTTGCTGCCCGTTTCGTTTGTGAGGGCCAGGTATGTTATCGCCAGATGTGTTATCGTCAGATGTGTTATAGCCTTAAGCCGTCTTGATTTTTATAAGGAGAACCTAGGCCTTTGTGAAAGTGGTTCTGTCTCCCTAAAAGTGTTTTGAGCACTCTTGGGGAGATTTTTTCGTTCATGGCGCGGGGCTGGGGGGAATAATGGGCACGGAGACAGGTGTCTTGAAGGATGGTGAGCTGGGGGCGTGGTGAGGAATAGCATACAACGCAGGTGAATAGCGTGACATTTTAGCGGAAGAGGATAATAAGGCGGGCGTGGGCTGTTCTTAGATGAATGGTTGCTGAGGGGGGAGTGGAAAGCTTAAAAGGTGCTGTCGCTTTTGGGCATAGAGGTAAAGGTGGCGCGTTGCCTTGGCGATTCTTTGTGGGGGGTATCTTTTTTGTTGGAACGCGAGGTTTTCTTGGCCGTTGTGCGCTTGCTGGGCTTGCTTTTTTGAATGGGCGTGTCGTGAATGGAGAGGTTGAGTTCGTTCATGCGCAGGTAAAGAGCTAAGCTTATCCAGGCATCGGTAGCGGCGTAGCGAATTTGTTTATCCGTGAGGGATTGGCGACCCCAGTTGGAGCATTGTTCGTTTTTTGAAATGCGAACACCTAGAAGGAGGGCGGCGAGACTGCGTAAACCTTGATGGGCGATATTGTGGTGTTTGGCGGCTATGCCGAGATCGATAAGTCCTTTGGGTGAAAAAGGCGAAAGTTTGCCAAGGGTGCGCATGTCGTCGGATATGGCGACGCCTGTTTTAAGGACGTGGGGGGTTTCAAAAATCCTAATGAGCTCTTGGGAGAGGGGGAGGGCTTTGAGGTGGAAGAGAAATACCTCTTGGTGGGTGGCGACTTGGATGAGGGAGGGATTGTAAAAAGTGCCTTTTTTGAAGCTTGGCTTTGTTTCGGTGTCGAACCCAATGACGGCTATGTTGTTAAGTTTATGTAGAGCTTCCTCTTCTTCTTGGGGCGTTGAGACAAGAGTTACGGGGCCTTCATAGGCGTAAAGGGGCAAGGCGTTAATCTCAGCTTTGCTAAGCGCCACAAGGGGGCCGTACCCTTCGGGAAAGGCGATTGCCATATCTTCTGTCATGTTCATTCTATGACTATAACTCACTTAGGGCATTGTCGTAAAGGTGTTGTGAAAAGAGAGAGGGTGGGGAGGTTGCAGAGGTAAGAACGATATACGAAGAGGTATGGAAAAGCTTGTGAGGGGGAGGGGTGGCGCATTTAGCGATGACGGGAGGTGAAGAGAGGGGCTGGCAGAGTCAGGAAAAGGTAGGTTTTATTGCGAAGGTTTTTGATACAGCGAGCTTTTCCCCCAGCCTTATGCGGGTGATTATTGTAAGAAAATGTCAGGCTCCCGTTGAAAAATGGCCTTGGCGTCTTGTCACATCTGCCCGTAAGGTTTATATCTACAGCAGACAAAACGATGAGGAGAGAGCGCCAATGAAACTTGTATACCGTGGAAAAACCAAAGATGTTTATGAAAGTGGGGATAATACTTTTTGTTTGAAATTTTCAGACAGGGTAACGAAAAACGCCGAAGGGGAAGTTGACCCCGGCGGAAATACCGTGGCAGAGACCACTGTTCCCGGACAGGCCGCTGCCTGTTTGCAAATGTCTTCCACTATTTTTAAGGAACTGGCGCGACAGGGACTCCGCACGCATATGCTGGACTATGACCTTGAGGCCTTGACCATGACCGTTAAAAAAGCCCGCCTTTTTTCACCCGGTCTTGAGTGGGTGGCCCGTTGGGTGTGCACGGGAAGTTTTTTACGTCGTTACGCCATGGTGCCCGGCATAGAAGACGGCGTGCGTTTTGCTGAACCCGTCTTTGAGATTACGCTGAAAGATGATGACGCCGGCGACCCGCTCATAGTGCCTTCTGCCATTGTGGCGCTGGGCATTGTGGATGTGAAAAGCATGGAAGCTTTAGAGGCCGCTAACCGTCAAGCCCTTAAGGGCATTCACGCCATGTTTGATGGACGAGGCCTTGATTTGTGGGATATAAAAATTGAGTGGGCCTTGGATAGTGATGGTACGCCTTTACTTATTGACGAGGTTTCTCCCGGAAGTTGCCGCGCCTTTAAAAAGGGGACTCGTGAACGAGTGTCGGGTGTGGCCTTGGCAGACTATTTCGCCTAATGAAAGAGCCGCTGCAAAGCGGCTTTTTTGTGATTCCTTGGCTCTTTTCGATTCCCCTTTCTCCCTTGGCCCCCCTTGAGGCCCTTTTGTGAATGACGATTTTAAGGGGAAGCCTGTATTGAGGGCGGTGTGAGTGGTGATTTTTCATTTGGCCTAGTGAGGTGGCTATGACCTTAGGTATTCCTATTCCTGTGCTAACCATTGGTTTGCTCTTGTGTTCCAATGTTTTTATGACAATCGCCTGGTATGGGCACTTAAAATTTCCCGCAGTGGGATTGTGGTCTGTTATCCTTATTAGCTGGGCCATTGCTTTTTTTGAATATTGCCTT
This sequence comes from uncultured Desulfovibrio sp., assembly GCA_964647835.1. Classification (GTDB taxonomy): domain Bacteria; phylum Desulfobacterota; class Desulfovibrionia; order Desulfovibrionales; family Desulfovibrionaceae; genus Frigididesulfovibrio. The sequence goes on along the minus strand of CAZYJQ010000056.1, from coordinate 714 downwards.
CAAGTTCCTGCCAATCGTTACGGATATCAGATTTTTAGCGCGGCTGAACTTAAGACGATTCAAGAGATATTGTCGTTGACGGTGTTTATGGTGTTTTCGGTTACCTACCTTGGAGAGCCTTTGCGCTGGAACTATGTGGTGGGATTTCTACTTATTGTGCTGGCGGCCTTTGTCATTTTTAAAGAATGGTAGAGAGTTCGCGCTCACCGTCTTCCTTTTCCCCTTCTTCATTAGACAGATTTTTCTCTTGCTTCCTTATTTTAAGTTCACGGGGTGACTAAAAGGGACGTGAAGGGGGAGTGAACCTCGCCATAGGTGCAGTGTAAGGATTCGTCCCATACCATGAGCAGGGGAGCAGGCGAAGGAGCATGAATAAGGGGCCTTTTTAACCTTTATATTGGCGTGGTGAAGAATATCGTTTGTCAGAAAGCGTATGCTTGTGGCACACGCTTTCTTTATTCATTGCGGGTCGTATAACTAAAAAAGAGTCCCCGGGTAATCTATGCCTCGCTGAAGGCTGTAGTAGGCGTCCAGGTCGTAGGGGTCGTGGGTAAATGAAGGTTGCTCCGCCATACATACGCGTTTGCCCGTAAATTCAAATATTTGATAGCAGGCGTCATTTTCAAGGCTGAGATCCATGGCAAGACTTTGCGCTTCACCAAAAGACTCTGCATAACTGACTTCAAGGTCGTGAGTGGTAGGCATGGAGCCCAT
>CAZYJQ010000055.1:0-10278 GCA_964647835.1 uncultured Desulfovibrio sp. | reverse complement strand
TAACGGGACGTGCCGGTTCAATTCCGGCTCCGGGCACCATGTGAGACAATGAAAATCGACTTTTACTCTTTCAAGTAAAAGTCGATTTTTTGTATACGGAGCACTTTAGCCAGTACCAAGTACAAAATGATTGGAACTAGAAGCTCGTTCCCATCACTGGTGGTTTTTATTTTTGTCTTTTGTTCCACAATTGTGGTGCTTATTAAATTGGTTCAGCTAATCCAGAGCTATTCTTTGTCTTTTGCAGTTAATGTCATGTGAAGGAATGTTGTCTCTTTGCTTTCGGGCATGGTGTTCTCGCATAAGGATTTTGTTCCATTTCTTCTACTATTATTTGGCATTGACCCAATGCAGCTCCTGCCTTGGAGAGAAGTTTTGATCAAATAGAAACGTGGGCCGACGTATGTGAACGGTAAGCACTAAAATTTTTTTTTCACAATCTTTTTGAGGTATAAAAAAGTTCTTTAACTCAAGCTCGGTTGTTCTATATTCTCTATTATTCCTAATACCTTACAGGATATAGCGGTTGCTTTTTATCTCGCTTATTTTTGAGGTTTTGACTCAAAGAGATTGGTTTAATTAGCCAAAATGCCTTTTGAGGGGTGGCAAAAAATTTGCTTTTTCCCTATACTTCATTCAAGTGTTTTAACATTTTGGCTTAACGGAGGCTCATATGAAGAACAGCAAGTCAAAAATTTCTCGTAGAAACTTCCTTCTGGGAACCGTAGGGGGCGCGTCAGCAATGGCTGCGATGCATCTCTTGCCAGCCAGTGGTGGAGGCGTTGCCTTAGCGGCTAGCGATGCCGTTGAAAAAGCGGCCCAAGCCAGTTACGAACCAACTTTTTTCACACAAGAAGAGCTGGCTTTTGTTACTGCGGCAGTGGGGCGTATTATTCCAACTGATGAGATGGGGCCTGGCGCCATTGAGGCCGGGGTTCCTGAATTTATAGATAAACAAATGGAAACTCCTTATGCCGTTGGTTCCAACTGGTATATGCAAGGGCCATTTCACCCTGAAGCAAGTCCGCTTTTTGGGTATCAAGTAAAACTGCTCCCCAAAGACGTATACCGCCTGGGCATAGCCGAAGCCAACGCGCAGGCTAAAAAACGTTTTGGAGATGTTTTTAATAAACTTACGCCGCAAAAACAGGATGAGTTCTTGTCGCTGTTGGAGTCGGGTGAAATAGAGTTTCAAAAAGTACCATCAAAAGTCTTTTTCGCTACTTTGCTACAAAATACGCGCGAAGGCTTTTTCTCTGACCCCAAACATGGTGGGAACAAGGGGATGGTAGGATGGAAGCTTATTAATTTCCCAGGAGCACGAGCAGACTTTATGGACTGGGTTGAGCGGAACGAACGTTATCCGTTCCCTCCTGTAGCTATTAGCGGACTAAGGGGTTAATCATGGCAAAAAAACAATGAAAAAAGTCGATGTGGCCATTATTGGTTTTGGTTGGGCTGGTTCTATTATGGCCAAAGAAATGACCGAAGCCGGACTGAATGTCGTTGCCCTTGAGCGCGGCCCAGCCCATGACACCTATCCGCTTGGTTCTTACCCACAATGTATTGATGAGCTGACCTTCAACTCTCGTCGGAAAATCTTTCAGGACCTTTCCAAAAGTACGGTAACCTTCAGACACAATGACTCTCAATCTGCCGTTCCCTATAGACAGCTCGGCGTTTTCCTCCCCGGCACAGGAACCGGCGGCGGTGGTCTTCACTGGTCTGGCGTTCATTTTAGGACTGACCCAACTGAGTTACGTATGCGCAGCCATTATGAGGAGCGTTACGGGAAAAAGTTTATCCCTGAAGGGATGACCATTCAAGACTTTGGAGTTGAATACGACGAATTGGAGCCTTTTTTGATAAGGCTGAAAAGGTTTTTGGAACTTCCGGAACACCTTGGAGCATTAACGGAAAGGTAGTGGGTAAAGGCAAGGGGGGGAACCCTTTTGCTCCGGATCGCTCAGATAAATTCCCCTTACCTGCTCAAATGCGGACCCATTCAGCACAGCTTTTTTATGATGCGGCTGAATCTGTCGGTTACCATCCTTATGACCTTCCTTCCGCAAACACTTCTGGGCCCTACACAAATACCTATGGCTGCCAAATGGGCCCTTGTAACTTCTGTGGTTTTTGCAGTGGTTACGCCTGCTTTATGTATTCCAAGGCATCGCCAAACTTGAATATCCTTCCCGCCTTGCGTCAGGATCCCAGATTTGAATTGCGCAATGAAGCGTGGGTGACTAAAATCAATTTGACCAAAGATAAGAAGATGGCCACAGGCGTTACCTATATTGACGCTCAGGGCAACGAAATCGTCCAGCCGGCTGATATGGTCGTTGTGGCGGCTTTCCAGATGCATAACGTCCATCTCTTACTGTTATCCGGCGTTGGCAAGCCGTATGACCCCAAAACCAATACTGGGGTGGTGGGAAAAAACTTTGCCTACCAGAACATGTCTACCATTAAAGTCTTTTTTGACAAAAACGTGCACACCAACCCATTTATTGGCGCCGGTGGAGCAGGGGTTGGCGTTGACGATTTTAACGCTGACAACTTTGACCATGGGCCTCATGGATTTGTCGGCGGTTCGCCTTTCTGGGTAAACCAAGCCGGAACCAAACCCATCTCCGGCATTCCCACAGAACCGGGAACACCTGCTTGGGGAAGCAAATGGAAAGCCGCTGTTGCAGATAGCTATACGCACCACCTTTCCATGGACTCTCACGGTGCTCACCAGTCCTACCGCGTGAACTATCTTGACCTAGACCCGACCTATAAAGACGTTTTCGGACAGCCTTTGCTCCGTATGACCTTTGACTGGCAGGAAAACGATATTCGTATGACGCAATTTATGCATGAACGCATGGAAAAAATTGCCAAAGCCATGAATCCCAAGAGTATTTCAGGAAGCCCTAAGAAAGCTGGCGATCACTTTAATACTACGGTTTATCAAACAACCCACTTGAGTGGGGGCGCCATTATGGGGACTGACCCCTCAACAAGCGTCATTAACCGCCATTTACAAAGCTGGGATGTCCCCAACGTCTTTGTTCCGGGTGCTTCGGCATTCCCCCAAGGGTCTGGTTACAACCCCACAGGGTTGTTAGCGGCTTTGACTTACTGGTCTGCCAAAGCCATTCGTGAAAACTATTTGAAAAATCCTGGAAAACTCATCTAGGCGGGGGTAGTAATGAAAAAAACATGTATAGCCCTTGTCTTGGGCACAGTATTTATGGTGAGTGTGGCTTTTGCCGCTAATAATTCAGACGCTGTAAAACGTGGCGAATATGTGGCAGTACTCGGTAACTGCTCTGCCTGTCACGCTCCTAACCTTGCTGGCGGTTATCCCTTTGGAGATGTTGTGAGCACCAACATTACCTCTGACCCTCAAGGGGGGATTGGTGCCTATAGTTTTGAAGAATTTGATAAGGTCATGCGCCAAGGCATCGCCAAGGACGGACAGATTATTATTGCGGCCATGCCGTATAATAGCTACTCCTTAGCGACCAAAGAAGATATGGAAGACCTTTACGCCTATCTTATGCAAGGCGTAGAGCCCAACCCCGCCAAAAACCGGGTGGTAAAAACGGATAAGCGTCCGCAGACTCCCCTTAAGCCTTTAGCTACCTTTAAAGCCCAACCTAACGAAGATCCCGTTGTGGCTCGTGGACGCTATATTGTTGAAGGTTGGGGCCACTGCGGCGATTGTCATACGCCCCGTAACAGCTCTGGCGAGTTGTTGGCTGACGTCGCGAGTGACGGCGTTGAATATCTTGCTGGCGGAATGGCTTATCGCGGCGCTGTAGGCATTAACCTGCGCGGCGATATGCCCTATGGACTTGGCGAACGTTCTGAGCAGGACATCATTGACGTTATGAAAACAGGAAGGAATGACTATTCCGCCATATTCGGTTCCATGCTGTTTGTGCTGAATACCTCTTCGCCCTTTATGACGGACGCTGACCTTACTGCTTTGGCGCGATTCCTCAAGTCTCTGCCTCCCAAAGATCCTTCTGCCAAGAAATTCGTTGTTGATCCCACCGTTGCCAAAGCCTTATGGCGTGGAGACGATAGTAAGCCAGGGGCGGCTGTTTACGTCGACAGTTGCGCCACTTGCCATAAAACCGATGGAACGGGGTATAAGCGCTTCTTCCCAGAGCTCCAGCGTAACCCAGTTACTGTTGCGGACGATGCCACGGGTATTATCTCCATTGTCCTGAAGGGCGGTACTTTGCCACCAACTCCAGAAGCTCCATCATATATCACCATGCCAGCCTTCGGATGGCGACTGAATGACGCTGAACTTGCCGATGTGGTGAACTTTATCCGGACAAGCTGGGGTAACAAGGCTTCCACCATAACGGCTCAGGATGTGGAAAAAATACGCAATGACAAAAGTATTGTTACGAACCCCAAAGAATTGGGCAGTGACAATGTTGATGAACTTATCTAGGGAAAATACTTAAGAGGTATATCCTGTAACACACCCGTTTTAAAACGGTTTTCCATCCAGTGGGACCTGTGTGTCCCACTGGATGTGTTTTAGGGCGAGTACGAGGCAGTTACTCCGTTTTTATGGGGAAGGGGTAGAATATTTCTGTCTTTGTTGAAAAGTAAAAAATGTCTGGTTCTTTTGATTCTCTTTTGGTATAAGCCCAGCTGTCGTATAAAGAAATGTTTTTTCCAGTCGATAATGCACATGGAAGGATGTATAATAGCGTGAGCTGCCATTCTGTTGAGGTGTACAAAGGTGGCGCTTACGAGAAAGCTTACAGAGTGTTTATCAGGCTAATGCACGGGCTTGTGTTTTAGCTTGTTCTACATAACTACATATCTTGCGGGGAAATATATGAGTATCAGGTTTAAAGTCGTTTTTGCCATTACCTTGGCCGTTGCCATAACCATTGCCAGCATCACTGCCATGGTGTCGTACAAGATGAAAGAGTCCTTCGTTGCGAGCTTTGCCATTAATAGCCAAGCGCAGATTGAGCGGCTCAACGCCTTTGTTGAAACATATTTTGAAAATGCTCTGGCGCAAGTACAAATTCTTGCCAATGCCAAAGATGTCACTGCGAATATTGATTACTTGACATCGTATGTAAACAGCAGTGAGGTCATTATTCCTGATGTTGCGCAGTTTACACCACAAGAACGAAGTGTGGTTGAAACTATTCAGACAATCCTTGATGCCCACCCTAACTATGAAATGGGGTATGTGGGGTCACAAAGCGGTGGCTTCACCCAATCGCCCAACAATGAGGATACTGCCCAGCCCATCGGCTACGACCCTCGCCAACGTCCTTGGTATGCAGATGTACAGAGTACGAAAAAAGCCGCTGTGACGGAAGCTTATCTGTCCGATGCCGGCAACGCCATTGTTTGTACGGTGGCCGCTCCCATTTTGACCCCATCTTTTGCCGGTGTGGCGGGTTTTGACCTGAGTATTGCCACCCTTACAAATGAAATTGGTGGAATAAGCATTGGCAAGACCGGCTTTATCATTATGCTTGATAACACCAATCAGGTTGTTAGTGTTCCTATGACCTCTGGTGATAAAAAATGGGAAGAAAGTAGCTGGTTGGGACAGAATATTACTGACCTTCCGGCAGATGTGCAAAAGGCTTTGCAACAACTCATTAACCAGCGCAGTGGGGTGGCTACTGTTGAATATAACGACACCAAATATTTGGCGAGGGTGGGTATAAACTCCTTCGGCTGGCCCCTTATTATGATTCAGCAGGAACAGGAAATTTTTCAGGACGCCTTCACGGTGATGACCAGTATCTTTCTAGTGGGTCTTGGCGTCTTTGTCATTATGTGCGCCATGGCCTGGTTTGTTTCTCGCTCCATTGTCAAGCCTGTTTCTATGCTTGGTATTGCCGCTCAGGCGGTTGCCGGTGGCGACCTTGACGCCATCCCCGCCGACGAATCTCTTTTTAAGGCTGAAGTCGGCTCTTTGCATAAGAGCTTGCTCTTTATGGTGAGCAAGCTGCGAGAGCTTATCGATACAGCCAATGCGAAGATGCGTGATGCTGAGGAGGCCCTTGAGACATCCAGAAACGCCCTTGCTGAGGCTGAGCGTGCCAAAAGTCTCGCCGAAGTGGCTCGCAAGGACGGACTGAACCAAGCCGCCGATGAAGTCGAGGTTGTTGTTGACGAAGTGAGCCACGCTGTTGAGCGTTTGTCAAGCCAGTCAACCAATATTGAGCATATGACCCAAGAGCAGACCTCACTAATTTATAGCACGTCAACTGCCATTGGGGAGATGAGCGCCACGGTTTCCGAGGTTGCCGCCTCCGCCAGCCGAACAGCGGACCTCGCCGCGCAGGCAAGTAGCGACTCTGCCAGGGGTAAAGCTCTGGTTGAACAAGTGACGGAGAGCATGGAGCAAATCGAAAGCCAGACAATCAGCATGCGTGATAGTCTTCAGTCCCTCGGCAATCAGGTGGATGATATCGGTAGCATTATCGGCATGATTAACGACGTTGCGGACCAAACCAACTTACTGGCTCTTAACGCCGCCATTGAGGCCGCGCGGGCTGGAGAAGCGGGACGCGGATTTGCCGTTGTTGCCGATGAAGTTCGTAAATTGGCCGAAAAGACCATGGAAGCCACCCGTCAGGTTGAAACTTCCATCAACGGCATCCAAGCCGGTACACGCCATAGCGTTACGAGTATGCAAGAAGCCGCCGACTTTGTGGTGAGCTCCATGCAAACAGTCAAAGAGGCTGATGATGCTCTTTCTCGCATTGAGGACAGGGTGAACACAACAGCAAACGAAATTAATATGATTGCGACTGCGAGTGAGGAACAATCCGCGACGACCGTGGAAATGAGAAATAGCGCTGAAACGCTTAATAATCTGGCTGGTAGCATCGCCAGCGGAATGGATAAGACGCTTTCCGACGTTGAAGTTCTGGATAATCTCATGAAGCAATTGCATGAAGTAATGTCATCCTTGCGCAAAGGCTAGAGCCTTTCATCGAAAAAGTCCCGCTAGAGTGAATCTGGCGGGACTTTTTTTGTTTAGAGGATTTAGTCAGTTGAAAGAACAAAGTGCTTGAAACAGAAAACCACCCGCTAGATGGTTTCCTATGTTCGTAAGAAGATAAACGGATACTCTACTCCAAAGTTTATTGAAGTAGAAAAATACCGACATCGACTTATGAAGCAGTAATGGAATCGGTAATGGGTATATTTTGGGGCAAAGGGGCGATGCTCAGAAAAAACAAGGCTGGAGGATACACAAGCCAGGTGCTTAAGGTGAGCCAAGTGGCTGGAGTGAGCACATTATGGATTACCAGAATATCGGTCAGAAAGAAAAGAAGACACCCCAATCCAAGGGGAAGCCAAGAGTTTCGCTGCACACACAAGAGCCCTCGCCACGCTACGCATGAAACGAGGAAGATATACATTACGCCAAAAAATTTGAGAGAAAACGCAGTAGACGCGGTATTAATGGTGAGGAATAGAGAGAAGGCAAGGGTAGCTATGGCTATTTGAATTGCTCGTATTACTAAGAGGGCTAGCGATTTTTGAGAGCTAAGGGGGGAAATATGTTGTTTTGGAGTAGGGGGTATACGGAAAAGTTGTGTCAGCAAACAAATATGAGTGACGCAAAAAATAAGAGCGCCCTCACGCCACGGGGTGAGGTTAATGGATACATCGCCGATAAAAGCGCACAAAAGGGCAAGCGGTAGCAAGTGAAAGTGCCACTGATGTTGTCTAAAGCTATGGAGGAAGGTGAAAAATACAAAGATGGGTATGACATAGTCTGCACCATCCTTGCCCCAAAACAGTTTTAAAAAAAAAATCACTCCATAGAGACAGGCCATGACAATGGCATAGACAGGGGCGATGTTACGAAACACGATTAAGGGCGTTCCTGTGAAGCGGACAGGGCGTGTAGGGCTTTATCGTGAATTTTTGCGAAGAAAAGTACCATAACAGTCGCGCCAACGAGAGCACAAAGCAAGTCAGATTGGGTATCCCATATATAGCCTTGTGTACCAAGGAACGCGTCAACAGAACCCTCGTCAGAGACGAGAACCGAGACCAGCCATTCGATGAGTTCATAACAGGTTGAGGCAGCAAGGCAAACGCTGACAACAAAAAAATGGATCCAGTTGCGACCATTTACAAGGTTGAGACGTATAATAAGTTCTCGCACCAGTAAGGCAGGGAAAAAACCTTGGGCAAAATGTCCTACTTTGTCGTAGTTGTTCCTTTCTAGGGCATAGGTATCGCGTAGCCAGTTAAACAGGGGTACTTCCCCATAGGTATATTTCGCGCCGATAAAGAGGACAATGCAGTGCAGAAGAACAAAAAAGTAGGCAAGGGTTGTGAACCGAAATTTTTTATAAGTGCCAAGTAAAATAATACAGGCGACTATGCCGGGCGAAGCTTCGAGAGCCCAAATAAAGGTATCGGGGTTGTTAATCCAAGACCAGAGAAGGGCTATGCCACACAAAGCGAAGAGGAAAATATGTTGGGGTTTCATAGAGGCACTCCTTAAAAACACAGCAAGGGTAGTTAATAGGCAATAAAGCGGTTACCGTTAATTAAGAATAGGTTTTTATATCTTGTAGACATGCCTGTCCAGTGAGATTTATAGCGTGAAGCATGGGGATAAGAAAATAATAAATACTGCCTTGGTTCTTAAGGGACGAAGTACGCTTGTTTGGGTTGGCAAGTGCCTTTTAGATAATGCTATCAAGGGTGAAGCTGATTCTTTTTATGGTTCCTAGAGCTTGAGTTCAAAACAGTAAGCCGAGCGAGAAAATCCATAATGTTCATAAAAAGCATGGGCGTCTGTGCGTTGCATGCCAGAATCAAGAATGATCCCCTTACACCCATGGTGCACAGCAAGTTCTTTGGCGTGGTTCATCATGGTGGCGCCATGGCCTTTTCTACGTTCCTCTTCCAGGGTGATAATGCTTGAGAGATAGCACGTTTTTCCCGAGAGCCAGAAGGTGTTAATGTAGGCACCATGACAAAATCCAACGGCTTTTGCGTTTTCGAAGAGCAAAAAAGCAAAGGTTTCCGTGCTTTCTAAAACTTCTTGATACACTTTTCGGATGGCACTCTTGTCATAGGTGTTATAGGTCCACAGCTTTTCTATAAACCCAAAGACGATATCGTAGTCGTCCATTGTGGCGTCGCGGATGGTTATGGCGTTGGTACAAGTCATAGTGGCTCCTTGGTTCATGTCAACGCGTAATATTATCCTTTATTGTCACAAAAGCAAAATGTTGCTCCATAAAGATTGGTAATGCTAATAAACAAGCACAATCTTGGAGTGCTCAGGGTTTTTTGTCTTTTTTATGAAGCAAATGATAGGGAGAATAGTAGCGATTAGGTGAGTAGAGGTCGTTTTTTTAAATCTATTTGTGGCAGGGGCTTGAGGCAAAATAAGGATACTCAGAGTCGCAACAATTGGTAAAAATGCCCCTCAGGCTATAATAAACCTGAGGGGCATTTTTTGTGTGTTGAACGAGAGTTATTTTTTACATAGATTCAATGGCATTAACCACGAGGCTTCCCATTTCTTTACAGCCAATGGCGGTTTCTTCGCCACGAGCGATGTCCAAGGTTCTGTAGCCGTTTTTGAGCACTTGTTGCACGGCCTTTTCCACACAGTCCGCCGCTTCGGGCATGGCGAGGCTCATGCGGAGCATAAGAGCCACAGAGAGGATGGTGGCAAGGGGGTTCGCCTTGTTTTCTCCTGCGATATCAGGCGCGGAACCGTGAACTGGTTCGTAGAGACCTGTGCCACCTTGCTCGGCTGTTCCGCTTAAGGAAGCAGAAGGGAGCATGCCCAAAGAACCGGCCAGCGCGGCCGCTTCATCAGAGAGAATATCGCCAAAAATGTTACCTGTCAGGATAACGTCAAACTGGCTGGGATTGAGGATAATCTGCATGGCGCAGTTATCAACGTACATATGTGATAGTTCAACGTCTGGATAGTTCTTATGCTCTTCTTCCACCACCTTGCGCCATAAACGGCTAACGTGCAAAACGTTGGCCTTATCTACGGAACATACTTTGCCTCGGCGAGCCTGAGCCGCCGCGAAGGCGACCTTGGCAATGCGGCGCACTTCCTCTTCGTTATAAATCATAGTGCTAAAGCCAGTGCGTAAACCGTCACGAACCTCTTCGCCAGCAGGGGTTCCAAAGTAGACGTCACCCGTGAGTTCGCGAACTACCAAAAAATCCAGCCCGTCTTGAACCAGTTCCGGCTTGAGGCAGGAAAGGGAAGAAAGCTCGGGATAT
>CAZYJQ010000054.1:0-10366 GCA_964647835.1 uncultured Desulfovibrio sp. | reverse complement strand
AGCCCTTGATGAACTGATTGATTTTGTAGACAGCGCCAAGGTCCTCAAATCAGACGCTCTCGTTACCACGGCAAAAGCCCGCAGCATTAACGAACTGTATCTGGAACTTGGGTTTCTTTTGGAAATGCTCATGCCCACGGCAAATGCTCCATCCTCTTCTTTGTATTGGGGATTTTCCGACGCCATCAAGCAAATAAGCTGGCTGGAAAACACCGCGCCCACGTCAAAATACGCCATTAACAGACACGGCGTTGTTCTTTTTAAAGCCAACGGTAAAGAGTTTTATCGAGTAACGGACAAGCAAGAGCGTGTTGGCGGCGAAATTCGCGCCATGGGCGACCACTCGGGCATAAGCGTCATACAACTCTATCCCAGCAAGCGGGCCTTGGGGGCTAAAAACTCCGGCGCGACCATTGATCTTATCTCGGCCTTAGCCGTAAACCCCGATGTAACGATGCAGTACCTTGGTTCGTTTTTTGACGCCGAAGTAGACGGCGTTGACCAGTTCTTTAGCCTCAGCGCCCAAGGAAAAAAGACCATCCTCCTCCAAGCCAGCTCCTTTGTCGAAGAAAACCAAGGGTTTCATGACGCCTTAACCCTCTATTATAAAATCCCCCCCAACCTTCAAAGCTTAACAACACATAAAAACCACTTCCTCTCAAAAATCCCGGTTCGCTCGCGCACCGTGGAAATAGCGAACCTGTATGCCATTCCCACCATGCGCCCCATTAGCTTTGCTCATCCGCGCCCCAGCGCCGGTGAAAAACACGTTATCGCCGGGCGCCTTATGCAACGTATTCCACTGGGTCAAGAACTTGAAGGCATTACCATTCAGGTGGCGGAAGATTCTCAAAATACGCTCCCCATTAAACCCGGGGCTTTCATTAATATCTTATTTAGACTGGACGACTCCTTGAGCGCCAACTCGGGAAACCATATTATAAAAATGCTGAACGCCAACGACAAAACCACCGTGCGCTTTTTTGTTGATGTGGTAGATAACTCTCGCCTGCTGTGGTTACTGCGTAATGATGAATACCTCCTGTATATGAAGAACTCCTTTAAAATAGGCTCTCAATAAGGAGTTTTTGCGGGGTTTACGAGAGACAGCCCCTGCCCCTGTTAGGCGCGTATTGATATCCGTCCTTTTAGGCTAGGCGTGGTAGAGGCAAGCCAGAGAGGTACGCCAGGGAGGCAAGCCAAATAGGCGAATCAGACAAAGCCTGCAAGCCCCCTGTAAGACCTTGTTGACACCTTCCGCCTCCTCTCCATCCTTGTCGTCATACGGGAACACTTTTTCTGACCAGTCTTGTCTCTCCCCTTCTTGTCTTTTCCCATCTTGTCTTGCCTGCCTTATATCCGGCCTTGTTCTTAGCCGGTCCCCACTCCTCTTTGCAAACCGCCAAACCCTGGCGAACATCTGGCTCAATGGCGCGCGCATGAACCCATTGAAAAAGATTTGCTCCAGCCCCAAAATGCCTTGCCGAAGCCCTACGATTTTTACAAGATTCTTAAAGAATACAGCATGACACATCCTTGCTCACTGTTGTGGCTTCCACTCAGGCGGTCGCTGCTGAACTGCTTTTAGCCCAAGGGAAACGAAAAGAAGGGCTCAAAGAATTGCGCTCCAGCCAGGCCTTGTATGCCCGCTTGCTCAAAATTGCGCCCAATCATGTGGAATGGCGAAAGGAAAAGGACCATGCGGACAAACTCCTTAACCAATAGCAAAAACCCTGTTTTTACGTTGACCGTGATTGATAGCGTCCCTTAAGGCACAGAAAAAATTGGCATTGCCCTCGTAAAGGTCTGTAAGATTAGACTTTTTCCGCACAGGACTAGCGATAGTTGGTAAAAAACCTTTCACCAACACAAGCAACAAATATGAGGTATTTAAAACAAAAACAAACAGGGTTTTCACCCCACAAGTGAGAGCGTCTTTTCTCTTGTCTTTCCTTTGCCTTTATGGTGCATTATGGTAAATATAGTTTTTTGTATATGCGTTAAACATTTTCTCAATAACAGAAGGAGCTTTGTATGAAGCGGTTGTTAATGGTCTGGGCTATGTCAGTCTGTCTCGTGCTAAGCTTTGGCACCCTTTCTTATGCAAGCCAAAGTGAAGGCAAAGGCGTTGATAATCCCACTGAAAAAGCCCAGCAGGCTGATGCCGCTGGGGAAAAAGCAGCCCTTCCCGCTTCTGGCGGCGAACTGGCTGACCTTGAGGACGAAAGCGAAGCTAACCCTCATGCTAAGGGCGAGAAAGCTGAGGCTAACGCCAAAGACACGGACGAGACTAAAGCTGGTCAAGCCAAAGCCACTAACCTTGAAATGAACCCTGTGACCAAGCTTGCCGAGGATAACGCGGAACAGGGAAAAGCCCCTTCTGCCACCCCTTCCGCCGCCGAAACCCCTGCGACAAAAACCGCTGCTCCTAAATCGCCTGTAAAAGTAGATGCTCAAGCGGAACAAGGCGCAATCACCAAAGACGGTAAGCGCATTCCTGTCAAAATCGCTGAAAAGTCAATTCTTCCTCTCCGCGTGCTTACCCGCCCCATGTCGAATCTCTATAAAGAGCCCAAAGAAGACAGCGCAATTGTCCAGGGTAACCTGCCCGCCTTTGCTACCTATTATGTCTATACCCGCCCCGGCGGCGAAATGCGCGATATGGACGAGGGATGGTACGAAGTAGGTACCGACAACCGTGGCTCCATTGTCGGCTGGCTCAAAACAGCGGATATTTTTGAATGGAAACAAACGCTCTGCCTGTCATACAAACACCCTGAAAATCGTAAGCCAGTGCTTATGTTTGAAGGAAAAAACTACCTTACCTCCCTTGTTGACGAAAAACCCGAAACTCGGGCCGAGAAGGTTAACGGGCTCTATTCCACCATTGAAAAAGGCTCCTTGCCCGCAGATTTTCAGGTCGTCTCTGTCGAGCCCAAACGCTACATTGATATTACCAAAGAATTTTATCTCCTCCCTATCCTTGAGCATATGGAAGTGCCCATTGACGGACGCGAAGGACGCATTTTAAAACTCGCCTCCGTTGCCGCCTCCGGTGCCGATGCCAGAGAAAGTTCTGATATTCGAAAGAATATGGACTACGCCAAACAAGCGGCTCTTTCCAGCGGACAGGCTTCCAGCGGACAGATTGCCAACATGGAATTTGAAATCGTCTGGGTCATCGACACCACCGTCAGCATGGGCCCCTTCATTGATATGACCCGCGATATGGTGATGAAAACATCGCAGGAAATTACCAAGAAAAACAAAGATATCGCCTCTAAAATCCGTTTTGGCGCCTGGGCTTACCGCGACCCTGTGGAGGCCATTCCCGGCATTGAATACACCACCAAGAACTTTACCCCTACCCTGCAAGATATCGACACCTTTGTCGAAACTGTAGGAACCATTAAAGAAACTAAGGTTGACTCCATTGACTTTCCTGAAGACGTTTATTCAGGCCTGTCCGACGCTATCCTAAAAACCCAGTGGTCGCCCAACACCGTGCGCTTTATCGTTTTGGTGGGTGATGCCCCGGGGCACGAACTTGGTCACCGCTTTAACGCCTCGGGTTATGACGACACCACCATACGCGCCCTTGCCGATGACAAAGGCATAAGCTTAATTGCCCTCCAAATCCGTCCTAAAGGCGCTAAAAAACACCAGAAAGTTGCTGAAAAACAGTTTAAAGTTCTCAGCCTTAACAAAGGCGCTGATGTTCCTGCCTACTTCGACGTTCAAGGCTCCAACAAAACCGCCTTTATGGGTACTTCCGAACTCATCTTAGGCTCCATTGTCTCAGCCATGAAAGAAGCCCTTGAAAAGGGAAGCCTTGATACCATCCTTGAGTCTGAAACGCCTCCTGTGGGAACACTCACAGGTGAAATGGCGACCTCGCAAGAAGGCCAGGGTGCTCCAGCCAAAGGCGCCGCCGGAGAAGAGCGTAAACTGTCTGACGCTGAAACTGGTCTTGGGCAGTCCATTAAAGCCGCTCTGGTACAATGGGTCGGTAGCTCAACAGGCGCCAAGCCACCCCGGGATATCGTAGCCTGGATTACGGACAAAGACCTTGTCGATACCAACGTACAAAGCATGGAAGTTCGCATGCTTATCAATAAGAACCAGCTTGATACCTTGGCTAATCTGCTCAAGGACGTCATTGGCGCGGGTCGTTTGGGCCAAGTAAGCGGGGAAGACTTCTTTACTTCCCTCCAGTCTGCCTCAGCCGTCGCCGCTCGTGACCCCAACATGCTGAAAAACGCGAAATCACTCGCCAAAAGCGGACTTATCCCCAGCTTCCTCGAAGGCTTGCCCTACCACAGCCGTCTCATGGACATGAGCAACGAGCTTTGGAATAGCTGGTCACCAGACGAGCAGGATAACTTCCTTAACGAACTTGACGCCCGTGTGACGGCTTATCAAGCCATTCACGACGATCCTCAAGGCTGGGTAAAACTCAACCCCGGCGACGACGCTGACGAAAGCGTTTATCCTATGTTGCTTAACCTGCTGCCCTAACGGACAGATATGAACCACAATCCTGAAAATCAACAGATTCTCACTGTTGCTCAGATGGAGAAAACCCGTGAAAAAGGGGGTACGCGCTTTACCTTGCGCGTGCCTTCTTTCACGGTTTCTCGTGGTGAATTTCTCGCCGTTGTGGGCCCTAGCGGGTGCGGTAAGTCCACCTTCCTCGACATGCTTGGCCTTGTGCTGCAACCCGATGAAGCCGAAATTTTCTCATTCTACCCTCGCTACCGCGGCAAGGTTGTGGGCTTTCCCCTCATGAACAGGAAAGAATCGCAACTGGCCATCCTGCGCTCTCGAGAAATTGGCTATGTGCTCCAATCCGGCGGACTTCTTCCCTATTTAAGCGTAGAAGACAATATTTTGCTCCCTTGCCGGCTGAACAATTATCCCGAGGATAAATGCCTCGAAAGAGCCAGAGCCATCGCCCAAAGGCTCGGCATTGACGATCAGCTCAATAAAAAACCCGCCTTTCTTTCCGGTGGTCAACGCCAAAGGGTCGCCATAGCCAGAGCTTTGGTACATCAGCCCCATATGATTTTAGCCGACGAACCAACGGCGGCCGTAGACCAGTTTACCGCCATTGAAATTCGCGATTCTTTTCGCGCCATTGCCCAAAGCGAAGGCATCGGGCTGGTTATGGTCACACACGACCGCAACCTTGTTAACGACTGCGCGGATACCATGGTGACCTTTGCCGTTGAACGACTCTCCCCGTCCTATACTGTTTCCACACTTATCAGGATGTAGCATGGCCAAGAAAAACACCTTTTTAGTGGCCTCTTTGTGCCTTGAAGACCTGCGACACGAGTGGCTTTTGACTCTTTGCATGGTCATGGCCGTGGCGGCAGTGCTGGCTCCCCTCCTGATTTTATTCGGGCTAAAACACGGCACCATTGAAACTTTGCGTCAACGCCTTGTCATGGATCCTCGCAACAGCGAAATCCGTCCCATGGACGTGCGGTCTTTTTCACAGCAATGGTTTGAAGAAATCAAACGCAACCACCATATCCGTTTCGTTGTTCCCACCACAAGACAACTGGCAAGTTCCGTTGATATCCTTACCCCCGCTTCCAAAGGCAAGGGTTTGAGTGTGGATGCCATCCCCACCGCCGCAAAGGACCCCCTCATCATTGAAAACGGCTGTCTTGTGCCCGGCGATAAAGAGTGCCTGCTCTCGGCCCTTGCCGCTGAAGAAAGCGGCCTTGGCATTGGCGATGATCTGATTATGTCCGTTAAACGAGTCAAAGGCTCAGGCTTTGAAACAGCCACCATTCCCTTGCGGGTGAAAGGGATTTTACCCATTCGCGCCGGAGCCACAAAAAGCCTCTACATCCAACTGGGCCTGCTGGAATCAGTCGAAAACTTTAAAGACGGCATGGGGGTTCCTTCCCTAGGCTGGCCCGGAGATATTCCGCGCGCCTATCCTGTTTTTTCCCATCTGCTTATCGCAACCCCTGCTCCCCTTGGGCCCGAAGAAACCTTTCTGGTGGTCAGCAATACGGGCTTTACCAAGGTAAGCCCCGTCTCCGCCCGAGAAGCGCAGAATTTTCTTCAAGGAGAACTCCCCCCCAACCATAGCTACTATCTTTTAGAAACCAAAGGCGGCGCCGCCGGAGCAAGCAATATCCAAAGCGTTGCCAACACCTTACGGGGGAAACAAGCTGTTCTGTATCCCGCCAACCCTGAGATATCTGTTGCTCTCTATACCCAAAGCGGAGAGTCTTTGGGGGAAAAATCCCTCTATCCCACGTGGAGTATGGCGGATAAAGGCAAAAAGGGCACCCCGGTGCTTCCGCATCTAACGGGAAGTCCCTGGAACGCTTCTGTAACGGACAGCAACCCATCCATTTATAGTCTGCTGGTTCCCGGTCTTAACACCAGCCCCGAAACCGCTGTTCAGGGAACTGTCACCATCACCGCCAATGAGAATGTGGTGAGCATTCCGGTGAGGCTTGTGCCAGCCTCCCCCAATGGTGCGGATTCCTTTACAAAGGGCTCGGAGGGGCATGTTTACGCGCCTCTGCCTTTCATTGGCAAGCTCGGCTTATTGCCGAGCAGACCGCTGGTCTGGGACATAACGGGTTCTGAAATACTCTTGTCCAAGCGAGGCTATGCAGGATTTAGGCTCTACGCCAAAGGCCTTGAAGAAGTCGCCCTTGTTAAAGAGTTTTTCGAAGGCCAAGGCATAGCGGTGAATACAGAAGCCGAACGCATCGATGATGTCATGCGCCTGGATAAATATCTTTCGCTCATTTTTTGGCTCATCGCCCTTGCCTCCATCGTGGGGGGAACGGCCTGCCTCATAGCGAATATTTATGCTGGAATCGAGCGTAAGCGCATTGAACTCGCCGTTCTGCGTCTTTTGGGTCTTTCTGGCGGCGCCTTCATCCGCTTTCCCCTGTATATCGCCGCCTTCTACGCCAGCGTTGGCTCGCTGGTGGCTTTTCTTTTTTTTACAATATTAAGCGTTGTTATTAATAGTGTTTTCGCAAGCCACCTTCAACAGGGCGAAAGTTTATGCTCCCTCGCCTGGTGGCACCCCATAGCTGTATACGCCCTGACATTGTTCATTGCCCTTATCGCGGGTGGCATCGCCGCAAGGCGCGCCATGAACATAGAACCCGCCGAAGCCTTACGAAACGAGTAGTAAGATACAGCTACGGTTTGGCTACCAAAAATATGACCGTCCTCAAGAAAACAGGCCATATAAACAGGCAGAAGCGCGTGGACGCCATGGGCGAGAGGACACCACAAACAGTTACCCAGCGTGCCCCAGAGAAACTTTGAACGCCCAAGGGCAGTAGACGCCTAGGGACTGTAGACACCTAGGGACAGGAAAACTGTGGGTAGTAAGCGTTGTGAACAGGAGGCACTGTTGGATAGCGCAAGGAACAAAACCTGTATGAAAGTCAGAGCCTGTGCGGAAAGAAAAATCAGCGCGAAGGATAAAAGTATTATGAGAGGTAAAGAAAACATGAAAGTTGTGACCAGCATGAAAAACAAGGCAGTGAGAGAAGCGCGAAATTTGACGCAGGGTAATCGCCTGCGTCACAGGGTCAAAGCCCTTGGTCCTTGGTTTTTTTCCTTGATCGCTTGTTGTCTCTTGTTCCCTCTTTCAACAGCGCAGGCAGCCCCTCAACCCCTTACCTTAGCCCTCCCCCAAGGGCAGACCATGGTTTTGCAACCCATCGTTGTAGGACAAGGGGACAGCCCCTATACCCAAAAAATATTTACCATTGGCGACGCTTCGGAAGAATTCCGAGGCTCGGCGACACGGGTCAGCATTGGCGGTAGCTTTTTCGATGAAAGCGCTGGCCAGGGAAGCCACAATAGCCAGACCCAATGGTATTATTACCTAGGCCAAAGTGAAGTCACCGAAGGCCAGTATTATGCTGTCATGGGCATCCCCAAAGATAAAGACGCCTCCATCTTGCAAAGCCGTTATCCCATTACCAACATCTCCTATATTGACGCCACCTTATTTATCAACAAACTCAATACTTGGCTCTTCGACAATTCCATAAATACCCTGCCGAAATTCAATAAAACCCCCGGCTATTTACGTCTCCCCACTGAGGCGGAGTGGGAGTTCGCAGCGCGAGGCGGTCTGGCTGTCCGAGAAGACCTTTTTAGCCTTGACTACCCTTATGAAGACGAGCTTTCCAGCTATGAATGGTTTTCAGGCCCCTCCTCCTCCCACAACAAAATCCAAGAGGTAGCCAAGCTTAAGCCCAACCCCCTCGGTCTTTACGATATGCTCGGCAACGTCTCTGAAATGACCTATAATTTATACCAAATGGAATTTTACCAAGGGCGTATAGGGGGCATGACCGCGCGAGGCGGGCATTTCCTCACAGACGAAACAGAGCTAAGAACCTACTTGCGCACGGAACAACCCCTGTATCTAGGTGATATCAATAGGGGCATGAAGCCCAACGTCAAGCCCACCATGGGGATTCGTCTGGCTCTTGGCGCCCCCATCCTCACCGACAGCCCCACCATCAGAGACCTTGAAGACCAGTGGGAAGACTATCGTCAGGGGAGCGGAGCAGAAACGCCAGCGGCCTTATCCATCGCGCCCGTACAAGTGCAAACGGACGTCAAAGTGGCCGAAGCCAAAGATCATTTGATAAAAATCAAAGAAGCCCTTGTGAAGCATAAAGCCGACCCCGTCATCATGCAAAACCTCAAAAATGTGGAAGCCGCCATCAACGACACCATCTTCATCCGCAAACAAGCTGACCAAGATATGGCCATCGCCGTTGTGAGGCTCGCAACCTACACATCCTTTGTTACGGCAAGGGAATTTCACAAGCTGACTATCCTTCACCCCTTGGTAGAAAACGCGAAAACAAGCGGTAACAGCGTCATGCTGGGAAAGCTTACCCCTCGCGTTAAAGAGATAGAACAAAACATCGGTGAGGGTCTGGCAAGTTATCAAGTGGCCATGGAGCAACTCTCGCGCCTAGACACCGAAGCCATTCAGAAAGGTTTTTCAGCAAACCTCGCCGAAGCCAAAGCAAAGAACATTAAAGGTCAGGAATGGGCCCTAGAAAATCTGGTTAAAAAGCATAACGCAATCTTTAAACTGGGCGACAGCAGTGCCATTGCCAAATGGCGCCATGATTTCAGTTCCGTTCCCCTTGAGTTATTCAGCACATCGGAATAGGCATAATTTAACTTCTAAATAGGATTTGAGGAGGCTTTATGAAAAGAGTTATCGTGCAGTTACTGATTGTTTGTATGTTTGCAACATCCATTATGTCAGCTGGTTGCGCCAATATTAAAGACGACCGCACCCGTACCCAAACCGAAGGCGGTCTCGTGGGCGCAGGAGCCGGAGCCGCCGTTGGCGCCGGGCTTGGCGCGGCCATTGGCGGAAGGAGAGGCGCTTTGATTGGCGGGCTCATCGGCCTTGTGGCCGGGGGTATTGCCGGAACAGCCTATGGAACCCACGTTGCCAACAAAAAAGAAGCCTATGCCTCAGAAGAAGCCTGGCTTGAGGCTTGCCTAGACGAAGCCCAACAGCAAAACGCAGCCCTCAAAGAGCAAAATGAAAAAATGGTTGCTGAAATCAAACGAGTCGATAACCACACAGCCGCCCTCAAAAAGTCCTATGATTCACGGCTTATTGATAAAAAAGCCTTGCGCGCCGAAACCCAAAGAATCAACAAGTCCATTTCTGCTAACCAAGAATTTATTCAGCGGGTAGACTTTGAAATCGAAAACCAACAATTAATTGCCCAAGAGCTTTCCACAAAAGTCGACAGAAGCGACGAAAGCGCCCTCATCGAAGCAGAAATTGCGGAACTCAAGCGCCAGAAAGAACAGTTGGAAGAAACCAACGAACAGTTGGCTGCCATGTCCAGCCGAATTTCGGTATAGGGGGAAACAATGAAACGTTTTTTATTCGTTCTGATTTGCGTATTTATATTGCCAGCCTGTGAAACCACTACCAACCCCAAAGAGGGGGGATTATTCAGCTATTCCCCCCAAGCTTACGAAGCCCGCAAAACACAACGCCAAGAGCGCCTTAAAGAGCTTCAGCGTCAACAGGTGGCGGAAGAACAACGGAAAGGCGATTTAGAAACCACCTCGAAGACCAAAAAAGCAGAACGTGATTCATGGCAGAAAAAAGTAAATGCCGCCAATAAAGAAGTCGGCTCACTCAAAAAACAGCTTGACGGTTTCCAAGCGCAAAACGAACAGCAAGCGCAAACCCTTGCGGCTCTTAAAGAGCGCCAGGCCCGTCTTAGCGGCGAGCTGAACAGCGTTAAAAATATGAGCCAAGAAGAGAAGCGCATTGAAGCTGAGCGTCTGCGCAAAGAAGTAGAAC
>CAZYJQ010000053.1:0-10913 GCA_964647835.1 uncultured Desulfovibrio sp. | reverse complement strand
CAAAATATGTCTTTATCTCAGGCGGCTTTGCAGAAATATCTAATAATAAGGTATCTATCTTGGCTGAGGCCGCAGAAGAAAAAGACAAAATTGACTTAGATCGCGCGCAAGCTGCTAAGAAACGTGCAGAAGAACGTCTTGCCGCTGGTAGGCAAGGCGCTGAGGACGTTGACACTGTGCGTGCTGAGGCCGCCCTTGTGAGAGCTGTGAGCCGTTTGCATGTCGGTGGTCTGTTATAAGGCAGAATTCTTTGAGATAGTAATTCGCCTATGGATGGATTAAGGAGGGGCAACCCTCCTTTTCTCTTTTTAGGCTTTTGCTCTTACGCTCGAGCTTGGCAACTGAAAGGGAGCAAGCGCTGTCCATGTTAACTTATTTGCATGAGGGAGCAGGCTTGGGAAGTAAACATAGATGCCCATGCTTTCTGTACGGAAGGCAGAAAACAGAAAGGCGAACAATAACCAGTGTGATATGGATAGCATTTGGGATAGAGGAAAATACGCTCTAAAACTGCAAACAGTAATGTTGCTGGGAGTTATGGAGATTGAGGGGAGTGTCAGATAAAAAACAAACATTTTAATACAGGACTGAATAAGTCCGATTGACGAAACCTCAGAAGCGCATTACTCTGGGCGGAATCGAGTAACCCTATAGAGGAAATACCATGACCCACATTAATACTTTATGCGTTCAGGGTGGATATAAACCTAAAAATGGTGAACCACGCGCTGTTCCCATTATTCAAAGCACCACCTTTCCCTATGATTCCAGTCAAGAAATGGCCAAGCTTTTTGATCTTGAAAAAAGCGGTTATTTTTATTCGCGCCTGCAAAATCCCACCTGTGACAATGTAGCGGCCAAAATTGCCCAGCTCGAGGGTGGCGTGGCCGCCATGCTGACCAGTTCCGGTCAAGCGGCTAACTTTTTTGCAGTGTTTAATATTTGTCCCACAGGTGGACATATTATTTGCACGGCAGAAATCTATGGGGGCACCTTCAACCTGTTCAATACCACCATGCGTCAAATGGGGATTGAAACGACTTTTGTGCCCAATAACTGCTCTGATGAAGAGTTGGCGGCGGCTTTTCGTCCCAATACCAAAGCGGTGGTGGGCGAGACCATCTCTAACCCGACCCTCACCGTTCTTGATATTGAACGCTTTGCCCGTGTGGCTCACGCCCATGGCGTGCCCCTCATCATTGATAATACTTTCCCCACGCCCATAAATTGCCGTCCTTTTGAGTGGGGCGCGGATATTGTTACCCACTCTACCACAAAATACATGGATGGCCATTCCTCCTCAGTGGGTGGCGTTGTTGTGGATAGCGGTAAGTTCGATTGGGCAAAGTATCCTGAAAAATATCCCGGCCTGTGCACACCCGACGAGAGCTATCACGGTCTTGTCTATGCCGAGCGATTTGGCGCGGGAGCGTATATTACGAAAATGGTCGCCCACCTTATGCGTGATCTTGGCGCCCAACAAGCCCCGCTGAATGCTTTTATCGTGAACCTCGGTCTGGAAAGCTTGCATTTGCGCGTGAAACGTCATTGTGAAAATGCCGAAACCATAGCAGCGTTTCTCGAAAAACATCCGCAAATTGAGTATATTAAATATTGTTCTTTACCGAGTAGCGATCAATATCCCTTGGCCCAAAAATATCTGCCCAACGGTTCGTGCGGGGTGGTTAGCTTTGGCGTGAAAGGGGGCAGGGATAAGGCTGAAACCTTCATGAACAGCCTAAAACGCTGTAACATCGCTACTCACGTTAGTGACGCGCATACCTGCATTTTGCATCCGGCTTCCAGTACCCATCGTCAACTGACCGATGAGCAACTGGTGGCAGCTGGCGTTCAGCCGAATTTTGCCCGCCTTTCAGTGGGCATTGAAGATGCAACCGATATTATTGATGATTTGAAACAGGCCCTTGCTGGTCTTTAGATAAAGCCCTAAGATAAAGCCCTAAGACGCACCTGATACTGGCAACGACATGCCTGTATCAGGTGCGTTGTTCTTTTTCGCTTCCTCCTCCTCCTCATCATCATCGTCGACCGACATAAGGTATGCTTAGTGGTCCTGCTATTCTTTCTGTTTTTGGGGCTATCTTCTTAGGTAACTCCGCCTCTTCCCCGTGATCATCATCTTCTTGGTCTCTTGTATCCATCTCTTTGCTTAAGCTTTTTGCCCCCAGCCTCACTGGCTATAAAGAGTGCCAGTGCTTTCTGGTTATGTATTTCGTTCATGTTTTTCTTGCTTGTATCCATAGAGGCCGTGTTCAAAAAAACGAGAATTATGAAGTATTGGGAGAGGGGGGCAAATATGATAGGAAAAGGAGTAATTGCTAACTCAAGCCGAGGTGACCATGTTTTTTTATAAAAGCGATCATTTCTATGACGAGCTTATTCGTGAAGATTGTCCTGCTATGGATTTAAGCGTGAATCTATTGGGGATTGGTGATTATGGCGGGCGCTTAGTCTGCTCGCCCAAACATAGCCTTGTCTTGTCAGGGGTGGAAGAATCCGTCGCCATTTGGCAAAAATGCGGCGCCAAGGTGGAGTGTTCTGCCAAAAATGGCGATAGACTGGCGGCGGGACAAGAATTTATGTGGGTCCGGGGGACGGCTTCACAGTTGCACAGGGCACTGAAAATAACGCAAAACCTCATGGAATAT
Source organism: uncultured Desulfovibrio sp. (assembly GCA_964647835.1). Taxonomy (GTDB): domain Bacteria; phylum Desulfobacterota; class Desulfovibrionia; order Desulfovibrionales; family Desulfovibrionaceae; genus Frigididesulfovibrio. Next base: position 8,244 of record CAZYJQ010000053.1, on the reverse strand, counting down.
ATGTCGGGCATAAGCACCCGCACGGCTTCCATGCTGGCGCGAGCTCGCGAGGTCAACCCAGCAGTTCAAGTGGCGGTTACTCGCAAAAACTTTCCCGGTGCAAAGATTCAATGCCTTGAGGCAGCCCTAAGCGGTGGGGCTGTGGTGCATAGATTGCACCTGTCGGATTCTGTGCTGTTTTTTGACCAGCATCGCATTTTTCTAGACGGTGCAGAGGGAAGCCCAGAAAAAGCCCTGAGAGAATTCGCCAAGCGAGTGCCGGGTTTACAGAAACGACTGCCTGAACGAAAACTGTGCGCTGAAATTGATACACCAGAAGAAGCCTGCATCCTTGCCGAAGCAGGTCTTGATATTATCCAGTGCGAGAAGTTTTCTTGCGATGATTTACGCCGTACCGTTCAAAAAATAAAAACAATTAACCCTCGCATTGTAGTGGTGGCGGCTGGGGGAGTGAACGGGGACAACGTCGAAGCTTATGCCGCCACAGGCGTTGATTCGCTCGTAACCAGCTGGGTCTATTTTGGCAAACCGGCTGACATTAAGGTCATTGTGGAGAGGGAGGGGTAGTCTGCTCTCCCACTTCTCCTTTGTATTCAGGAATCTGTTCCAAGTCGATGTAGCGAATGCGCACTTGGAGAGGGGGAAGGCGTTTGCCCTGATGATAGAACCCATCGATAAGGAAAACAGCGTTTTCTAAGTCTCTACAGCCCATGGGTTCAAAGAGAAAATGGAAGATTGTGCGTCCTTTGTGGCACCTGTGGTATGAGGAGGGTTTGATACTCGCCCCTGTGGTCTCGGTTGTTGTGTCGAGCGATATGTCATATAGCGCAGCTTCAAGCCGATTGCTTGCCCAGTAATACCTGCGGGAAATCTCCTCCCCCTGAAGCTTTGTTTTGTTGAAAATAAAAGCTACCGAAGTGTTATCGAATTCAATGTCAGCATTGTTTATACTGATATTCACTACCTGTTTGGTAGAATTAATACATCGGGAAGTATAGTCGTATTCCCATTCTTTAACACATTCACCTTCACCGCGTTGGGCTTTACTATGGTAGGGAAATGTCTCGGTACCGACGGCAACGGCAAGGTGTTGTCCTGAGGGGAGTTCATACACCGCACCAAAATGGTTAGGCGTGTCGAAAGGCTCAACAGGGAACCTTCCATCAAAATACTCAGGGAGGAGCTCAAGCTTCCAGCGATGGAGCCAGCCTTCTGGGGGAGTGTGCAACGCCCAGCCGTTATCCTCAACGAGCTCTTCTCGCACCATTGTCGCCACAGATTCTGTCAACATGCCGAGTTCCTTTGCCAGAGTGCAGCACCCTGCAAGGAGGACTCCCAGTATGAGTATAAGGATGTTTTTTTTGAGCATAGTAACGACCCTTTATGGGCAAATAGTGGTTGATGGTAAGTAATTAAACTACTTATCCTCTATTGTAAACCCGTGGTGTCATCAATCCCCAAAGATGCCCCGAGAGGCTGTTTGGCCCCATGCCCCCCATACCCCCTCATACTATGTTCCAACGGTGAATCTTTGCCGGTGATGTTTGGGCGCTTCAATTTCATCCAGCATGGCGACAGCGTAATCAGCAACGCTCATGTAGCTGCGCCCGGTGGCAAGCTCAATGACGAGATTATCCTTTCCCGTGCGATACTTGCCTGTTCGCTCTTTGTCTTCGAGAAAGTTCGGCGGGGAAATGAACACCCAGTCAAAGGCATCTTCTTTTTGCAGCAACTCTTTTATGACTGCCGTTGACCGTGCGCCGCCCTCATATTCCGGCGGGAAGAAATAGCTGTTCATTAGCGCAACGCCGGGAGCGACCTCGGCTGTGCCAGCGCCACCCACGGCAATGAGGCGCTGTATGCCTGTTTGCTTAACGGCTCTGATAATACTTTGAGTGCCTTTGGTCTGCTTGCCAATACGTTCTTCAATGGAGTCCGAACGGGGAGCGGCAAAGGCATGCACGAGCACGTCATAACCGTGTATGGCCTCGGCCAATGCCTTGCTCTCGTTCACATCAACACTCACCGCCGTGACAGATTCGGACAGCATTACTTTGTGCGGATTGCGGGTGAGAGCTAAAACCTGATGTCCCCGTGTAAGAGCCTCTTGTACTATATGTGTACCGACAAAGCCTGTGGCGCCTACGATGGCTATCTTCATGTGTTCACCTTATTGCGTATTGTATGGAACTTGTGCATCGGGAATCACCACGTCCCTTAGCAGGGCAAGTTCGATGTTGTGATAACAATATAACACGGGTGGGTTTTTCCCAGTTATCAGAAATACTTTGACAGCGCTCTTGTCTCTAAAAAGCTGTTTCAAATTTCCAAGGAACATCGCCCCGAACTTCCTTGCTGAAATATCGGGGCAATGTTGAATTCTTACATATCGAATGTACGCCAGTACAAAACAGCATTAGCTGCCCAAGGGTATATCCTGTCACCTGCCTGCCACCTTATCAGACAGCTTCAGCATACACCCCGACAACTGCATGGTTAACTGGCAGGTTGGCGAAGACTTTTTTGAGTGTCGGGCGGTGTCCAGCAGTTATTTCAGAGCAGGCTGTTAAAGTCGGCTTTTTACCCGCGCCAGTTCATGACAGGTCTGGGTCGATTTGCTCTATTATTCTGTAAGCCGTTACGGCCTTAGAACATGGTGTTGTCGTTTTCCGCGGTTTCAGGCACGGCCTGCACAACATCCCAATGTTCAACGATTTTACCGTTTTCCACGCGGAAGATATCAATAACAGCCTCCCCGCGTTCTTTTTCATTATTAACTGAATGGACGTGCAACCATACGATGTCGCCATCAACCGCGCTACGAACAATACGCGCTCTGGAGCCCGGAGTTTGTTTGAAGAACTCCCGAAAATAGGACACAAACGGCTCCTTGCCGTTGGGAACTTCCGGATTGTGCTGTATGTAGTCTTCGGCCACTACTGTGGCTGCTTCATCCACTTTGTGGAGGTTAAAGAAGGTATCATAAAATTTCAAAACAAGAGCGCGGTTGGCTTCCTCTTGCGCGATATTGCGCTTAGTTGCCTGAGCATGGGCGGTTCCACCGATACTCAAAAACATAAAGGTTCCTATAATGGCGAGCGCTGCGATTTTTACCATTTTCAATGCTCCTGCTGATAGAGTGTTGATGAAAGGGCCATGTACCGCTACCAAGCGGCGCATGGAGTTGTCCCTGATAATTCCAAAAAATATTTTGCGGCGCTCCATTTTTCGATGGTTGCCGAGGGTAAATTTACCTGCGAATATTTCGTACCTGCCCGGATTCTCTTCGCAGTTGCCAGCCATGTGGGAATCAGCTGTTTTACCAGCTGTGGCATGGTTTTTCTTCGATTGAAGATAATACCTTATTAACCCCTCATTCAGCTCGTTTGTCAATATGTTTTTGTGTTTGCTATCGGGCGGTAAGGCAGAGAGAAACATGACTTGAATGGCTGTTATGGCTTGGGCTGGGAGGCTCAATACTCCGGAGTGAACCCAGATAGTTTCTCCAATATCCATCGTAATAGCCGCTTAAAGAATGGACTCGCTTGTGGGGGGAGGGCAATTTTACTTTGCTTTGCAGCCCTATGCACTGCTAAGGTTGGAAATAAGATAGGAAAAATGGACAGGCCGTTACGTCTTTTTGCGTAACGGCCTGTCAAATCTGGTGGGCCCACCAGGGGTTGAACCTGGGACCAGCCGGTTATGAGCCGGCGGCTCTGCCAACTGAGCTATGGGCCCTTATGGCACAGAAAAGCCATGGGGCTTTAAGCTGTGTAACTCATCCATTTACAGTTGTATGGGGCAGTCTGTCAAGGCTCTTTACAAAAACATCTCTTGAAAAGGGGTCTATAAACCAAGGCTTGCCAAGAGGTCGTCAACGTCGTCTTGACTGGCGCTGTCTTTGCTGGGGCCTTTCAGTTCGGTGTCGGTAAGTTTTTCAGCTGTTAGGCGACTCTCTTTTACAATGGTGTGGGAGTCTTTTTCAGGGTTTTCCTGCTTCCCTTTAATCATCAGGCCAGACGCCACGTAGAGTTCAAAAACTGTTTCACGGATGGAGGAAACCGCCGACATAATTCTTTTCAATCGTTGCCCCGTAAGGTCTTCAAAGCTACAGGCGGTAATAATCTCGGTGAGCAAGGCTTCTTGGCTGATAACTAAAGAGTCCAGTTGAGCCAGCGCCTGTTCGTTGTTTTGTCCCGGCTCCATGGTAGCGATTATGGCAGAGGTTTCTTCATGAATTTCAAACAGTTTTTCAACGCTGGTCATAATGGTGTTGGTAGCGTTACGGGTTGTTTCCATAATTTCTTCAAGGCGGACGGACGTATCCTTGAAAAGCTTGCTGGTTTCTTCGGGGTTATCCGTGTTGGTGGGGCCGTCGCTAATTTCCCGATAAATACCCTTGAGGCCTGAAATCAGTTCCTGGTTGACGTTGCGGTAGAATTCACCCTCTACCGCAAGGGAATTGAGGCTTTCCATGACTGACTCACGAATGGCGTTTTCAACGGTTTTTTTAACCTGTTCGCCAATGTCAGCGGTAATATCATCACAAAGCTTTTGAATATTTATCATTCCATCCATGGGGTGTTCCTTATGGGATAATTCCTTGTTCTCTACTATCTTTCAGATTATTATATAGACTGCTCTTGGCCTATGAAATGCTATACCATAGGCAATTAATAAAACAAAGTGGTGTTTCCCTTTCACTGGCTTCTTCATTAAGGATGGTTGGCATGCAAAAACGGTCTTTTACGGCAAAAACCTTCAGGTTGGCGTGTTGCCTCTGCCTTGGGGCGTGGTGCTGTTTTTTCTTGCCCCTTGTCAGCGAAGCTGGGGATGCTTACAAGACCGCAAGCCCCATAAACACCATGACAAGCAGTCACGCAGACAATGGGGCAAACAGGCAGGGCAATGGGGCGAGTATGCAGGCTGAGGCTACAGGCGCTAACATATCCAGCCCCTGTGACAAAAATGTCGCCAGCGAAACTGAACCAGCCAGCCTTGCGTCTGCTCTTGCGCTTAATAAGGTTACGCCAGACAGGGCGACGCGCGGCAAAATGATAGCCGTTAGCGAGGTTTCGGATAGTGAGGTTTCAGGCTGTGAAGCGTCGGGCAGTGGGGCTTCGGGCACGGTGGATTATGAATCAATGGTTGTGGCCAAAAAAGGCTCTGAAATGTTGGCTTTGTACAATACTCTTTCAGACCCCGTTGATAAAGGAAGTTTGGATAATCTTGCCAGAGACTGTTTTCAGAAAGTCCATGGTAACCTTTATAAAAAGGTTTTGGTGAACTGGTACCTGCCCGGTCAAAGCAAAGGCGACAAGCCTTGGGCTGTCAGTAATTTTGCCGATGGACAAGAGGTAATCGAAATTTTAGACGAAGAGATGGTTAAAAAATTCCCTTCGGTAAAGCGCTGGCAACAGCCCGGTCATGACCCCTTGCCCCGATAGTCCTTATTTACTTGAGGCGTCATTCAACTCAACTCTTTGTAGAAACAGTGTGCATACCTAAGCAAAAAGAGACCCTCTTGTGGGAGGGTCTCTTTTGTTGTTTGTGAAAAGCAGGCAAAGCCAACTATATGGCGCTAAGATAGCATGATCGGCACTCAGAAAGTCCCGCCTTGAGCGGGGTCTATGAACTTATTGGTTCATAGTTTCTTTGAGCCAGGCTTTAACAGGGCCTTCGGGCGCGCTGATGCCTTTAAGATTGCCATTTTCTTCTTTAAACCAAGGGAGCAGGTGCTCCGGCATGGGGAAGGCAATGAGGTCAACGGCTTCTTCTGAGTTCCTTCGTACAAGCCTAATCATGGGGTCTCCACTCCATGTGTCAACAACAAAATACGTCGATACATCGCTTTTGGAGCGAACGGGGCCATACTGCGAATTCCAGTCGTTGTTACCCCATTCAAGGTACATAGTGACTGCGTGTTCAGGCGTAAGATCCCAGTCAATGGGCATATCGGCAAAGGGTTGTAGTTGCATCATGATAGTTTCCTCCTGTATCCTTGCAAGTGCGGTTGGCTTTTGCTTTTTATGCATGGCACACAGGGATAAGGGGCCTGCGGCTATGCTTTAATTTCTACAATTTCAATTTCAAATATAAGGTCTTTTCCAGCCAGAGGGTGGTTTCCGTCAAGTTCAATTTCATCATCATCCACACGTGAAATGACAACATCCAAAGGCCCTTGGTCGGTGGAAACCTGAAGCATCATGCCTACTTCGGGGGTGATGCTGTCGGGGATATCACTGCGGGGGACAAGGCCCACAAGCTCTTCTACACGCTCGCCGTATGCTTCGGCACTGGGGATGTTCGTTTTGACAATATCCCCAACTTCTTTACCAAGCACAGCTTTGTCGAATCCGGGGATAAGCATGCCGGAGCCTAGCATAAACTCAAGGGGTTCGCGGTCACGCGAAGAGTCAAATACTGTTCCGTCATCAAGAGTTCCTGTGTAGTGAACGAGCAGTGTGTTGCCATTTTCAGCAGCCATAGATGTCTCCTTTGTTTCCTTTATAGTCTACCAAGTGCAATATGGCTGTTATGATGGTCACACCCATTATTTTCTGGTCTACTAATAGTAATAGTTATTGTTTTTAGAAATGTCAAGCCTTCTGCCTCTGTCATACAGCGTAAACCCCTGAAAGTGAACTAAAAAAGCTTGGCCCCTCCTTTACTTATTGCCAATGAGCTTTACTTTTGCGTATAGTACCAACACTATTTTTGCTTGTGAGGTTTTATGACAGTTTCTCGCTCATCCTATACCGATTCATTGGGTTTTTACGGTGATTCTTCGCCTTCTGCCTTATTGGAAAAATACGGCAGTCCTCTTTATGTATATAACGAAGAGATTTTACGCCGTTCATGCGCCACTCTTAAAGGTGCCTTAACTATCCCCCGAGGGTCGGTTGTTTTTTCAACAAAAGCTAACAGCAACCCCCATCTCCTTCGCATTATTCGCGAGGAAGGTCTTATGGCCGACGCCATGAGCCCGGGCGAAGTCGCCATGCTGCAGGAAGCGGGCTTTAGGCGCGACGAAATAGTGTATGTGTGTAACAACGTAGGCTCAGAAGAGTTGCGCTTCGCCAAAGAGAGCGCTTCGCTTGTCAGTGTGGACTCCCTTGACCAGCTCGAGAGCTTTGGTCGGGTGAATCCCCAGAGTGATGTTATGGTTCGCCTTAATCCCGGTATTGGAGCCGGGCATCACAAAAAAGTGATTACAGCAGGCAAAGAAACAAAATTTGGCATGGCCCTTGAAAATACAGATGACCTTGAAAATATTCTGGCCATAGCCGCTCGCTATTCTTTGCGCATTGTCGGCCTTAACCAGCATGTGGGCTCCTTGTTTATGGACACGGCGCCTTACCTTGAGGCTGTTAAGTGGCTTTTAGAGAAATCGAGCCTGTTTCCTGAGGTTGAGGTGTTGGATTTTGGTGGCGGTTTTGGCATTCCTTACGGTAAATATAGCGGCGAAGCTCCCTTTGATGTGGCGAGTCTTGGTGCATCTCTTGAGGAAATCTTGTCCCGCTGGGTTGATGAAACAGGGTATAGCGGGCGCTTTCTCATCGAGCCGGGTCGCTTTGTGGCGGCAGAATCCGCCCTTGTGCTGAGCAGGGTACAGGGCATTAAAGAAAATAGCGGCACGGTCTATGTGGGAACGGACATTGGGTTTTCTGTTTTGGCCCGTCCCATGCTCTACGATGCTTTTCATGACATTGAGGTGTATGCCCTTGATGCTGAGGCGGGTGACAACCGTGTGGAAAAAGAACAGACCATAGTGGGAAATATTTGTGAGTCCGGGGATATTGTTGCCAAGGACAGGCTTTTGCCCGAACTTAAAAAAGGCGATATTATTGGAGTTTTAGACGCCGGTGCTTACGGGCATGTTATGAGCTCGAACTATACCAAACGGTTGCGCCCAGCTGAAGTGCTCGTAACCCTTGATGGGACGCTGAGGCTTATTCGCCGTCGTGATTCCCTTGAAGACTTGCTGACAGTCTATCGTGTCTAATTTTATGCGATAAAGCAGATTATCAGTTCTTGCCGCATCTTCAACGAGGCTTCGACAGGCGTCGAGGCGCGAGGGGGAGGGTGGGGACGAGAACAGAGGTCAGGAAGGGAAGAGGCTGGAAGAGCATGCCCATCCTCAGAATACGTGTTGATATGACTCCATGAGGGACGGTTTGACCGTCCCTCTTTTTGTAAATGAAAACCCCCAGCTATGCTGGGGGTTCTTTTATGCTTACAGCT
>CAZYJQ010000052.1:0-11487 GCA_964647835.1 uncultured Desulfovibrio sp. | reverse complement strand
TAAACTTATGAGCCCATCAAAAACTGACCATATCCCTTTCTTCGCCCGCCCCTTCGTTTATATAGGGAGGGGCATCATGCTGTTCGTGGCCGAAGCGGGAGCCATGGCGATTTTTCTGCTCCACGGTTTCGCCTATACCTTGTCCTCGTGGCGACAAATTCCTAAAGTCTTGCGCCAGTTACGCATTATCGGCTCGGGATCATTTTTTCTCATTGCCCTCATCGGCCTTTTTACGGGCATGGTTCTCGGGCTTCAATTACACTACACCCTCTCTCAATTCGGCGCGGCGGGTTCTTTAGGAGCTGTTTTATCCCTTGTTCTCATTCGTGAACTGGCCCCTGTCCTCACTGCCATCATGCTAACCGGTAGGGCTGGCTCCGCCATGGCGGCTGAACTTGGCGTTATGCGTATTTCCCAACAAATTGACGCCCTTCATGTGATGGACATCCCCCCCATGGGCTACCTTGTATCACCACGCATCACCGCTTCCCTCATAGCTTTTCCACTCCTTACCTGTATTTTTACCTGCATCGCTCTCTTTGGCGGTTATCTAACGGGCATCCTCATGCTTGGCGGTAACGAAGGCGCGTATTTGGCGCGGATGGAAGGCAGTGTGAACTGGGCAGATGTTTCAGGGTGCCTTGCCAAAGCCATTACCTTTGCCATTATTGTGGTAGGGGTTTGCTGTTATAAAGGTTTTTTCGCCCATATGCGAACAGACGGACGCGGCCCCGAAGCCGTGAGTAACGCCACCACTTCCGCCGTTGTGCTTTCCTGCGTGCTTATTTTGGCGGCGGATTACGTTTTAACCTCATTCCTGCTGTAGCCTATGAAAGATATTTTTGACATACAGTTACAGGATTTAACCCTGGGATATGGCAATACCGTTGTTCTCGATAGTATCAGCACAACCTTTTCTGCTGGTGCCATTACGGTTATTCTCGGAGGCTCAGGCGGTGGGAAGTCTACCCTGCTTAAGCATATTATCGGCCTGCTCGACGCCCACAGCGGCAAAACCATCATCGGCGGCAAAGATATTACCGCGCTTTCCCATAAAGAATACCGCACTTTTCGCCGCAATATGGGAGTCTTGTTTCAAGACGGCGCCCTCCTTGGGTCGTTGACCGTGGCTGAAAACACCTACCTGCCTTTAAAAGAACACACCTGGCTTAAAACTGCGGAACTACGAAGCAAGGCCGACGCCTGTCTTAGCCTAGTGGGGTTAGAACCCTACGGAGACTACTATCCCACAGAACTTTCGGGTGGCATGCGTAAACGAGCGGGCCTCGCCAGAGCGCTTATCACCAGCCCTTCTGTGCTTTTATGTGACGAGCCTACCTCAGGCCTTGACCCCATTAGCGCAGCGCAAATGGACGAACTTATGCTCTCCATGAAAAAACGCTTCCCTGACATGACTATTATCGTTGTCAGTCATGACTTAAACAGCGTTCAAACCATCGCGGACAATGTTATCGTTCTGCATGACAAAAAAATCCTCTTTGATGGCGTCAAAGAAGATTTATATGAAAGCCCCCTACCCTATATCCAGCAATTTTTAAGGAGAGCGGCCACTTCAAGCAATGACTAACCCGCGACGGAGATATCATTCCATCACAACGCCACAACAACCATGTTGGCAGGGTTTGCACATATTTTTTGAATAACGGGCAAGGAACACTATGAAAAAATACTCTTTAGAACTAACCGTAGGCATTTTTGTCTTAATTGGCCTTCTTTGTTTGGGTTATGTCACCGTAAAGCTCGGCAAAATGGAAATTTTTTCTGACGAGGGCTATGCCGTCACGGCGAATTTTTCTTCCATTACAGGCCTGCGGGTAGGGGCTTCTGTTGAAATTGCCGGCGTTCCCGTGGGCAAGGTGAACAGCATCACCCTCACCCCCACTTATGCTGCGAAAGTAGGCATGCTCGTTAACTCCAGCGTTGAATTAACCGACGACGCCATCGCCTCCATAAAGACAAGCGGCATTATTGGCGATAAGTATGTGAGCATTTCGCAGGGAAGCGGTGATATTCTTGAAGCTGGCGATGAAATTTTTGATACTGAATCGGCCGTTGACCTTGAAGCTCTCATCAGTAAATATGTCTTTGGAGATGTAAAATGAGAACCCGTACTTTATCCATTCTATGCCTGACCTTGGCTCTTCTCCTGCCCCTTTGGTCTTTTGTCCCCAAAGCCATGGGAGCAGAACCCTCAGAGCCTCGCCTTATCTTAGAAAAAGGCATCAACGCCGTTTTAAAAGACTTAAGTGACCCCGCCCTCTCAACCCCAAACGGCAGAGGAATTGTGCTCAAACGTGTTGAAAACACCATTAGTGAGCTCTTTGATTTCCGCGAGCTTTCGGCCCGTTCGGTGGGGCCCAATTGGAAGACCTTCACCCCCGACCAGCAACAGCGCCTTGTGGATAATTTTACAACGCTTTTACGTGAAACCTACCTTGAAAAATTTGATGCCTACAATGGCGAAAAAGTGGCCTATTCCGGCGAAGTCATGAACACCAAAGGCAACCGCGCGGAAATTCAAACCACCATTGAAATTGACAACAAAAGCATTCCCATCGCCTACCGACTCATCAAAAAATCGACTTGGGCGGTCTATGATGTGAACATTGAAGGGGTAAGTCTTGTACAAAACTTCCGCTCCCAATTTCAAAGCGTTCTCTTAAATGGTGAAATTGAAGAACTTATTGCCCTTGTCGCCCAAAAAGCCGAAGAGACTCGCGCCGAAAACAAAAAATAAGGAACCAGACTCATGCTTAAACCTCTTTTCCTGAGCCTCACCGCCTGTGTTTTCGCCCTGTGGAGCTTTCAGCCTTTGGCCTTGGCAGATCAAACTCCTCCATTAACCGATAAACAGCAACAGATTCTGCATGAGCTCGATAAAGAAGACGACGACTATCTTGAAACCTACACCCAAATTGTTCCCGACCCCATAGAAGGCTGGAACAGGGCCATGTTCGCCTTTAACGATGTACTCATCGACTATGCCTTTCGTCCCCTGCACGATGGCTACTCTTATATTACACCAGAATTTTTTCGGACTGGCGTTTCCAACTTTTTCCACAACGCCCTGTTCCCCGTACGCTTCGTCAACAATCTTTTCCAAGGCCGTGGCTACGCCGCTGGCGTTGAAATGTCCCGTTTTGTCTTGAACAGCACAGCGGGCATTGGTGGTTTAATTGATGTAGCCAAACACAAAAAACCCATTGTTCCTGTGGAAGATGAAGACTTGGGTCAAACCTTCGGAGTTTGGGGAATGGGCGAAGGGTTCTACATTGTCTGGCCTATCCTTGGCCCAAGCACCGCGCGTGATTCCGTGGGGATGGTAGGCGACCATTTTCTCGACCCCGTCTCTTACGTGCGCCCAAGCCTGACCTCCATTGGCATTGCCACCGGCCGAGCCTTTAACGACCTTGACGACACCTTGGACACCTACGACGACTTGAAAAAAACGGCCATTGAACCCTATACCTCCATTCGTGATGCCTATGTTCAATACCGCCGTGCGCAGGTTGAAAAATAGTCAAGCTCAGGTTAAAAAGAAAGGGCTTTCCAATGGTGGGCAGGACTCAGTGCATATGCGATCTTACCCAAGGCTCATTTTTAATAAAAGACCCTGCATAGCCATTTTGAGTAGGTTCATGGCCCGTACACACTAGCGCAAGGTGATGAAATCACCGAAATTCGCTCTATGTCAGTATGTTAAGCCTGAGTGTTCATGCTCAAAAAAACCTGCCAAAAGCCAGTTCACTCAAAGAAAATATACTGTAATGCCTCAAATTTAAAGTCTCCTGCTTATTGTAAGAACAAGAGCTAACTCAAGGACAGCGACTCACGAAGCGCATACTGTTTCACAGATAAAACAATCAAGAAGAACTGCCTAGCACGTTACTCAAGATATCTTCTGAGGTCATATACCAAGCGCTTCGCCGCTTTATCCATCCTTTCATACCACCATTCGCCAAGCGAACCACGACACCCCCCATTAGGAGTACCCATGGCCCCCTCGACAAAAAAAGATACTACTGACGGGGCTCAGCAAGAGCCTCAAATCCCTGATAACTCCTACCCCTTTTCGCAAAAATTTCGCCCCGAGCCCCAAGCTGATGCGGATCTCACCAGTAAGAGCGACTCACCTCTCTTGTCGGCTGAAAGCGACTCCAGCATTGGCAGAAGCGACCTTAGCGACAGAGAAAGTTCGACTGAGGTCTCATTCACGCCCTCTTCAACACCAGCGCCGTCCCAAGAAGAGCCGGGCTCATCGGCCCAAGCCCCAGCCTCCACACAGCCACAAGCTTCCTCTTTGTCACCAAACTCTCTTCCCCCACGGGCGACCCTTCCCCCTGTGGCCCCCCAAAGCGCAGCCCCGACTGAAAAACAAGTACCTCAAAACACCAACGCCTCGGCTGATACTGCCGAGGCCCAACCAACAAGGCCAGCTCCCGATACCGCCATTGCCATGCCCGCGGCACCTTTTTCTGGAGAAGATTCCCCAGACGGCTCCCAAGCCTCTGAGCCTTTCGCCAAAAATGATGAGACAACGTTTGATAAAGACGCATTTGATGAGAGCACAGTTGCTCAAAAGGCTGACCCTGTTACGACATCTCCCTTACAAGAAGACGGGCAAAGCCTCAAGCAAGAAGCCAGCGGACAAGCTTTGACCCTGGGAACTAACCAAGAACAAAGCCCAAAAACTCAATCAGACGCTCAATCAGAAATACTGCCAAACACACAACCCGATACAGAGCCAGATACAGAGCCAGAAACGCAACCAGAAACACAGGCAGACAAGCTGGCAAAAAAACTTGCGGATAAGCTGGCTGGCCCGCAACCAGAAAAACTAGAGAGTACCGCACACCAGACAACCACGGGCGAGCAAGATGGCCCTGAGAAACAAACTGATGATGCCCCAAAGAAGTCACGGTTGAGCCGCAAAGACAAAAAAGGCACAAAGGAATCTTCAGCCAAAAAACCCTCGCCAAGTCACCCCTCAAAACAGCAAGAAGCGTCCCTTGCCTTTGCTGCCTCGCACCCCATTTTACCTGTTCCCCCAAGCATGCCGGGCGGCCTGAGCAATGCTTTATTCAATTCGTGCGGTTACGCCCCTTGGCTTTTTTTAACGCTTTTATTTGTCCTGCAAACCCTCTTTACCCTCGATGTGCGCGCCCTTTGGTATTCTGACGAAGTCCGCCACGCCGCAGTTTTCACCTCCATGCTTCACGAAGGCAATATTTTTAAGCTGGAGTTGAACGGACAACTCTACCCTGATAAACCTTCGCTCTATTTTTGGTTTTTGCGAGGTCTTTATGAAATATTCCAGGAGGAAGGGCCTCGCCTCTATTTTGGCGCGGCAGCCATTTCTGGCCTTTTATTCCTCTGGAGTTCTCTGCTTCTTGGTCGCCTTGTGGGCCGTTTTGACGGTCGTTCTCTTTTCGCCGGAGGCATCTTACTTCTCTGCGGCAGTTACTTTATGGGCGTTATCCACTACGCTCGCATGGATCTGCTTTTTTCCACCTTCATCATGGGGAGTTACACCGCTTTTTTCTTGGCTTTCACCAAACATCGCGCGCCCTTGCTTATGAGCCTTGCCTTTATCTTAGGTGCGTTCGCTTGTTTGACCAAGGGGCCTTTGGGCTTGGCCTTGCCTTTGAGCGCCCTCGCCCTTTTTGCCCTTTGGCGCGGTAAAGTAACTCGGTTTTTCTCCCTTGATTTTCTCATCGGACTGGTTGTTGCCGCCCTTATTATTGGCGGGTGGCTCGCAGGGCTCGCCCATGAAACAAGTCTGAGTTATATTCAAGATCAGGTTTTAGGTAAGCAGGTTTTAGAACGCGCGGTCGATGCTTTTCACCATAAGGCAAAATGGTCATACTACCTTGAACGCTTACCCATTTTGCTGATGCCGTGGATCGCGCTTATTCTGTGCCTTCCCTTTCATAGACTTTTCACAAAAAAGTTTTTTTCCACCATTATGGAAAGCCGCACTCCAGAACGTGAGGGGCAAGCTTTTTTATGGTGTATTGTTCTTTCAGCCCTTCTCCTTCTCAGCGCCATATCAACTAAGATTATCATCTATCTCTTGCCCGCCCTGCCCGCCATTTGTCTTATTGCAGGCAGAGCCGCTTTACAGCTTTCAGGCAAAAGAGCCACAGCTTTTAAACTTCTCCTTGGTCTTACGCTTCTTTTGGGCGGCGCGGCGCTCTTTATCGCCACCCTCAAAGTTTTTGGGTCTGTCCCTCTGCCAGATTTCATTGATAACCATATCCCGGCTTGGGAAATTCCCACTTCACCCGGATTTTTTATCAGTACAGGCATATTGTGCGCCACGGCCCTCTTCCTTATTTTAGGTCTGCCATCCTCGCGTCCGGAAGGGGTGCTCCTTACCCTTGCCCTCATGTCAACGGCACTGGCTTATCCACTCTTTGGTATGGCGGCCCCTAGCCTTGACACTATCTTAAGTCCCAAGGCTCAAGGACAAATTTTTAAGCAATACATTGGCGAGGACTACCACCCCCTTACCTACGATATGTATGATGGTATTTATACCTATTACGCTGAAAGTACCATTGACGAAATCTATTCCCTTGAGGAAATTACCGACGCCCTTGAAAAACACCCTCGAGTCATAATGGCCATCCAGCAACGCGCTCTCAATAAACTGGCCGACATGCCAAAATGCTTAGAACCCATTCACAAACAAATGATTGAACAACATGAATATGTCTTGCTGGCTTGTCCCCCCCTTCCAGAACCGGAAACTGTGGGTACAACTGATGACACCGGCGAGACTGGTAAAACTGGCGAGACAGACATCACTGATGGCAGTGACATTGAAAAAACTACTGAGGGCATAGCACCTGCTATCTCTCCAGAAGAATTGCCTGTTACCACCCCCGAGGCAAGTTCTGACGCACCTGTTGCCACTGAATCTGACACGCCAACGGATACACCCCTCAATTCTGACCCTGTCGCTGCCCCCGACCGTAATTCAGATAGTTCAACAAACACTTCAACAGATGCTCCCTCCCAGGCTAAATCTGAGGAAGCGGCCGCCAATACCTCTGGTGATTCCTCTGGTGATTCCTCTGGTGATTCCTCTGGCTCTACCCCCGAAACGCCCTCAGCAGTCTATCCAACAGTAGACTCTGAAAGTAAATCCGATAGCTCCAACGCTACCCCAGACACATCCCAAGATATGCCTGCGACTCCCACCGCTGGGACTCCTGAGACTGAAAAAGAACAAACCACCTCGCCAGTGGAAAAGAGCGTAGACAGCCATACCAATAAGAAGGTCATTCCGGATTCTGCTGAAAAAGCGAGTCTATTGAATGAGGCTGTTAATGAAGCTCAGGATACGAGTGTGAGCGAGACTGGAGATACAACTGGGGAAGCTGTATCTGGCAATGACTCGGCGAAACCTTCAAGCAATGTTTCGGATGGTGTTTAGGGAGTTGCTTCGGATAATGCCTTAGGTAATGCTCGAGTGATGCTTTAGGGAATGCGCAAGGTCATACTTCCAATGACACGGCTCCGCATAAGGAGCCCTCAATCATGGCTCGCTAGACGAGGATTCGGCTAACCCCCAACCCATTTGCAGCCTCTGTTGTTTCTGAGGAATTGCCTTGAAACACAGATTGTTCTGGGGCCCAACAACGCCTTACGCCATTACTATCCCCAGTGTCCCGTCTCAAGCCTATCCTTCCTAGACCAGAACCGTAAGGAACACAGGCGCAGAGACAGCAACCAAACTATCAAATAAAGCCTTCAAATAAACAAAGCCCCCATGCAATATGGGGGCTTTGTTTATGACAATCTATGAGATTCATGCAGGAGCGTAGAAGCCGCCTAGCAAGCCAGAAAACTCTGCAAAAGGAACACCTTAGACCGTTAGCGACCGTCAAATTTAAGCAAAGTATCGAGAGTGGCGAGTTCTGCGTTAAGCTCCATGGTGTCGTTTCTAAGCAAATGCGCTCGCTCTCTTTTAAAGGCTTCTTCCAACCGAACGATAATCTTTTCAGTCCGCACGAGTACCTTATCTACATCTTCATGACCGGGGTCAACGCTGTGATACAGGCGGATGTATTCATCAACAAGTTTTTCCAAGGCCGGTAAATAGCGACTTAAAAATTTATCACCCGGTTCAAAATCAAAGGGATCTGACAACATAGAGTCCACAATGCCACGAGTGGTCAGGCGAACACTATCAAGGGGTTGGTGCAAATGCTGCGGTAATTCGTTTTTTTTAAGCACGATACGAGTGGCAATCTCTAGGAGTTCGTCCCCTTTGGCAACTTTGGGATCAATGTCTTCAACGGGCCTTTCCTCTTCAACCGCCACCGTGTCAAAATGCGCCAGACGTCTGTCAAATTCTTCATTGAGCAGACCAATGGCCTGCAAAACCCGTTCACCTTCCGTTGTCCAGCGAGAGGCATCGCCTGCAACTAAAATACTGAGCTTATTGGCGACAATACCCATGGCCATTATGGGCGTCACCATGCTGTCGTCAAGGTTAGGGACAGCTTTGACCACAAGACGGCTGTTGTTCACCAGAAGTTGGATAGGGTCTTCAAAAGGCAAGGGCAAGCGCTTATTGGTTAAAAAAGAATCTAAACGAGTCGCAATATGAGCGATTTGTCTCTTACGAAAAGGGAAAAAGAAAAGTTTGTTAACAAGTTGGTTAGCCACAACGCCAGCAATGGTAAATGCTGGCAGGGCAACATAGAGAACAGGCGTGGCACTCAGTTCTGCATAGCGAGAAAAATACATGGCTGCGGACAAAAGAAGCCAAGGAGCAATCAGCCATTCCGATTGTTTATCTTTTTTACAAGCAAGACGTACGCACCACGATTGCGCTCCCATCCAAAAAACAATGAATTGCCAAGGCAATAGTTTGACATAACAGACAAGCCCCAGAGCACAAGCCATCAGAAAAGGAATGAACCAATCCGTACGGCGCGGGTTGCCCGCGGGAAACAAGGACACCAGCCCCACATACATCATGAAAGCAATAACAGCAGACCCGAAAAAACTCGCCTGAAAGGTCGGATCATAGACGGCTTTACTCGCGCCAAGGGCAACGATGATGGAAGCCGTATGAACAAGTATCCTCTCGGCAACACCAACGACCTTCCGTTTTACGGAATGGAAGAAGGTTCTTTTAAAATCACGCTCCAGCATAAAAAATCCAAAAAATATGGGATTGAGGGGTTCTAGCAATCAAGCAATCTTATGGTTCAGCCCACATACAACCAGCTTCGAACCAGCAGGCTCTGCTACACAGCATCGTCAACAGTAAGGCGTGGCTACATCAAGTTATTAGCTTTACGGCTTCCCAAGCTCATCGGATGGCGCAGGAACAGCCTCGCCTTCACCGGACCCGTCAACAGCGCCCTCTTTACCACTCAAAGCCGGCCCAGCACCCTTGGAAGCAGATAAGGGAGTCGAAGCTCCGGCAACGATGGAATCGCGTTTTACAGCGGCAAGGTTGGTTAATCTGGCCTTCAAGTCATCTTCCATAGCCAGCAGTTCTTCTTCCACAGCAAGGCGTTTCTCACGTCCCTCTTGGGCTATGGTAATAGTCTCCTCGATGGTGGCAATGAGTTTTTCCTGCACATTGCGCAAGGTTTTAATGTCCACAACCGAACGCTCTACCTCTTTGGCCGTGCTCACTGCCGAATCTTGCAACAAGGCGGCATTTTTCTCGAGAAGTTCATTGGTAGTATCTGTCACCCGACGTTGCATTTCAGCTGAATTTTTCTGGCCTTGAATGGTCAGACCCAAAACGAGCTGGCCTTTCCAAATGGGAATGGTGGAGAGAATGCTGGTTTGAATTTTTTCTACCAAGCTTTGACTGTTGCTCTGAATCAAGCGAATCTGGGGAGCGGTTTGCAAGGTAATGGTGCGAGATAGTTGCAAATCGTGCAACCGTCGCTCAAAGCGCAAAATGGCATCTGAAAAATCTTTAACCCGTTGAGCGGTCAGTCCGTCGTTGGCCTTTTCAGCCTCTCGCTGAAGGGAGGGGAGCTCCTCTTCTTTGGCCCTGCGCAAACGCTCTTGCCCTGCAAGGATGCAAAGGGATAAATCATGGTGAAATTGCTTATTATAATTGTATAAATCTTCAAGTATGGAAATATCCTTGAGCAGTCCAATCATGGATTCTTCAAGGGTCGTCCCTATGAGTCCCACCTGGTCAGAAATGGTTTTTACCCTCGAAACAGCTCGTTGCGATGAATTAAAATAAGACCCCACCACAGGCAAGCGCTCGAGAAAGGATTTTTTTTCCAGTTCCGCCGTGTCAAAATCCTTGAGTTTTCCCATGAGGTCACCAAGGGATTCCCCAACGGGACCAGCGTCTTTGGTACGAACACGGGAGAGAAGTTCGTCAGCGAAACGGGCAATATCCGCCATGGTTTCAGAGCCATAGGTTATGGACAGGGTTGGCTCCAGCAAATCAATATTCTCTGTAAGTCTCTTGATAGTATCGCTATCTTCGCGACTCAACTCTGTTTTTTCTGTAAGAACCACTTCACTCATTGTACAATCCTCGCTCTTCACATGATCACGCTTTACAGCGTATGCCTTGCGGTATGGGAGTGTTTTATTCACGCATTGATTAACGTGTCATCAAACCAACAGACGGCAACCTTTGCCCTTGAAGCACCTAGAGCGAAATAACGCTCGAGCTATCTATATTCACAGTACAATCACAGAGTTCCACTCAATGATTCCAGAGTTCCTTGTCCCATGCGCTCCATGATGGCGTCCATGGCAGGGCCATGGTCGTAACCTAAGAGATGGGCAAACCCATGAGCCAATAAAAACACAGTATACGCGCTCAACTCTTGCCCATAAAGAAAGGCTTCGCGCTGAACAGTTTCAACTGCCATAGCCAAGGAACCGAGCATTGGTATAGGGGGAGAGGTCTCAGGCATGGGAGTGACACTGTCATGAACAAACTGCCCTTGGCTCGGTGGAGTGTATCCTCGCTCTTTTTTTTGGAAAGTCTCTGTCGTAGACTCGTCAACACCAAGTTTATCAGACCTGAGTTCATCAATACCAAGCTCACCTGGCTCAAACTCGCCTGCGCAAATTTTGTCGTGGCTTTCCACCATTACATATGGGGCGAAAGTAGCATAAAGCAAGGGAAAGGACAAAATATTTGTGGTGTTCAGGGTTCCCATGGTTGAAAAATGGAGCTCTGCCATGGCGGTGTCATCAAGTAGCGAAAGTTCAAGAACGTGGCTCCCAAGCCCAATTTGCCGCGCCATAACGCTCATGAGGTCATTAAGCTCATTATCGCTAAAGGGCAACAGGTAGCGAACTCGTTTAACGCTTGTTATATGCAACCCAATGCCCATAGCCGATTCCTTTTACCAATGGGCGCTATACGCGCGGTATGATAGTTCTTTCTCAAAGGTCATGTGCAAATTATCAAGGAATTTTCAGACATTTCTAGGAATCCCTGTGAATTTT
>CAZYJQ010000051.1:0-11708 GCA_964647835.1 uncultured Desulfovibrio sp. | reverse complement strand
CCCACAAACTCCCTTCATGTCGGCATGTATGTTACCGATATCGCAGTGGAGTGGCATAAACACCCAACCCTTTTCTCACAAGAAGGGCTGATTACCTCGCCCGAAGCCTTAGAAAGCATCCATAAAGCGGGCTTCACCGAAGCCTATGTTGACCTTAAAAAGTCACAACAAGGGGTTTTGCCCCCCGGCATAGTCGAGCTACTCGAACCCCTTGCCCACAGTCCCTTTCAAAACGCTCCCTTTACCCCAAAGACCGCCCTCCATACAGAAAGCTCCATCGCCCGTAAAATTTATAACGAGACCCTCGAGCTCTCTCATAAAATAGCTAACGAGGCTCGCAACGGCATCATCGACGTCGACTCCGCAAAGCCCTGTATCGAAGACATCTACACCAGTCTCGACCGCAACCACGACGCTCTTCTTGGCCTAACCAAACTGCGCCAAGCCGACGAATACACCTACACCCACTCGATCAACGTTTCCATTTTCTCCATCCTTTTAAGCAAAGCCCTCGGCGCTTCCAGAGAAGATGTCCTTGAGATTGGCCTTGGAGCCCTTTTTCACGACTTCGGCAAATACTATATCCCTTCTGAAATCATCAATGCCCCCCGCAAGCTCACCCCGGAAGAATTCACCGTCATGAAACAGCATCCGAGCCTTGGTGCCCAAGCCTTGACAAAACTGGCACCCCCCACCTCCACTCTCGTGAAAATTGCCAAAGAACATCACGAAAAATTTGATGGTACGGGCTACCCCGAAGGCCTTACAGGGAATGCCATCTCAACGGTTGGGGCTCTCGCCAGCATTGCTGACATTTTCGACGCCCTCACCAGTAAACGCGCCTATAAAGAGCCCTTCCCCATGAGCCAAGCTCTCTCCATCATCTATTCTCTACGAGGCGAATCCTTTGCCCCCACCTATGTAGACCAGTTTGTCCGTGTCTTGGGGGTTTTCCCCTTCGGTACAGTTGTCAAACTAACTGACGGTCGCATTGGTATTGTTTCGCAAACAGCCACAACCCACGCCCTGCGCCCCAAAGTCACCATCATCTTTGACCATAAAGGACGCAGAGTCATGGCCCATGAAATCGACCTCGCTCAAGTATCCGAGCTTAAAATTGAATCCTCGGTCGCTCCCCATAGTCTGGGCATTAACCCCGTGGCTGAATTGAACTTACCCGCCTGACTCCCAGCTTGCACCAAAGATATATAAAAAGCTTCATACGACTTGAAAGGGAGACGCTGTCCCCCCATATATCCTGGCAAGAAAATGATTTTCTTGCATCCTCGCAATCCCCAAATCCTAGAGACTCCCTCAAACACCACGCCAGCCCTTCCTTTACTGATGGCGGAAAGACTGGCGTGTTGTTTAAAATCCGTGTTTAGTGAACTCATAAAGCATAGATAAGGTCAATCCCCTTCAGGCTATCAGGCAACCTCTCAGGAAAGTCACCTACAGAAAAAAACACCTACACCTTTGTGCTTTTCGTAAAAACAAAAAAGCGGCAAGAACAAGTTACCAACCAGCAAAGCTCCTTGGTCACTGGGTTCAAGGGAAGCCGAAGCCTTTCCTTGAATTCTCCTTGGACTGCCCTGGGCCTGTAAAACGCCATGAAACGACTTCCCTCTCTGCGAACGAAGAAAAATCAATTTTTTCCTTTAAAGCCTCGGTGTATTCCACCTTTGTTATCCACCCCTCGTCAAGCATCACCCGCAATGTGCCCTGCTGCCTTTGCAAACTCCTTTGGCTAGGCTGCCCTTCTGTCCAAGGATTCTCTCTGGAGGGGCTATGTAGTAAACTGACCAAAGCAACCGATTCCGCGAGGGTTATTTCGGCCGCGCTTTTGCCTAAATACCCTTGGCTCGCCGCTTCCACCCCATAAAAACCATTCCCCATATAGAAAATATTGAGATAGATGCAGAGCATTTCATCTTTTGTCAGTTCCCGCTCCAAACGTTGCCGGGTGAAAAGTTCCGCTGCTATTCGTTTATGGGAGGGTCGAATATCAGTAAGGACTCGCCTCACAACACCATGGGGGATGGCCCCGCCACAATGAAGGAACCTGCCGTCGCTCTTGGCAACCATGACTATAAAACGAAGAAGCGAAAAAGGGGGCGCTTTTTTGAACTGCTTGTCATAAGCGGCTAGGGTAGCATTGACCACATGGGGCGACATTTCAGACAAAGGAACAACAGGAACCTCAACCTTAATCTCACCTTCATTCCAAGCGGGGACGAGTCTATGGGTCTTTGTCTGGGGACACAAAGACGCCCGCAACTCGTCCGTATCCGGCAAGTATTGGGCAACTGAAAAATACAGCCACAGCACGAATCCCGTGCAAGCGGCAACAAGAAAAGCACCAACAATACAGCTACATTTGATAATTTTTCTTATGAAAAGCCAAAGGCTCATACTCCCCCCAGCAAGCCCCCAAACTAACGCCTAGCAATCATAGCTTTGCGCTGAACGATATGATGGATGATAATTCACGAGCAAGACATCAGATGGGCGAGGCTTCAACTTGACCTGCTACCCCATTGACCTGGTATTCCATTGTCATAAGACAGATGAAGGTGGCTCAAAGACCAGATGCGTCAACCATGCCTTTAATCCGCCGTGAGGCTCGCCAAGGGCTAAGGTAGCTTTGGGCATGAGCTCGGTCAAAAAACACATCATCAACCTTGCCCTCAAAGGAGGAAAGAACAACTTAAAGCCCGCAGTTTAAACTCAACACGGCCAGTTAAGGCCTTCGCCTCTTACGCCCAACGGCTCACATTATAGCCTTGGGCCTCACGAACCAATTCTCTTATGGCATCGACACTCGCCGTGGCGGCTCCCACCTGCCCCACCACAATCCCCGCGCCATAGTTGGCGAGAATGGCGGCTTCTACTAAATTCGCACCGGAAGCAAGACCCAAAGCGATGGCGCCAATAACCGTATCCCCTGCGCCTGTTACGTCAAACACCTGCTGAGCAGCGGTAGGAATGTGCCACACCGAAGCATCATGGCAAAAAACCGCCATCCCGTCAGCTCCGAGAGTAGTAACCAAATACGGACAGCCCAGCTGTTCCATAATAGCCTTGCCAGCTGTTAAAATAGCCTGTTTACTATCGGTGCGGAGTCCTGCCATGGCCCCGGTTTCTTTAGCGTTAGGGGTCAGGAGTGTCACCCCGGCATAGGACTTCGTATTTTGCGGTTTGGGATCCACAAGCAAGGGAATGCTACGCTTCGTCCTATTGAGCAAAGCATGCAGACCCGCAAAAAATTCATCTGAAACGATGCCTTTTCCATAGTCGGAAACAACAATGGCCCCCACGCTTTCTAGGTGAGCCTCCACCTTGCTCAGGAGTTCCCTGGCAACTCCTTGGGTAAGGGCGGTGTTGTCTTCCCAGTCTATTCTCAACATCTGTTGCTTACGAGCCAGCACACGCAATTTTACCGTTGTGGGCCTATTGGCCGTCACCAGAAAATCAAACTCCACCCCGCTCTGAGCCAACAAAAGCTCCAAAGCCGCGCCGTAGTCATCTGCCCCCCTCACCCCGATCAGGACAGGTGTTCCGCCTAAGGCCTTGATATTACGGGCAACGTTTCCCGCCCCACCGATAAATTCTGATTCATTTTCAACGAGCACCACAGGAACAGGCGCCTCAGGCGAGACCCTTTCAGCGTCCCCATGAAGGTATTTATCCAGCATAATATCCCCAATAATAAGAACCTTACCTTGGGAATAGGTATCAAGACAGCCCTCAAGCCGCCCTTGTGTCAAAACACTCTCGTCTTCCTTATGCAAAGTAACCTGCGTCGCCTTAGGTAGTGTCATATTTACTATCTCTTTTTCAGTTCCTGCGCCTGTTTCGCGTTTTATCCCAATCCCTTAACCGCGTGGTTGAGCCAAGAGTTGGAGCAAGCCTTCCAACTCGTCTTCGCTTGAAAAGGCTATGCTTATGCGCCCTTTACTCTCGGTTCCAGTCAACTTCACCGGAACAGACAATGCCTCGGACAGCTGCTGTTGCGCCGCCAAGAGCCTTTCACTGCTCGGCTTTTTTCGTGCGCCAGAGGCGGGCTTTGCCTGCTTTGGATCGTGTTGTTCAAGACCCGTCTCAAAACTGCCTGTTGCTTTCCAGCGTGAGGCCATCCCCTCAGCTTCCCTCACCGAAAGCCCCATGGCGAGAATACTGTCTTTAAGTTCACTGCGCGCGGCGTCATCTTCAACACCTAACAAAGCGCGGGCGTGCCCGGCGCTCAAAGCTCCCGAAGCGACTTCTGTTTGCATTTCCAAAGGCAACCCCAGCAAACGCAAGCTATTGGCAATGGCGGAGCGACTTTTGCCCAACCGTGAAGCCAGCTCTTCCTGATTTAAGGAAAACTCAGCGCGCAAGGTTTCAATGCCAAGGGCTTCTTCAATGGGGTTCAGGTCTTCTCGTTGCAGGTTTTCAATAAGGGCGGCAAGAAGTACATCCTGCTCAGAAAAAGGGCGGATTATAACGGGCACTTCCCTTAACCCGGCAAGCTGACTCGCGCGCCAACGCCTTTCACCGGCCACAATCTCATACTTGCCCTCATTTCCATCCCCCACAGGCCGAACCAGCAGGGGCTGTAGAACTCCTTGGCTCTTGATGGAAGAGGCCAACTCGTCCAAAGCCTCTTTTTCAAAATGTTTCCGTGGCTGGTTGGGGTTGGGCATAATATTGGCAAGAAGCAAAACACCGGGATTTTCATCCTTCTCCGCATCAGTGCTGGTCTCCCTAATGAGCGCGTCGAGCCCTCTCCCTAATCCTGTAACCTTAGTAGCCATGTAATCCTCTCTTATGTTGCATACCCATATTCACAATGCGCATTAGTCATTATCAGTTATAGGCATCTGAAAAACGCCCTCTTCTACCTTTCAAAACCTTCAATCCTCACCCTGCGGCCCTTCAGGCGCCGAAGCGCCCCTCAACAAACCGGACTAAGAGCTCGCACAATACACAGACCAAGCTATCAAAAACGCCTCAGGCTTAAGAGCCTGAGGGGCGTTGGAATACCATGAAATCATTCGCCTTTCCAAAAAACAGCTGGTTTGATTACATAGCACACCACTCTTTCAGAGCACGACCCTCATCGCCCTCCTCCACCTGCGTCGTTGATACAGTGCGGCCTTGAGTCAAAAAGGGAGGTGCACCCTTTACCACTCAAGGGGCACGAGCCCCCAAGGCCCGCACAGAAGCTTGGACATAAGCAGCAGGCTGGACATAGAGATCACAGTTGGCGATTATGAAAAGATGCCCCTTATGACTAGTCCCGCAAGTCACCCATTGGGCACACAGTGTCCATACCATTTCATACTTGACTTATACACCCTTTTCAGGCGGAATAGCCCCATCAAATCACCGAGGAGAGCCATGAAAAGAAACGAACACTTCATAGAACTTTACGATAAAAACGGCAATTTCCACTCCATTCAACTAAGCGCCGAAGCCTGGAAAAAAGGGGGCAAACCACTTACCAACCTCGTAGAATCCCTTTTTGCAAAGGAGGCCCCCATCGAAGCTGTCGAACCTGTAGCAGAATGGGAAACATTCCAACAATATTGGGACTTTGAGTATCCCATCTGCGCTGATGTAGAATGCAAAACTTGCGGGATCAAGGTGGACAACTGGCAAACAGCACCAGAGCACCCTTTCACCCTTAAAAGTGCGCAACTAGGCGGACTTGTGGTCTTCATATGCAAGGGCTGCGGTTCCATTGTGCGCAAAAAGCACTTTAAAGACCATATCTGTTTTGAAGCCTCACCCAAATGTAGCGACTAAGTCAAACATTCAAAACGCAGAGAGCAAGCCAAGGGGCTTACCTCAAGGCTACTCCCTGCGCCCACAAAAACGCCCTGACCGCAAGCTTGCCCAACAGCGAGAGTCAGCCCACTAACAAACTCATCCGTCCACAAAACTTCATATATCCGCGTAAGCGCCTCCATAAGTGTCCACGTAAGCGCCCACGCAAACACATGCGCCATTAACCAACCAGCGAAGAGGGTTGAGGACTCTCGTTTAGCGGCCCCGGCAGGGTCGAGGGGCTTCGCACGGCTTCTTGCTCCCTGCCCTACCTCTTTATCCCCAAAGAGGCATAAGCAGACCAACAGCCATCGCCCCTTAATGAGTGAGCCACCCCATACCGCGCCTCAACAAGCAACACATCCACTCGCCTGTGACGGGCATGGCACCGCCACATCGCTACAACCCAACGTCATACCAATCCTAGCGGGGCCTGCGAATGACCACTTCTTTGGCGAGGGCAAGGTAGGCCTCAGCGCCTTTAGAGCGAATGTCATAATGGATTATGGACTTACCATGACTGGGTGCCTCGGAAAGCCGAACATTTCGGGGAATAACTGTTTCAAAAAGATGGTCAGGAAAACACTTGCGAACCTCATTCTTAACTTGGCGCGCCAACTTATTCCTTACGTCATACATGGTCAAAACAACCCCAAGAAGCTCAAACTCTGTATTCAAACGTTTTTTCACCAAATCGAAGGTGTGCAATAGTTTGACTATCCCCTCAAGGGCAAAAAACTCGCACTGCAAAGGAATGAGCAACTCCCTCGCAGCGCAAAAAACGTTCAATGTAATAAGCCCCAAAGAGGGAGGGCAATCAAAAATAATATAATCGTACTGGCTTGTCAGAGAATCAAGAATATCCCTCAAAAAATACTCTCTCCCCACCTTATCGACCAGTTCCATTTCGATGGCGACCAGATCCGTATGGGCTGGTAAAACAGACAGATACGGAACATTAGATTGCTGAATAGCACTCTCTGCCAACGAAGGATCATGAAAAACCTGATACAAGCTCAAACTACTATCGATATCAAGACCACTTGTCGAGTTAGCCTGTGGATCGCAATCGATAAGAAGCACCCTCTTCTCCATAACTGCGAGCGAAGCAGCAAGATTTATTGATGAAGTTGTCTTCCCAACTCCCCCTTTCTGGTTAGCCACCGCGATTATTCTTGCCATACAAGCCCCGTAATTCCTTTTTTTGGTTCATCAACGCTCTAATGTTTCACGTGAAACACCCCTGATATTTACCCAAATTAAAAAGTTTGGTCAACATATCTTAATGTTTCACGTGAAACATTAAGTCACTTTTGTACCAAAACTACAAAGAGGCACGAAGAACAAGTGCGTCTGAAAAGCGAAGCCAGAGGGGCGCGCAATCTCTGAAAAAGGGTGGAAAGGATACCATAGTTGGAAGAAAAACAGAGAAAAAAGGAAGGAGGGACGAAGCAGAAAGGATTGCTAGATCGCAGTTTACAGGCCCATGGCAAGCCTAGAGAATGGAGTCACGAGAAACCTGTGCAAGGGGTGAAAGACAACAAGGAAGCCTCTAGATACCGTAGTAATCACGATGCCAACGAGCAAACAGCTCCACTCCTTTTTCGATACTGGTGCTGGGAGCGAAGCCAACGGCATCAGTGAGAGAGTCAATGTTGGCATAGGTTTCTTGGACATCTCCGGGTTGCATAGGCAAAAGCTCAAGGGAAGCTTTAACGCCAAGACATTTTTCGAGAACTTCAACAAAATACTTCAACTGAACAGTCTTATTGTTACCGATATTATACAGCCGATAAGGAGCGGAGCTTGAAGAAGGGGTGGCCGTGATAGCGTCCCATCCAGGCTCTCCCAAGGGAGCGTGTTGAAGGAGGCGAAAAACACCTTCAACGATATCATCAATATAAGTAAAGTCGCGGCGCATATCTCCCTGATTAAAAAGCGGTATGGGCTGGCCAGAAAGAATAGCCTGACTAAAGATATGCGGAGCCATATCCGGGCGCCCCCATGGCCCATAAACAGTGAAGAAGCGTAACCCGGTCGCGGGAATATCATACAGGTGGCTATAGGAGTGAGCCATCATTTCATTGCTTTTCTTAGTAGCAGCATAAAGACTGACGGGGTGGTTAGCGCCGTCATCGACGCAATAAGGCATCTTTTTATTTAAACCATAGACAGAGCTGGATGAGGCAAAGATAAGGTGTTCTACAGGATTATGTCGACACCCCTCCAATACATTCAAAAAGCCAAGCTGGTTCGACATGACATAGGCATGAGGATTGACGAGGCTGTAACGAACGCCAGCCTGCGCCGCAAGGTTCACCACATGAGTGAATTGCTCCTCCTTAAAAAGCTTGGTCATGCCGAGCTGGTCGGAGAGGTCGAGTTCTTGAAAGGTAAAAAGGGTTTCAGACTGAAGCTGCGCGAGTCTATCCTTTTTAAGTTGAACACTGTAGTAGTCGTTAAGGTTGTCAATGCCTACAACAGGTATGCCCTGCTTGCAAAGCAAGAGGCTTAAATGGAAGCCGATGAAGCCCGCGGCGCCTGTAACAAGAACTTTCATATTTTCTCCGACAAAAGAGCTCGATAATTAAGAATTAAACAATGAAAAGCTGCGAAACAATAGCTCGCAGGTAAAGCACTGCCTGATTGAAAAGGGAGGGATTCTGAGTCATCTCGGAAAAATCCGGCAGGAAGACGACCATATGCCCTTTCACAAGACGCTGGGTAAAGGGGAGAGGCGCATCCCCATCAGAAAGAAAACTCAACACGGGGCCAGACCCAAGACAAATAACGAGCTTAGGAAAAAGCTCCTGAAAGACACGAAGCAAGACCCCTTGTGATTGCTCTATGTCAGAGACATCAGGCAGGGAAGGAGGCCAAAAAACACTGGTACCTTTGGGGAAATGGAGCTCACCAATGAGTCGCTTAAGGCATTGGGAGCGCTCTTGGTCTGGAGTGCCCAAAAGGTCTTCACCGAGGGCCTCATAGCACCAAAGGACGGGGGAGGGAGAAATCTTCTGGAAGTAGTCCTGAAAAGCCTTGGGCCAATCCTCCCGGGGAAGAGGCTCTGGAAGAAAGGACCCCTTAGGGGACTCACTCGAAGCAGGACCAGAACGCGAAGCAGATGAAGACACTGACACGCTCGTAGCCGAAGATGGCGAAAGGGAGCGAGGCACAGGTTCAGAAGAAGACGACATTTCGTCTTTACTGCCTGCTATTTGGGTCGCTTTGGCGTCATTAACATAAGGGACATAAGGCGCAGAACTGTCAGTCACCGTAGCATCATTGGCCTTAGGGGGAGGCATGCTTCCTCGAGAACCAAGAGAAGCGCGCCCCCCTTGCCCAGTACCATGAACGCCAACGGCCTGAGAAGAGCCTGAGGGCGAAGGATGGCGATTGGCTTGCGAAGGGGAAAACTCAGGGGAGAGTTGACTTATATCGAGGGGAAATTCTGACAAAAAAGCGGTGACCCCTACCCCGTGCCACGGGCGAAGCCACTCTGAAAGGGCTACACTGCGCATAGCTCGTCCGTTATCAGCCAAGCCAAGGCACTTTTTTCCATACGAGGTAACTCACGACTTTCGGTATGTTTGACTATAAAGGCGTCATTGGTTTCGGAGGCAAAGCCAGAACCAGAGTCGCCAATTTTGTTACCTACAATAATGTCCGCATTTTTGCGAGCGAGTTTATCCTTGGCGTTTTCCAAAACATGAGAAGTCTCAGCAGCAAAACCAACGATACGTTGATGCGTCTGCTTACGTTGACCAAGGGTCGCAAGGATGTCCTGATTAGGAATAAACTCTAAGGAAAAACCCGAGGCAGAAGAAGATTTTTTAAATTTTTCAGCCCCAAATGGTCTGGGGGCAAAGTCTGCCACGGCGGCTGAGAAAATACCATAATCCATGTGTTCCCATAAAGAAGAAGCCGCTTCGAACATGGCAGAAGCTGAAAGAACAGGGTAGTGCGTAATACCAGCAGGTAAATCGAAGGAAATTGGCCCGTGAACAGCAAAGACCTCTGCCCCTCTTAACCATGCCGCAGTGGCAAGAGCCGCCCCCATGTGACCAGTTGAAAGATTACTCCAATACCGCACCCCGTCCCATTGCTCACGGGTTGGGCCAAGAGTAACCATTACTTTCTTACCTGACAGGTCATTGAGCTGTTTGCCGGCGATTACGGCCCGCAAAATATGCCAATAGATGGTCTCGATGGCGGCAAGCTTCCCGACGCCATGCTCACCACAAGCCACAGCCCCCAGCTCAGGCAAAACAAAGCTATGCCCATCAGAGCGCAACGTCGCGACATTGCGAACCGTAGAGGGGTGATACCACATCTTGGGGTTCATGGCGGGCGCGAAAATAAGTGGCTTGTCAAAGGCCAGAGCCTGAGCCGTAACCATGGTATCCGATATGCCGTT
Organism: uncultured Desulfovibrio sp.; assembly: GCA_964647835.1. GTDB lineage: Bacteria > Desulfobacterota > Desulfovibrionia > Desulfovibrionales > Desulfovibrionaceae > Frigididesulfovibrio. The sequence goes on along the minus strand of CAZYJQ010000051.1, from coordinate 1,480 downwards.
AGCTATCTTGGCAATGGTGTTCGCTGAGGCTGGGACAAGGGCGAAGGCATCGCAGACCTGACCGGGCAGGAGGTGGTCATAGGGGCTTTCCTGCTCGCTAAAAAGCTCGCCATAGACAGGGGCCGCGCCAAGGGCGCTAAAATTCAAGGGGGGTATAAAATGAGAACCAGAGGCAGTCAAAGAAACACTGGTATGGATGCCTTGTTTGATAAGCGCCCGCATCAAATCTAAGGATTTATAGGCGGCAACAGAACCGCACACCGCGAGGTGTACTCGGCTGTTATTGAAAATCGGAAAGGAAAAGGGGATATCCATACCAGTCTCACTCCCTATACGGCTATTCCGTCAGAGGAGCCGAGTCGTCCATGGGGGCAAGGGGAGCCACTGGAGCGACATAATGATCTTGGGCGCCTTCGGACAAACGGGGTGTGACGAAAATTCTCATATTGGTGTAGAGGGTGTCGTCGGTAATATATAAGGTGCACAGCCTATCGTGCTTTTCGAAAGTCAGAACAGACTCATTGGCGCGAAGCATGGAAGTCATGGCCCAGCCTTGCGAAGTCATATTGTTACGCATGGTAGCAATCAACGAGGCCGCGTCAACACTGCCCTTAAAACGCTGAACGCCACCTTTTACACCAGAGGAGGCATAGGTGATGACAGATTCAGAACGAACCTCAGACATGGGGTGGGGGATAGGCACATCATTAAAGTCAGCGAAATAAAAAGGAGTGCTTGGGGGTTCAGGGGTTGAGAAAGGATTAGTAATGGTGCCGTCAGCAGCACAACCTACCAAAGAAAAAACCAACAAAAGCAAGACAAGAGAAAGGGAACGTTTCATACATACTCCTAAATATAAATAGACTTATTTCCTAAAGATTAGTTGGTACTCTACTACTAAATGCTCAAAGAGTGAAGAAATAAGAGTCCATGAAAAAAGGATTTATGGAAAAGTAGCGACCAATGGCAAATATTTTGCCGAAAAAACGCGCTACAAAGGCTTCACAACACCACCATGAAGAGTGGCTTATGGCTCAGAAGGAGAAATACCGACGATACAAAAGGCTAAAATAATGAGTGATTCCGCAAAATACAGGCGTAAAAGCAAAGCCTTATAGCAAGGAGGAGACAGTAACAAGGAGGAGCGCTGTAACTGTGACGAAAACAAAAGACAAAAAACCTCAAGATAAGGGAGGCATGAAGACGAGCGACCGAGTAGATGCCTTTCAATGGCGGTAAGAACAGCGCTGAAAGAAGTAAATACGCGGATAGGAGCCGGGGAGGGAGACAAGGGAATGCTCACATGAGAGGAAAAAGCAGGAAAATCGAGCAAGGAAAATTAAAGGGGCAGGAGCAGTGTTTGTTTTTTGTGGCGAAGCCGCGAGATGACCCGTTTAAAGGTGGTGGGAGCCACCCCAAAGCGGTAGGACCACAGAGGGCAATCTTTGGCTATACAGTCCCGCACATCCTGTCTGGTTTC
>CAZYJQ010000050.1:0-11714 GCA_964647835.1 uncultured Desulfovibrio sp. | reverse complement strand
CTGCGGCAAAGGGAATGCCGACAACGTTAAAAGCAAAGGCCCAAAAGAGGTTTTGCCTAATGTTGCGCATGGTGGCTTTACTTAGGCCCAGCGCCTCAACCAAGCTGGAAAGGCCGGGGCGCATAAGCACCACGTCACCCGTCTCAACCGCCACGTCAATGCCTGAGCCCATGGCAATTCCCACATCAGCCCTCGCCAGAGCCGGAGCATCGTTAATACCGTCCCCCACCATGGCGACAACCTGCCCTTTTTGCGTCAGTTCAACAATAACCCGCTCTTTCCCTTGGGGTAAAACACCGGCGTGAACCTCGTCAATGCCTGCTTTGAGGGCAATGGCCTCGGCAGCGGCTTTGGCATCGCCCGTCAACATAATGCTGGCAATGGAACGCTCACGCAAACTGGCAATAACCCGTGGCGATTCTTCGCGTAAAGGATCTGCCGAGACCAATAAGGCGCTTGGCCTGTTATTCACCGTCATGATTACAGGTGTTTTTCCTTCTTGGGCAAAGGGTAACAGGGCATCATCCAATGCCCCATCGAGGGATGTATCCTCAAAAAGGACGTCGGTGGTTTGTTCCAAGGCAAAGGCTTTGTTCCCTATGCCAATGACAAACTCTTGTCCGTTAAGGGTTATGGAGCCTTTAACGCCTTTGCCGGGAATGGCGGTAAACCCCTGAACGGGTAAGAGTTTCATGGATTCACCAAAACTCTTGGCCTTATCCACCACAGCCTTCGCCAAAGCGTGTTCAGAAAGCGATTCCAAGGAAGCCGCGAGCCGAACTACCATGGACTCATCAAGGCTATTCTCTTTTCCGGCGGGTAAAATAACCACCTCGGTTACCGCTGGATGCCCCTCCGTCAAGGTGCCTGTTTTATCAAAAACAACGGTGGTCACCCGGGACATATTCTCCAAAGCCTGCCCGTTTTTAAACAAAAGCCCCAACTGCGCCCCTCGCCCTGTTCCCGCCATAATGGAAATGGGCGTGGCTAACCCCATGGCGCAAGGGCAGGCTATGACCAAGACCGAAACCATAATGCGAAGGCCAAAAGCCGCTGAACCGCTATACTGCCACCAGAACAAACCTGCCACGAGAGCCACGCCGATGACCACAGGCACAAAATATAAACTTACCCTGTCGGCAATGGCGGCAATGGGCGCTTTGCTCCCCTGAGCGTCCTGAACAAGTTTGACAATGCGGGCCAACACCGTATCCGCGCCAATTTTCTCAGCTTGCAAAACCAACATACCGTGTTGATTGATGGTGCCTGCCGCCAGTTCGTCTCCGGCGGCCTTGTCAACGGGCATACTTTCCCCCGTTAACATGGACTCATCCACCAAAGAATTACCGTGGAGCACAACGCCATCCACTGGAATGCGTCCGCCGGGGCGAACCAGTAAAATATCGTTCTTTTGCACACGCGACAGGGGAATTTCTTCGCCCTGGCTGACATCAGGCTGAAATCCCGATGGCTGATGAAGGCCTTCAAGGAACTGACGTGGCTCAACTCCCGTTAAGCGAAAGGCTGTTTCGGGCGCCAGATTAAGCAGCCCCTTCATGGCCTCGGAAGTACGCATGGTAGAGCGCGATTCAAAGTATTTTCCTAGGGAAACAAGGGCGATGACCACCGCCGCTGATTCATAATAGAGCTCTACCCCATGCATGGCATGTCCTGTTCCTAAAAGCATATCCCAAACGGGGCCGTAGCTTTTCCCCCCATGCAAGGGAGTAAAGGCCAGCCGCTCTTGAGCCGCGGCGGGCATGGTTAGAACAAAGGTATTCCATAAGCTATACATGAACGCCGCCCCTGTCCCCATGGCCACCAAGGTGTCCATGGTAGGCGCCTTGCGCAACAGGGCAGGGAATCCTTGGGTATAAAAGCGACGCCCCGACCATATGACAGGGAGACACAAAAGAAGTTGAAGAATAGCGAAATGCGAGGGATTATGAACAGGACTGATAAAGGCAGGCAATGGCATTCCCGCCATTTCGCCCATGGAAAGAATAAGGAGAGGCAAAGCGAATAAAAAGGCAGGAATAAGGTCTTTTTTTCGCTCGGCAAGCTCGTGAAGTTGCGCCTGTTCGCGCTCGTTCCAGCGACTGGCGGCGTCGCTTAAAAAGTCCTCGCCCACCTGCTCCATCACCGTGGCTGAAAAACCCAACGACCCAATGGTCGCAAGAACTTCTTGGGCCAAAAGCGACGAGGAGGAGGCGTCTGCAAAGCGGACTTGCGCCGTATGGGAACCTAAATTGACCGATACGCCGGCAATACCTTCTTTTTGAGAAAGAACCTTTTCAATACGTGAGGAACAAGCCGCACAGTGCATCCCTTCAATGGCTAAGTCCAAAACAGCCGAAGGCGCTCCCACCTCTTTGGCAGAAAACCCCAAGGTCTCGATGACGCTTATGAGTTCTGGTAAAACAACCGCTTTGTTGAATAAAGGTTGAGGGGAGTCTTGAGCTGATTTTTGGGATGACGTATTGGGTAATCCGGCCACCTTCGTCCCTTTTGTATCAGCCCCCTCACCCCTCTTGGAACTCTCAGAATATTCCTTGCCGTCCGCACCATCCACGACGACTATTTGGGCTGTATGCGTGGCCAAATTGACCGCAACGGATTCGACAAAGTCTTTTTGCGAAAGAACTCGCTCTATTCGCGAAGAACAAGCGGCACAATGCATGCCGTCAATGGCGAGGGTGATTATATTTTTCATTAAGCAAATTCCTTATAATAGCCAGAAAGGGCTAACCTATGAAGCAAAAGAGCACGTATAACTTTATTATTCGGGAGCAATATCAAGCAATAGCCTTGTCTCACAGGCACAACTACTGGGGCACAATTCTTTGTGCCCCTTTTAGGTGAGCTATTTTCACCAACGCATAGCTTAGTCTGTCATAACAAATACAAAGTACAATTATCGAATCCCTTCATTGAGGGAGGACTTATGCAGCAATCGATAGGAGAATGGACAGACTCTAGCACCCTTATGATAATGATAAACATTTTCAAACAAAACACAAGGTTTTTCCCGGACTCACCTGCTCTGATTATCAAAATACAACGTAAACAGTTGTTTATCTTAATTATTTACGCTATCCTACTATCTCAAATACTGGGCATCACTCAAAGGACGCACGCAAGGCACCAAAAGCTTTGTAAAAGGTCTACTCAATGAAATTGACAGCCAATAAATCACTGTCTCTCAATGGGCTGATGTCAGTTTTTGATAGTCTTACCAACCGGATGTGAAAAAAAACACTTTTTATTGACTTAATAAATGACTTCGCCTATCATCTAAGCTAAGAGTGAGTCTACACAAGAGTGTATATGTTTTAGTTTTTGGCTGAAGACCATGTGAGAGAGCACAAATGTGCCACCGAAGGGGAAAGGGAAACCGAAACTCTCAGGTATAAGGAGCATGGTTGGACAACCTCTGAAGTTAGCACCGGCTGGTAACAGAGAACTGACCTGACGTATGTCCGAGGTAAGTATGATTGTTGCCACAGATAATATTCTATCGCTTCTTCCCTCTGTAAGCGCGACTCGCCATACGCTCGTCCGCCTCTTTACTGGCGCACCTTCTCTCCATTCCCCCATTTCATTGCAACAGCAACCCCCTGTCTCTTGAAGTATCTTTAGACGTTGCGGCGCAGCGTCCATACGCAACAAGCCCAGTTACTCCCAGCTCTCTGCTATCCTTCAGTTATCTACTGCGGAGGCACCATGTTAGCTCTCTATTCCAATAATCCTCTCTTCGCTACCATGTGCGAAAAAACAGCCAAAGGCGAATACAAACACGTCTCTGCCCTTGCTATCCTTGAAACGGCGCGCGACGCCATCCATAAAGGCTGGAAACTCCTTAACCATCCTTTATATGGTAACTACAGGCCCTATCAACAACCTTTCCGCACTATCCTTCTCGAAGGGCCGCGCCACACATCAGCGGATTTTCAGGCTCCCCCTGTGAACCTGGAGTCCCTCAATTTTATCGAAGAGGCCCTGCTCGTTTTTAACAGCACCAAGGGGATTCACCCCAAGGATGCCCCCAAGAAACTTTTTGAGGACTGCGCGGAACTTGACTTCGCCCTTATGCAGCTCACCCTTGAGTACTCAGGCGTGGAGATAGTCCGCGGTACTTCCCTTCCCCAACAACCTCTTACCACCCCACAACTTGGAGGTTAGTATGAATTTAGAGCTTCATAAGATAACCGTCCAGAAAATAACCTTTGGCTCCGCCACCCATATGGATAACGGCACCTTGGTTGTGAATAAGGATGAACTTAAAGCCCTGTTACTGGATGATTCCCGCCTCGAGTCCGTTGAATTTGACGTGGCTCATCCCGGCGAAAAAACACGCATTATGCCTGTCAAAGACTCCATTGAGCCTCGCTGCAAAATTGACTGCTGCGGTAGCAATGGTTGCACTGAGGTTTTCCCCGGCTTTGTCGGGCCAGTGGACACCGTTGGCTGCGGTAAAACCCTTGTGCTTGAAGGCATGACCGTTTTAACGACAGGTCGTCTTGTGGCGCCTCAAGAAGGGATTGTCGACATGAGCGGCCCCGGCGCTGAGTACACCCCTTTCAGCAAAACCAACAACCTCGTCATTGTCTTGGTTCCCAAGGCCAATATCAAACTTCACGAGCAAGAGGCCACCTGCCGTATCGCTGGTTTTAAAGCCGCCCATTACCTTGCTTCAAAGTGCAAAGAAGCCAAGGCCGATAAGGTAGAAACCTTCGCCTACCCAACCTTCACCGAAATCGCCAAGGCTCACCCCAATCTGCCCAAGGTTGCTTACATTTATATGTTGCAATCCCAGGGACTTTTGCATGACACCTACGTTTACGGCGTCGATGCCAAAAAAATTCTGCCGACCTTGATAAGCCCCACCGAAGTGATGGACGGCGCCATTGTCTCAGGGAACTGCGTTTCCGCTTGCGACAAAAACAACACCTATGTTCACCAGAACAACCCCATCATTAACGCCCTGTATAAGCGCCACGGCAAAGACATTAACTTTGTCGGCGTTGTTATTACCAACGAAAACGTCACCTTGGCAGACAAACAGCGCAGTTCTTCTTACGCTGTAAAACTCGCCAAAATGATCGGTGCCGAAGCCGCTGTTATCTCTGAAGAAGGCTTTGGAAACCCCGACGCCGACCTCGTTTTAAACTGCGTAAAAGCTGAAAAGCTCGGCATTAAAACTGTTCTGGTAACAGATGAATATGCCGGAGCCGACGGCGCCAGCCAATCCCTTGCCGACTCCTGCCAGGAAGGAACTGCCGTTGTTACCGCTGGTAACGCCAACATGACCATTATCCTGCCTCCCATGGATAAAATCATCGGCAACGATGCCGAGGCTGATGTTATCGCGGGCGGATTCTTTGGTTCTAAGCGTCCCGACGGTTCATTGGAAGTTGAACTCCAAGCGATTCTTGGTTCTACAAACGAGCTTGGCTTTACCAAAATTGGCGCATACACCATTTAATTGGTGACAAAAAGGAGCTATTCATGGCATATCGCGTAATTCATTATATCAACCAGTTTTTTGGCGGCGTTGGTGGCGAGGAAAAAGCCGACCATAAGCCCGAAGTTCGCGAAGGCGTAGTCGGCCCAGGTATGGCGCTGAACAAAGCCTTCAGTGGCGAAGCCGAAATCGTGGCGACCATTGTTTGTGGTGACAACTACTATGTTGCCAACCAGGAAGAAGTAAACGCTATTATCAAAGACACCATTACCAAATATAAGGCCGACCTCTTTGTGGCTGGCCCCGCTTTTAACGCCGGACGTTACGGCATGGCGGCTGGTGGCGCTTGCGCCGCGGCTACGGAAATGTGCGGCGTGCCTTCCCTCACCGCCATGTATCCCGAAAACCCCGGTGTGGAGCTCTATAAAACCAAAACTTATATTATCCCCACCACCAATAGCGCCGCTGGCATGGGTAAGGCCGTCCCCCCCATGAGCGCCCTTTTGATGAAGCTTGCCAAAGGCACCCCCCTCGGCACCGCTGAAGAAGAAGGGTACATTGAGCGTGGCGTTCGTATCAACAAATTCTATGACGACATCGGCGCCGAACGTGCCGTTGCCATGCTCTTGAAAAAAATCAAAGGCGAGCCCTTCACCACTGAATACAAAATGCCCATTTTTGACCGTGTTGAAGCCCGTCCTGCCATTAAAGACATGAGCAAGGCCACCATCGCCATTGTTACCTCCGGCGGCATCGTGCCCATGGGTAACCCCGACCACATCGCCGCTTCCAGCGCCAGAAACTATGGCGAATATAACATTAACGGCGTTGCCGATTTAAAAGAAGGCGAATATCAAACCGCTCACGGCGGATATGACCAGACCTACGCCAACCAAGACGCCGACCGGGTATTGCCCGTTGACGTTTTGCGTGACCTTGAAAAAGAAGGGAAAATCGGCAAACTCTACGACTACTTCTATACCACCGTTGGTAACGGAACGGCTGTATCTAGCGCCAAAGAGTGGGGCATTGAAATTGGTAAAAAGCTTAAGGATGCTAACGTTCAGGCCGTAATACTCACATCCACGTGAGGAACCTGCACGCGTTGCGGTGCAACGCTCGCCAAAGCTATTGAAGATTCCGGCGATATGCCTGTCGTTCACATGGCCTCTATTGTGCCGATTTCTCAAAGTGTTGGCGCTAACCGCATTATCCCAACGGTTGCCATCCCTCACCCCCTCGGCAATCCTACCCTTGACGCTGGCGAAGAAAAAATTCTTCGTAGAAAACTCGTTGATAAAGCCCTTGTGGCTCTTACCACGGATGTCAGCGAACAGACCGTGTTTTAATAACCCCATCCCTTCTGCCCGAGGGGTCTCCTTGGGCAGAAGGAATACTATATAGGTACCATTATGGAACAACGTGAACTGGTTATTATTGGCGGCGGCCCGGCCGGACTGACAGCCGCCATCTACGGCGCCCGCGCTGGCGTTGATCTTGTTTTGTTAGAAAAAGGCCAGCACGGCGGTCAAATTCTTATTACTAATGACGTTGAAAACTGGCCCGGCACAATCCGTACCACTGGCGCTGATCTGTCAAAATCCTTTTATGACCATGCCGAATCCCTCGGCGTTGAATTTAAAAAAGCCGTTGTGAGCGGCATTGAACCAGGGGACGACTATCATTTAGTCAAAACCAACAATGGCGATATCGCCGCCAAAGCAGTTATTATTGCCACAGGCGCTGAATTTAGGCGTCTTGGTTGCAAGGGCGAAGCCGATCTTATCGGCGGTGGCGTAAGTTTTTGCGCTGTCTGCGACGCCCCTTTCTTTGTGGATGAAGAAGTAGCCGTCGTGGGCGGTGGCAACACCGCTGTTGAAGAAGCCTGCTACCTCACCCGCTTCGCCTCTAAGGTCTATATTATTCACCGCCGTGACGAGTTCCGCGCGGATAGGCTGGTTGGCGAACGCGCTCTTAAAAATGAAAAAATCGTCCCTGTTTGGGATTCTGTTGTAGAATCCATTAACGGCGATGACCTTGTTGAAGGCATCACTGTGAAAAACGTTAAGACAGGTGACTTGAAAGATATATCGGTAGCCGGGGTTTTTATGTTCGTGGGCACTGTCCCCATGCTCGGCTTCCTTGGCGATCACCTTGAAAGAACCGAAGGCGGGTGGATTAAAACAGACGCTTCCATGCGTACTTCCGTTCCCGGAATTTACGCCGTTGGCGACTGCCGCGACACCGCCCTTCGTCAGGTTGTAACAGCCGCGGGCGACGGGGCGCATGCCGCCATGGACGCCTATCACTATATTACGAGCAAGTAGCTGCTTTGCAAGGAGATACTCATGGCAAACGTTGCTATTAAAGCCACCTCTTATTGTTTGAATTTCGCGCCCGAAATGGGGTTCCATTATGGGAACACTCCTTACACCGAGCGCCACGCCCATCCTGACTCTGCCTTTCTCCAAAGCCTGGAAAAAGCGCCTGGACAAAACTTCGATATGGTCTGCCGCTATGCGCCAAACCTCACCTATATCGGGGCCATGAGTTCAGAAGAGTTGGACGCGTATCCCAAACCCTGTTTGGAAAACCTCGCCCCCGAAGCCACCCGTTTTGGTGAATTCGGCGAAATCATGCCCGAAGACGAATTTGTCGCTTTCATGGATATTTGCGACGTATTTGACCTCATCTGGCTTGAAAAATCTTTTGTGGAGCGCATCCGCCCTGTCCTTGAAAAACACCCCCTCCTCACGGAAAAACATATAAAAGCCCTGGACGCGGGGCGCGACCTTGCTGAAATCGAAAAAGAAGTTAACGAGCAAGGCGCCCTGCCCTTCTATATTGATAAAAAGGTCATTGGTTGTTGCCGTAAAGGCCACGAAATTGACGCCGCCCTAACCGCCCATGTGCTCATGGAAAACATCGCCTCCAAAGCCGGGGCCACCCTTGCCCTGTTGCATCTGATTAAAAACTCGGGTCTCAACCCTGAAGACATCGATTTTGTGGTGGATTGTTGCGAAGAAGCCGTTGGCGACGCCAACCAGCGCGGTGGCGGTAACATGGCTAAAGCCATTGCCGAATCCGCAGGGTGCGTCAACGCCAGTGGCTTTGACGTACGCGCTTTTTGCGCGGCTCCCGTAGCGGCCATTATCACCTCCGCCAGCATGGTGGCCTCTGGCGCGCGTAAGAACGTGGCAGTGGTCAGCGGCGGTTCCATCCCCAAGCTTTACATGAACGCGCGTGAACACGTTAAAAAGAATGTGACGCCCATGGAAAACTGCATGGGATGCTTTGCTGTTCTTTTAACTCCCGAAGACGGTGAAAGCCCCGTTATTCGCCTCGACGCCCTTGGTAAGCACAGCGTTGGAGCAGGCGCTTCGCCCCAAGCCGTCACCTCGGCTTTGGTCTACGAACCCCTCCAGGCGGCTGGTCTTAAATTCACTGACGTGGACAAATACGCCCCTGAAATGCACGACCCCGAAGTCACCCTGCCCGCAGGCGCTGGTAATGTTCCCGAAGCCAACTTCAAAATGATTGCCGCCCTTGCTGTTATGAAAGGCGAGCTGGACAAAGCCGAAATGCTCAACTTTGTGAAAGAACACGGTGTGCATGGTTTTGCCCCTACCCAAGGGCACATCCCTTCGGGGGTTCCCTTCATGGGACACGCTGTAAAGGCCATCAAGGCAGATAAAATGACCAGAACTCTGGTTATTGGCAAAGGCAGTCTTTTCCTTGGCCGCCTCACCAACTTGGCAGATGGCGCTTCCTTCTTCATTGAAAAAGCCCAGAAACCCGCTGGCGCCGTATCAAAGCAGGACGTAGAAGCAGTCATATTGGAAGTTCTCGCGGATCTGGCAAAGAACCTTAAGGGGTAATGCCATGAGTAACAAAAAAGACATTATCGCCGATGCTCTGCTTAGCATCATTGAAAGAGCGCAATCAGGCGGCCCTGTTGTTAAGATAGGGCTCATGGCAGCGGGAAGCGAACTGGGGAGCGACGAATTGCTCAACGGCGCGCGCCTTGCCCAAGCCAACACCCGTGGCCTGCAAGTCGTCGCCATTGGGAAAAAAATCGACGGCTATGATGACCTCGAATGGTATGAAACCGACGACTGCGAAGAAGCCATTGCCAAGGGGCTTGAAGATGCCCTTGCCAGCGGCGCCATCGCAGGAGCCGTGGCTCTGCACTACCCGTTTCCCATCGGCGTAGCTACCATTGGTCGGGTGGTGACGCCCGGTCGGGGCAAGCCCATGTTCATCGCCTCCTGCACCGGCACAACGGCCTCCCAACGTGGCGAAGCGCTTTTGCGCAACGCTGTATATGGCATAGCCACCGCCAAAGCGTGTGGCATTTACAACCCCACCGTCGCCTTCCTCAACGCCGACGGCGCGGGACCAGTGCTTCGCGCTTTAAACAAACTCATCGACAACGGGTACAAAGCAACCCTTGGTACCAGTTTGCGCGGTGACGGCGGCTCTCTTCTACGGGGTAACGACCTCGTCACAGGCGCTGTTGATGTGTTGGTATGCGACACCTTGACAGGCAATATGCTCATCAAGCTTTTCGCTACCTATACCTCCGGCGGGCAATATGAAACAACGGGTTGGGGTTACGGCCCTTCCGTTGGACAGGGATGGAAAAACATTGTTTCCATTATCTCTCGCGCTTCCGGCGCGCCTGTTATCGCCAACGCCCTCGCCCTCACGGCCGAAGCCGCGAATGGTAACTTGCCCAGCGTAGTGGCTGAAGAGCTGAAAGCGGCTGGCGCGGCGGGACTTGCCGAAGCTATAGCCTCCCTCGCTCCCAAGCCAGTGGCCCAAGAAGAGGAAATTGCCAAGCCGCCCGTTAAACCCGTTGATGAACAAATAGCCGGTGTGGATGTTCTGGAAATGGACGACGCCGCTAAAGCCCTGTGGAAGGTCGGCATTTACGCCGAAGCCGCCATGGGATGCACAGGCCCTGTTATTCGGGTTGCCGCGGCTGACTTGGAAAAGTCTGAAAAAGTCCTGCGTGAAACTGGATTTATTTAAAGAAAGTATTATGTAATATAAAGCTGGGTGGTCACGACTCAGGGAAGGCTCCTAATAATTGGGCTTCCCTGAAACCCATCCGCCAAGGAGATTATCTCCTTGAAACCTACTTTGTTCCTTCTCTTAAGGCCAAAGGTCTTAAGAAAAAGAGAATAAACCTGTAAAGTAATTATGTGGCGACAACACAAAGACTCAGGTACAGCCCATAGCAACACCAATAACGGGTCAAGGGAATGAAATTCCCTTGCAGGGCGGTTTGGAGGGACAGCGTCCCTTCAAAAAGCTCAAAAAACACCTTTACTAAACCAACAAGGAGACGACCATGATAGAAATAAATAAAGACAACTTCGAAGCTGAAATCAAAACCCAAAGCGGCGCTGCTGTTCTTGACTTTTGGGGCCCCCAGTGCGGTCCATGTTTGGCTCTTATGCCTGACGTGGAAGCCCTTGCCAAAGAAATGGACGGTAAGGTAAAGTTTGGTAAGGTGAACGCTTCTGAAAACCGTCGTTTTTGCATGTCCTTAAAGGTTATGGCTCTACCGACCTTTTTGTTCTTGAAAGACGGCGAAGTTGTCGAGCGCCTCGCTGGTGACGATGTGACCATCGAAGGCATTAAGACCAAAGCCGAAGCCCTACTGTAAGAGCATAACTTTCGTTAGGTTTTTTCTAACAAGGGTTGGAAAAAACACGCTGACGGTAAATTTATCGGGTCGGAGTGGCCCTGCCAAAGAGCCTTTTCACAGAGCAATGCGGAACACATTAAGAAGCCTCCTGTGTTCATCACTGTAAAAAGACGCAAAGCCGCTAAGGATTTTTCTTAACCGGCCCGATAAAAAAATTTGCATAATTTACTCAGGTTTTCAAGCGGTATTGTACCGCAACAGTATATATACTGCTCACCCTTTGACCCCGTAGGAGACTGATATGGGCAAGTTAACCGGTAAAAAACTGGTTCTGCTTGGTGAAAGGGATGGTGTTCCCAGCCCTGCCATGGAAAGCGTCTTCGCCAACTGCGGTGCAGAGATTGCATTCTCAGCAACAGAATGCTTTGTTTGAACCGCGGCAGGCGCCATGGACTTGCAGAACCAGCAGCGTATTAAAGACGTTGCTGAAAAGAATAACGCTGAAGACGTCATTGTTATTCTTGGTGCATCAGACGCAGAAGGTTCCGGCATTTATGCTGAAACCGTAACCGCTGGTGACCCAACTTTCGCAGG
>CAZYJQ010000049.1:0-11999 GCA_964647835.1 uncultured Desulfovibrio sp. | reverse complement strand
ATTGGTGGATATGATAGCCCGCGCCCTGCAAATCTTGACTGGGGTCGAGAAAGGTCAAAATCCTCTGCCGCTGGTAGTCGGTGATGAAGAACCAACCAATGGGCAGCAACAATGGGCCGACGATACAGCATACTTTAAAGACACTCGCGCGTATGCCTTGAAAGAGAATCATGCCTCCAATGAGAAGCAAAACGTTAAGAGCTGTACCCAAATCCGGTTGCATGAATATAAAGACACAGGGAATGCAGGCAATGAACAAGACATAGAGGAGCTGTGTCCAGCCAATATAGGACTTCCAGCGCGACAAAACCGCCGCGCCCATAATGAGGGTTGTAATTTTCACCAGCTCGCTAGGTTGTACTGTAAAGGAGCCTATGGATAACCAGCGTTTCGCGCCGTTAATGGTTGTCCCGGCGAGGAGCACCATAACGAGCAAGATAAGGGATAAAATGAAGAGGACCCAGGCATTTCCGCGCAAGCGGCGATAATCGAACAAGGTTATGCAGGCCATGGCGACAAACCCGCCACCAAACCAACCGAGCTGTCTATAGAAATAAGGAGCCACCAAAAGCCCGTCTTCGCCGCGTATGGCGCTCGCGGAATAGAGGTTCATGAGGCCAATGCTAAACAACAGCACCGTGCATAAAATCAGGCCCCAATTGGTGTATCCTAAAAGTTTTTTATCCATTACCGTTACTATCCATTACTGTTGCTATTCAGTGCGCTCATTATTCAGTATCACTATTATCGAGTAAATTAAAAAATCAGCCAAAGCTTTTTACACCGAAACGAACCGCTAACTTCATCAAAAAAGGGTGTGCCCTATGCCTCAGAGTTTTCGTTCCAGAGGGTTTATTGCACGGGAGCGCCTTGGTCTGGCCCAAAGAGAGCCGTATAAACCTTTTGCGCCACAGGGCCAGCCACCGAACCGCCGCCTCCGCCATGCTCCACCATCACGACCACCACATATTCTTTGCCATCCTTGATGCCCCAGGTGGTAATCCACGCGTGGTCACGGTGTTTATAGGCCATCTGATGTTTTTTAAGACGAACCGCTCCAATTTTAACCACTTGGGCTGTACCGGTTTTCCCCCCCATGATGGCGTCTTTTCGGTTTATGCGCCGCGCTGTTCCGCCAACGGCGGTTTCATGCATGGAGTCTAACAAAAATTCTCTGTGCCGGGCTTCCATGGGCAAGGTGCCCGTCACCACGGGTTCGGCGTCGTCCAGAAGTTGAGGTTTCATAATTTTCCCCTCGTTCAGCAAGGCCGCCGTAAAGGTGGCCATCTGCAAGGGGGTAACCAGCGTTGACCCTTGACCGATGGAGACGTTTAAGGTTTCGCCCCCCTGCCAAGGTTCATTAAACCGCCTGCGCTTCCAGTCTTTACCGGGCACAAGACCCCCCTGTTCGTGAGGCAGGTCAATGCCTGTGGGCGAACCAAAACCGCACGCTTTAGCGTAGCGTTCGATATTATCAATGCCCACCCGTTGGGACATCTCATAAAAATAACAGTCGCAAGACTGCACAAGGGCCCGCATCATATCAACAGTGCCGTGGCCGCCGGCTTTCCAACACCGAAACTCACGACGCCCCAAGGTGACTTTTCCGCTACAAAAAACCGTTGCTGACGGCGGGATTTTTTGTTCCAGCAAAAGACCCACAATTATCAGTTTCCATACAGAGCCGGGAGGAAAAACGCTTTGAATGGTTCTATTTTGCAGGGGGTGTCGAGGATCGTTTTGGAGTTTTGACCAATCCTCTCGTGACAATCGCGCCGTAAAAAGGTTGTTGTCATAGGCCGGAGTGGTTACAAGGGCACGCAGTTTACCAGTTTTCGCCTCCATGACGACCACGCTTCCCACTTCGTCAAGGAGGGCGTCGCTGGCGATTTTCTGCAAATCAGCGTTAAGAGCCAAGGTAAGGCTCTTCCCTGCCAAGGGCTGCACCTCGCAGGTGCGCAAAAGTTGGCGCCCTATGGCATCAACTTCAACGACATTTCGCCCTTTTTTACCCCTCAAAACCGACTCAAACTTAATCTCAAGGCCTGACTTTCCTACCAGATCGCCCATGGAAAGGGCTTCGTCCTGTTCAATTTCTTTTTCGTTGGCTTCGGAAACATAACCCAAGATATGCGCGAATAAATCAGCCTTGGGATAAAACCGCCGCTGTCTGGCCTCGATATAAACACCGGGCCATTGATACAGTTCCTGCTCGATTTGGGCAACTTGCTCAAACTCAAGGCCCGAAACCAAAAGCTGGGGTTCAAAGGGTCGCATATGGGCGCGAAATTCGCCTTGCACAAGATCAAGGGGCACCCCTGTCCAAGCACTTATCTGGGTGAGGGTGGCGCTAATATCAAAGCAATCCTCTGGAATAATGGACAAGCCGAAGGCGGGTCTGTTCTCAGCCAAAAGCTTGCCTGTAACATCCTGAATAACCCCGCGCGAAGCAAAGACCTGCTCCACTCGCGTCCTGTTGGAATCCGCCAGACGGGTAAATTCATCGCCCCGCAACATTTGCAGATACCAAAAGCGCGTCACAAAAACGAGAAAGATAATGGCCACACAGCCATAGAGCAGGGCAACGCCCGTGCGAGGAACCTGATAGCCCTCACCTGCAACCTCAATCGACGGTGGCATACTTTTTCACCATCCTGCGGCGCAAGCTACCAAAGGCCAGCCAGATTAAGGGAATGAGCAGAGTTTGGGTTAAACACTCTTTAAGCGCCACGGGGTAGACAACCCTGATGTCCTGTATGGCCACCATAAACCCTATGACAAAAAGCCCATAGATACCACTGAGCACAGCGAACAGCAAAACACCGCCGAGTCCCGTGGGAACAACAAAACGCTCGCAGACCTTATACAGAATGATATGCCCGCCGTACCACAAAATTGAAGTGCCCACCTTCAAACTTCCGCAACCTTCTTGAACAAGGGCGAAAACAAGGAAAAGCCAAAAAATAGTAGGCTTATCTTCTGACTGCAAGGCAATCAAAAAACCCGGCAATAACGCGTCAACGCCGGGGAAAAATTGCTGGATTATAATGGCTATAACAATATAACCAATCCAATGAAAAATAAGGGCAACAGTCTGCATAATTATTTACGAAACCATGGTTATAAACACACTTTTACCAAACACGCCTCAACAGGAGGAACCAAGAGCTCTCCCCGTTGCGGCCACTGCTCGTGAACTTTTACCTGGGGGGAAACTTAACGCTTTCGAGCAAGAGCATTCTATCCTTTGCCCCGCCTGCCTTCTGTCTTTTCGCAACCAAGGCTGGAGCGAAGTACCCTCACCAACTTTTTCCTCCGCACAACCGTCCTGCCAGTTCGGGTTCTCCCAACCCCAGTCTGGGAACATTGGCCTTGGCGAATCAACTCGAGCACAAGGGCCCTGGAAAAGGAGCCTGGCAAGGGGAGCAGGTCAAAAGGGGTCGGGCAAAAGGACTTTTTCACTCCATTCTCAAGGTGAGATTACACGATACCCCCGCAAATGACCTTTCCCGGCACCTCAGGGCAATGACGCTCAAAAACGCTACATATTGCGATGGGCTACGGCCATGAGCAATTTAATGCGGTTCAGTTGATTGACCTCGCTGGCGCCGGAGTCATAATCGATAGCGGCAATATTCGCATGAGGATACAGCCTTTTAATTTCTTTGGCGACGCCTTTGCCCGTAATATGGTTAGGCAGGCAGGCAAAGGGCTGTAAACATATAATATTGGGCGCGTCATTATGGATATGTTCAATCATTTCAGCAGTCAAAAGCCAACCTTCACCAGCCTGATGGCCTAGAGATACCACCTCGCTCGCCAGTTCAGCCAGGGCGGGAAGGGTGCATATAGTACCGAAACGAGGATAGGCCTGTAAAGCTTTTCTAGCGACATTACGCATTTGCTCAACCCACCAGATATAAAACATGCTCTTAAGGGCTGGCTTGAGGCCGCCGTCAAGGTATTGCGCTCTAAATTGTTCGCCATGTAAGCAATATAAAAAGAAATGAACCATATCCGCAGGGACAGCCTCGCCCCCCTCGGCCTCGATGATATCCATGAGGTTATTATTGGCGGTGGGATTATATTTCAAGTAAATCTCGCCAACAATCCCCACCTTAGGCCGCTTTTCACGCACAATGGGAATGGCGGCAAACTCTTTTACCATTGTTTGCAAGGTGTTCGCAAAAACTTTTTTATCATCCTTGTCTATGGCCTCGGCGCATAAAGCGCTCTGGATTGCCAAGGTATTGGCAGCGTCACCCGCATGCACCTCATAAGGGCGAGTGGCGTAAAACAAGCGCGAGAGGACATCGCCGTAAATGGCGCCTCGGATAATACGTTTCAAGAAATTCCCCGTGAGGGAAAATCCCGGATGAGTCTCAAGACCGCTGGTATTAAAGGACAGGACGGGGATATGCCCTGCGCCGATATTATCCAAGGCCTTGCGTAAAAAAGCGAGATAGTTCGTCGCTCGACACGCTCCGCCCGTTTGAGAGATAATAAGGGCTATTTTATGGCGATCATACACCCCGCTTTTAACAGCTTGCAGTAGTTGCCCTATGACCATTTGAGCGGGATAACACACGTCATTGTTCACATGTTTCAAGCCAAACTCAATGGCCTGTCTGTTCACGCTTGGCAAAAGTTTGGCTTTGTAGCCCTCTGCTCGAAGAGTCGCCTCGACCATGCTAAAATGAACGGGTGACATCTGGGGAACAAGAATCGTATGCGTTGAACGCATCTCAGGCGTAAAAAGGACTCGCTCCTTGCTTTTTTTGACAAGCTGTTTGGACAGCTCTGTTCCGGCAAGGGGGCTGGTTTCGCGCAACACCATAGCCTCGTCATAAAAACAGCCTTCCCCGCCGGGAACCGCCACCGGCGAGACAAAGCGTTGCCATGAAACATCAGGTATCAGCGAATTGACTTTTTCCGAGAGTTCGTTGAGACAGACACGCGAAGTTGTGGAAAGATGAGAAAGTGGTTTAATGGAGCCTATGGTTCTGCCCAAAAGACCAAGACCGGAAGACGGCGGGTTGTCCCTGTCGCCTCTGCCTGCACTGTCGCCATTTTCATCACGGCTGGCAGTGGTGGTGGCAAGGAGAGAGCGAATGCGGATGCGCGAGGCCCCGAGGTTAGTGCCTTCATCAATCTTTAACAGAGTAAATATACTCCCATGATCTTCCAAAATACCCTGCACCTGCTCTGAGGTAATAGCGTCAAGGCCACAGCCAAAAGAGGTCAGCTGGACAAGTTTCACATAGGGGTTGGTCACCGTCACCGCCGCCGCACGGTACAAACGAGCGTGGTAGGTCCATTGGTTCACCACCTCCAGCTGAGGCGGGGAAGCAAGATGGGCGACAGAATCTTCGGTCAACACCGCCACACCCATATGTTCAATCATATTGGCGATGCCGTGGTTAATGCCGGGATCAATGTGATAAGGGTGCCCGGCCAGAATAATGCCGACATAATCGCCTCTGCCTTCGGCAATGCGCCGCAAGACGCTTTCGCCGACCTTCTGCACTTGATTGCGAAAAGCCGCCATCTCTTTTTCCGCCGCCTGGACAGCGTAAGCAATGGCTTTTTTTGAAATATCGCGACCTTGAGGAATGGCCTTTAGTTCGGTTCGAAGGCGTTTAATGAGCCTCGCGCTATCGTTAATGGGCAAAAAAGGAGTATGAAGGCGGGCTTCGTAAGTGGCGATTTCATCAATATTAAGACGCAAAAGCTCGGGGTAACCCGCCACCACAGGGCAGTTAAAATGGTTATCAGCCTCAGGGTACTCTTTATGCTCCCAGGGCAGACTCGGATAGAAAATATCCTTAACTCCCCTGTGTAACAAGTCGAGAATGTGCCCGTGGGCCAACTTCGCGGGATAACAGACCGTTTGTGAGGGAATGGTGGCCAGACCAAGGTCATAGACCTCCTTGGAAGAAGGAGCCGAAAGCTCTACCCGAAACCCAAGGGTAGTAAAAAAAGTAAACCAGAAGGGGTAGTTTTCAAACATATTCAGAGCCCGCGGCATACCAATAACACCACGCACGGCCTCTTCCGCCTTCAGGGGCTTGTAATAGTCAAACAGTCGCCTGTATTTATAGGTATAGAGGTTCGGAACCGCCTGCTTCGCCGCCTTACCCTGCATGCCCCCTTTCTCGCAACGGTTGCCCGAAACATGGCGTCTGCCATCGCTAAATCGAGTCATGGTCAGCAAGCACTTATTACCGCATCCGGCGCACCGTCTTGTTGAAGAGTCACAGGTAAATGTATCAAGGGCGCTTTTGCTTATGATAGCGCTGGACAAGGTAGTGACGGGTAAACGGTCTTCATAGGCATTGACCGTAAAGCTTTTGGCCTCGTATTCATGCGCCGCCATGAGCGCGATGCCGTAAGCTCCCATAAGACCGGCAATATCAGGTCGATAAATTTCACGTCCCAGCAAAAGCTCAAAGGCCCGAAGCAAAGCATCGTTCAAGAAAGAACCGCCCTGCGCCACCACATATTGCCCTAATTCATCGGCATGGGTGATTTTAATGACCTTATAAAGCGCGTTACGTATGACAGAATAAGCAAGACCAGCGGCGATATCGCCAACGCTCGCGCCTTCTTTTTGAGCCTGTTTCACCTTGGAGTTCATAAACACGGTGCAACGAGACCCGAGATCAACAGGGTAAGCCGCCAGCAAAGCCTCTTGGGCGAAGGACCCGCTATTCATCCCCAAAGACTTGGCGAAAGTTTCGATGAACACCCCGCACCCCGCGGAACAAGCTTCGTTCAACATAATACGGTCAATGACCCCATTATTGACATGCAGGCATTTCATATCCTGTCCGCCAATGTCGAGGATAAAACTCACCTTGGGGAAGAGATGGCGGGCGGCCTGATAGTGGGCGATGGTTTCCACTTCTTCAATATCAAGATGCAAAGCCGCCTTGATAAGCCCGCCGCCGTAACCCGTGGCGCCCGTATGGGCAATATTCGCCCCCTGGGGGAGTTGAGCGTAGATGTCCTTAAGTACAGAAACAGCGAGAGCCAAGGGATTCCCCTGGCTGTTGCCATAATGGCTGTAGTAAATACAGCCGTGCCTGTCGATGAGCGCCGCTTTAAAAGTGGTGGAGCCAATGTCAAAACCTAAGAACAACTCGCCCCGCGCGGTGGATATATCCGCACGTGGTGTCGCCCTTGCTTTATTGCGAGTGTTGAAGGCGCCCACATCGGCATGACTGGTAAAGAGAGGAGGAAGTTTTTCGGTCTCATCAAGGCAGACCTGTCCCAAAGAATTGAGGCGCTCAACAATCGAGGCCAGAGGCAAAGTCGCCGCGGCTTTCTTTTGCTCAAGGGCGCGTGCCTCCATGGCCGCCCCAAGGGCAACAAAATACTGCGCGTTTTCTGGAAAAAGGATGTGATCGTCGGGAAGCTTCAAAGAGACAATGAAGCGCTTGCGTAATTCAGACAAGAAGTGCAGCGGCCCCCCTAAAAAGGCGACCTTGCCGGATATTCGCCGTCCACAGGCAAGCCCGCCAACGGTTTGGTCCACAACGGCCTGAAAAATCGAAGCCGCGATATCGTCTTTGGCGGCTCCCTCGTTCAAGAGGGGCATAATGTCTGTTTTAGCGAAGACCCCACAGCGGGAGGCTATGGGATAGATAGCTTTATGACGTTTGGCAAGCTCATTTAAGCCAGTGGCATCGGTTTCCAGATAGGACGCCATCTGGTCGATGAAGGCTCCTGTTCCACCGGCGCATGTTTCGTTCATGCGCTGCTCAATATTCCCCTCGAAAAAGGTTATCTTGGCGTCCTCTCCCCCCAGCTCAATGGCAACATCAGTTTGGGGGATAAAGTGTTTGATAGCGAGACTGGAGGCGATGACTTCTTGAACAAAGGGCAAATCGAGCCGCTGGGCCACGGACATGCCTGCGGAGCCTGCCACGGCAAGAATCGCCGTAGCCTGAGGAAAGTTTTCGTTCAGCTCACCCAAAATACCCCGCACAACAGCAAGGATATCAGAATAATGCCGCTGATATCGTGTAAAGACAATGGTCCCATCCGATTCAAGACAGGCTACTTTTGCTGTCGTTGAACCAACATCCAAACCTATGTAAATCGTCTTATCCATTTCCCTACCAGGGTTTTCCACCTTTAGAATGTATCGTTACGTGTTGCGCCAATCATTACAATGGGGACAATCATAGAAATCGAAACTATCGGGGCGACGAAGATAACCAAAACAACCGAGGTCACGAAACCCATGAGACCACTGAGCGCTACCCAGGGGCAGAAAGTGCCAATAAAAACGGCTAGATAACTCAATCAAATAAGCCTAGGTCAATGCAACCAATCGAGCCGAAGGCACCTTAACAAGCTCGTCAGACTAATCCAACCAGCCAAGCCAACGGAACCAGAGCAATGCGAGAGTCGGGCCAGCTAGACGAATAAAGTCACGCAGAATAAGCAGGGAACCTTTTTATACAGCCACTACTCAGCGATGCTATTTTCGCGATGTAAAACAAAAGTAAATGTTTCTGGCGAAGCGCCGTCACTGGCTTGAACAGAAGGCTTCGCGCCTGAAGGCTGTGAAGAAAGGGTTAGGGTTTCCGCTTCAACGGTAACCACCGCTCCTTGTTGCAAAATGGCGAAAAAAGCTCCCTCAAGGGCATTAACCTCGTCACTGCAAAGCATGTTTGTGGAGGTCATGGTCGAAACCTGCAAAAGCTCGCCTTTTAATGTCGCCGCGCCGGAAAAGGTATTACAAATCTGTCCTGTAAGTTGCATATCCTTATCAAACTGAACAAATTGAGAACGGTCCTGCATACTCACAAAGGGGGTACCGTTCACACTGGCGATGGAAAATTTGTGCTGGGCAAGCAAGGCCTCTTTATCTTCAACGCTCTGCTTACCGCTTGAGCAAGCCATGAGGGACATCATCCCAAAGACTGTTATTATCAAGGCCATGAGTCTATTTTTCATAGTAGTTCCCGTCAGGTAGTGTGCTCAAAGAAAAAGTTCAGGCACGTTGCTTTACTTCATATCTGACTACATGCCTAAAGTACCAAAAAAACCTGCCGTGTACAATGAAATTAATACTTTCCCCCTGTAAATCAGATGCCTAGCCTCTGCCTTTGTCTTCCCGCGCCAGAAACTCGCCGCCCCCCTTGCCTCAACCCTTGCGCCATAAAAAAAGCGGTGTTTCCACCGCTTTAGACAACCAGCAAGAAGGCTCACCGCCTCTACTGCATTAAATCACGTCTTGTGTAGACGATGGTATTATCACCATCTTTTAAAATCAGCTTTTCACCGTCAAGACTTACGGAAACACCTTTGCTAAACATGGCGAAAAGCGTTGATTCCAGCGAATTGCTCAGTTCATCGGCGCAAAACATTTTTGTAGCGGCAAGATGAGGTGCCTTAAGGACACCGTTTGTAATGGAGGACTGACCGCTAAAACGGTTACAAGCCTTGCCGGAAATATGCATATTTTCGCCAAAGGAAAGTTCAATAGCCACATCACCAGCCACCTCAACAGGCGCATCATTGAAGCTGACTACCTCATAGCGGTGGTGCATCAGGTCGGCGGCAGTTACCACACTCGTCTGTGAACCAGAATCTGTATTTTTACATCCCATAAGCAACCCCATCATGACTATGCCACACAGTATGGCGAATACACGTACCATTTACCTTCTCCTTGTCCGATGTCTGTTCTTCCCCTTCGCAACACGGCGGGGGAAAACACGAAGAAACATCTACTATTTATTTTTTGAAGTCAATTCCTTACCCACAGAAGCCCCCACCACAACCTGATGGTCAATGACGAAGGTCTCCGCCGGTTCAAGGGTTTTTTCCCATAGATATAATTTCAGAGCCGCGTCAGAATCTTCGCCCGTGGGCACCAGTTTTTGCGGTTCTGGCTTGGACTTTGTTGTAATGGTAATGCTGGTATCTTTGCTAACGGGCTGAGCCGTTTGCACAACAACATCCACAGCCTTTGAACGGCTGTTGTTCACTGTATACTGCCAGTGCCATTCCCTTGTCTGTTCCTTGCTGAATACACCCTGTTCGCCTTTTTGCATGGACACTTCGCGAGTATCAATGGTTACCTGCGGGTCAGTCCCCAAGTAGACAAGGGCTTCTTTGCCGTTAATATTGAGCCGCTGGCTCCCCATATAAATATCGTCCACAAAGCAGTTTGCCCACCCTTGGGGGAGCTCTTGGGCTTTATCAAAGGACAGCTGGGCCGTCAGGGTTCCTCGGCGTTCAGAAGCGGGACGCAAAGTATAAAAATATTTGGCTTCATAACTTTCCGAAGCCAAATCAATGGTCGTCGCGCTATCGTTGGCTATGCTTCTTTTACCCAAATCCCACTGACGGAACGAAGTCATTTCCTTTTGCATGGCTCCCCAGTTCATTACAGCGCCGTCAGCCTGCATGGGGGCAAACAACACAGGTTCAGGCATAGCTTCGTCCATAGACCGCATGCGCTGCGCTGCTACCCCTGCTTTATGCTCCATGGCATCACCAAGCTTCGCCTTGGCGGGCGCTTGATAGTCAAGGAGCCACGGACGCACGGCCTGTGGGCGCAAACTATAGTCCTTATTCACAAAAGCAATGGATACATCCACATCATGCCAGTCTATGCCCGACATTTGTTGTAATTTTACGCTTTGCACCAAAGAAAGCTTCCCCGCCTCAGGCTCAGCGCTTACCACATAAGAAGCCTCCACCGCGGCAGGAAGGACATAACTATAATCAAGGGTAACGGTTCTCTTTGCTTCGCTCGCACTCGCCAGAGTAGCCATAACCGGGATAGCCACCTCAACAACAGCGTGAGCCGCGTCATATTTGGCGAGTTCTTCTTTGGCTCTGGCCCATGAGCGTTCACTATCTTGCAGGGCTTTTTTCTTTTCAAACAAGGCCGTTTCTAACTGAGCGCTCTCTTGCCCGATGGTCGCGCCAATGGCTTTAAGCTCATCAGCGGAAAGGGGGGCTTTCTCGTTTTGCACCGCCGTCCGATTGGCCCAAAAAATCCGTGCCTGCTCAAGGCCCTTTATGGCGCTGTGCAATTCTTGTTTTTCTTTATCGGCCTTAACAAAAGTCTCTAACAGCACCTTTCTGGGCGCATCCGTTTCTTGGGCTGGGTCGGTGATAGCCTCTTCCGCCCAAGCGGGTTTAACAACCCACGAAAAAGGCTGGCGCTGACCGTTCACAGTAACATAAAAACTCTTTTGGTTAACCGAGCCAGGCAAAACCAGACGGTATTCCCACGTTCCCTGTTCCGATTGAACGGGAGTGGCGACTTGCTCAGCCCGCACCATGACCTCACCTGGCAAAAATACAACGGATTTGGGTGAAACAGGCAAGGAGGCAAAGGCCACGTTCCCCATAAATAGCCCTAAGGCCAATATCAAGAAAAAAACTTTTTTCATAAACGCCCTCTTTCGCGAATGGTGGCAATCAAAGCTGTGGTGGAATAACCTGCAAGCAAAGGTAAAGCATAAACCTTACCGCCATTACCTTCAACAATATCCCTGCCCACAATGCTATCTAAATTCCAGTCACCGCCTTTGACTAAAATATCAGGCTGGATGGATTGGATTAGCGTATGGGGTGTATCTTCTCCAAAGGGAACCACAAAGTCAACAGAAGCGAGATGCGCCAAAACAAAAGCTCTATCCGTCAGGGTATTAATGGGGCGATCAGGCCCTTTATTTTGACGGCGAACGGAATCATCGTCATTGAGGCCCATAATAAGAACATCCCCTAAGGCACGGGCCCGAGCCAACAAATCCACATGCCCCGGATGAAGGATATCATAGCACCCGTTGGTAAAAACTATTTTTTTTCCCTGCTCACGAAGGGGGACAAGGCGAGAAAGAAGCTCTGCCTCAGTCACCATTTTTTCATGCTTCAACATTGTTTTTCCTCATACATAAAGAAAGAACTTCTCGCAGGGGAAATGATTTCCCCAAAATCATAATCCAGCCTCATCCGATAAAATCCAA
>CAZYJQ010000048.1:0-12007 GCA_964647835.1 uncultured Desulfovibrio sp. | reverse complement strand
TTTCCACAATGGAAACTAAATGCCAGCGTTTGGTAC
This sequence comes from uncultured Desulfovibrio sp., assembly GCA_964647835.1. Taxonomy (GTDB): domain Bacteria; phylum Desulfobacterota; class Desulfovibrionia; order Desulfovibrionales; family Desulfovibrionaceae; genus Frigididesulfovibrio. The sequence goes on along the minus strand of CAZYJQ010000048.1, from coordinate 11,971 downwards.
GGCTCATGGGGCGAAACTCGATGATTTCAACGATATCGCCAATGCCGCACTCGTTATTAGGGTCGTGCGCGGCAAATTTCTTGTGCCGACGGATATATTTTTTAAACAAAGGGTGTTTGGTCTGGGTTTCAACACGGACGATAATGGTTTTATCGTTCTTGTCGCTTACAACAGTACCAACCAGGGATCTGCCTTTTTTATGTTCGAGGGATGCTGCGGACATCTCTTAGGCCCCCACTTCTTTCTGCTTAATCAAAGTAAGAATTCGAGCAATCTGGCGTTTGGTCGCAGAAAGAGCTGCAACATTTTCCAACTGACCAGTAGCGTGCTTGAACCGAAGGTTAAAGAGCTCTTTACGGGCTTCCATAACTTTTGCCTCTAACTCTGCAACGCTCAAGGAATCAAGTTCCTTCACGAGCTTGTTGCTTTCTTTTTTGTGCTTTAAAGCATCTTTCAAAGAAAGAACAGCGGCTTCGCGTGCCTGCAGTTTACCTTTACCTTGGCGCTCAGCTATCGCGGGAGACTTGTGCACTTTGCGATAACGCTCAAGGTGATGCACCTTACGAACGACGGAACTCATTATTATAACCCCTCCCTGACCACAATAGCAGTTTTAATGGGAAGCTTATGAGCCGCACGGGTGAGGGCTTCTTTGGCGAGGTCAAAGGGAACGCCTTTGAGCTCATAAAGAATACGACCAGGTTTTACAGGTGCGTACCAGCCAGCTGGGGCGCCTTTACCTTTACCCATACGAACTTCAAGAGGTTTTGAAGTATAGACATGGTCTGGGAAAATTCTAATCCAGACCCGACCACCACGCCTGATGTGACGCATCATGGCAATACGAGCAGCTTCAATTTGCTGGTTCGTGATTTTGCCATGTTCTAGGGCTCTGAGGCCAAAGTCACCAAAGGCAATGGACGCACCGCGTGGCGCTGGGCCCTTTAAACGGCCCTTTTGCATTTTGCGGAATTTTGTTCTTCTAGGACTTAGCATTGGTTTCTACCTCGTGATCAAGGAGTTCACCCTTGAATATCCACACCTTAACACCGATAATTCCATAAGTAGTGCTGGCTTCAGCATACCCATAGTCAATGTCGGCGCGAAGTGTATGAAGGGGCACACGACCGTCGCGGTACCATTCGGTACGTGCGATTTCAGCACCAGCCAAACGACCGGAGCAGCTGATCTTAATGCCTTCGGCACCAAACTTGTTGGACATTGCCACAGTACGTTTCATGGCGCGGCGGAAGGCCACACGACGTTCGAGCTGTTGAGCAACGTTTTCTGCCACCAATTGAGCTTCCGTTTCAGGACGACGAATTTCGTTCACTTCAATGGAAAACTCACGTTTAAACTTCTTTTTCAAATCGGCGCGCAGTTTTTCGATTTCAACACCTTTACGACCGATAATGATACCGGGGCGGGCGGTGGAGAGAATCAGGCGAACTTTATCACCGGGGCGCTCGATTTCGATGCGAGCGAGACCTGCGGCGTAAAGAAGCTTTTTCACATGACGACGGATTTGATGATCCTCGAATACATAGGCCGAGTACTCTTTCTTACTATACCAGCGTGACTGCCAGTTCTTGTTGTACCCGAGCCGGAACCCGAATGGATTTACTTTTTGACCCATATCTTTTTCCTAGTTCTCGGCAAGAATGACGGTGATGTGACTGGTACGTTTTATGATTTGGGTCGCACGGCCTTGAGCGCGCGGCATAAAGCGTTTCCAGCTTGGCCCTTCGGAAACAATAACATTCTTCACTACCAATGCGTCCGCGTCGATGCCAGCAGTCAAATGTGGCTCGTTGTTAGTAGCGTTCGAAAGAGCTGAATACAGCACCTGACGAATGATACCAGCGGATTTTTGGGGTGTTAGAAGAAGAATATCAAGAGCTTCACTAACAGGCTTTCCTATAACGTTTTTAGCGACGAGGCCGGCTTTACGTGGGGAAACACGAACTGCGCGTAATGAGGCAGTAGGTGTCTTCGCTTTTTCAAGCTTTTGCACGTTAGCACGTTCTCTTCGTAAAGTTGCATTTTTTCCCATGACTTAAGCCCTACTTTTTAGCCTTGGACCTTTTATCGGCGGCATGCCCATAATAGGTTCGGGTAATGGAAAACTCTCCGAGTTTGTGACCGACCATGTTTTCGGTAACGAACACAGGCACGAATTTTTTTCCGTTATGAACAGCAAATGTAAGACCTACCATTTCAGGAATAATGGTTGAACGGCGTGACCAAGTTTTGATAACGCGACGATCATTATTCGCTGTTGCGGCTTCAACCTTCTTAATGAGGTGGCCATCCACAAATGGACCTTTTTTAAGCGATCTTGGCATAGATTAACTCCTACCTACCCTGCTTGCGCCGGCTAACAATTAGCTTGGAAGAAGGTTTTTTGGGATCACGAGTTTTGTAACCCTTGGTTGGTACACCCCAAGGCGTAACGGGGTGACGACCACCGGAGCTTCTTCCTTCACCACCGCCGAGGGGGTGGTCAACGGGGTTCATAGCAACGCCACGAACCTTAGGACGACGACCGAGCCAACGGCTGCGACCAGCCTTACCAATGGTGAGGTTCTCGTGCTGGATGTTACCGACTTGACCGATGGAGGCCACGCCGATGGCGAGCACTTTGCGAACTTCACTCGAAGGCATGCGCAAAAGCACATATTTGCCTTCTTTAGCGATAAGCTGAGCGTATGTGCCGGCACTGCGGCAGAATTGACCGCCCTTGCCGGGGTTAAGTTCAATATTGTGAATAAGCGTACCCACGGGGATGCGGCTCATAGGCAGCGCGTTACCAGGTTTGATGTCGGCTTTCTCAGAAGAAAGAACCTTGTCACCAACCTTGATGCCCACGGGGGCGATGATGTAGCGCTTTTCGCCGTCTTCATACTGCACAAGGGCAATACGGGAAGTACGGTTAGGGTCGTACTCAATGGTGAGTACAGTTGCGCTCATATCAATCTTATTACGTTTAAAATCGATTATGCGGTACAAGCGTTTGTGTCCGCCACCACGACGACGCATGGTGATACGACCAAAGTGGTTACGACCAGCCTTCTTGCGAAGACCGACTGTAAGCGACTTTTCAGGACGCTTGGCCGTCAGTTCCTCAAAACCGGCAACCGACATATTGCGGCGTCCGGGAGAGGTAGGTTTAAGCTGACGAATAGACATGGCTTACACTCCCTCAAAGAAATCAATCTTGTTATTCGGGGCGAGGGTTACATAGGCCTTTTTATAGCCGGCAACCCGACCATTGAGGCGCTTGCGCCCACGGCTGAATACTTTGGCAAGGGGTTTTTTATTCACCACGTTGACCGATTCAACCTCTACGTTAAAGGCCTCTTCAACAGCCTTCTTAATCTCAACCTTGTTGGCATCTTTATGCACGAAAAAAACAACCTGGTTGGATATTTCCTTAACAAAAGTGCCCTTTTCAGTAATTACAGGGCGAAGTAATATTTGTGTATAATCCATAACCAACCTCTTAAGCAGAAAGACGCTCAGTCACAGGAGCCACGACGCTCTCTAAGAGAACGAGGTAACCATGATTGAGGATGTCATACACATTAAGCTGTTCAGGGGTAAGAACGGTTACACCGGGTAAGTTACGGGCGGCCAAAAATACGCCTTCCGCTTCTTTAGGGGCAACAATAAGGGTCTTGCCCAACCCGAGGTCAGCCTTTACCTTAGCAAAATGTTTGGTTTTGACTTCAGGCAGGGTAATATCCTTAACAACAAGCAGATTACCGGAAGCAAGACGGGAGGACAGCGCCATGCGCAATGCTAGTCTCCACACCTTACGGTTTACCTTGAAGCTATAGTCACGGGGATGGGGACCAAAAGTCACCGCACCGCCAACCCAAATGGGGGACACAGTAGAACCCGCACGAGCGCGACCTGTACCTTTCTGACGGAAAGGCTTGGCACCGCTGGCCTTTTTCATGGCGCGGTTCAAGGTCGAGTGAGTCCCTGCACGCCAAGAAGCTCTTTGAGCGCGCACAACCAGGTTCAGAATCTCGGCACGTACTGGCACCTCAAAAACTTCAGGTGAAAGGGCTACGCTGCCGGCTTCTTTCTTCTGCTGATCAAAAATAGTTATCTGAGCCATTCGCTATTCCTCTCTACTTCTGCCGAACCATGACGAGGCCGTTTTTGGGGCCAGGGATTGCACCCTTAACCACAAGCACGTTCTCTTCAGGACGGATAGCCAGAACAACAACGCTGGATACAGTTACTCGCTCACAGCCCATATGTCCGGCCATTTTTTTACCTTTGCCCACCACGCCTCGTTCGGCGTTACTGGCGATGGAACCAGCGTTACGGTGAACCTTTTCGGCACCGTGGGTCGCGTTCATTCCAGCAAAGTTCCAGCGTTTCATAACGCCTGCGAAACCTTTACCAATGCTTTGCCCGGTAACTTTAACAACATCACCAGCGGAGAACACTGAAACATCGATAACATCGCCCACAGCCTTTTCAGCAGGAGCCGTCAAACGAATTTCTTTCAGGGTACGGAACAATCCGGTGCCCGCGGCTTTAAAATGACCAGCCAAAGGCTTGGTCACATGTTTTTCCTTAGCCTCGCCATAGGCGATTTGTATAGCGTCGTAGCCGTCTTTTTCGACATTTTTCACCTGTACTACTGAACAGGGACCTGCTTCGATTACCGTAGCTGGCACTGCGCGCCCGTCTTCGGTAAAAATGCGGGTCATGCCAAGTTTACGACCTAAAATTCCCAATTTCTCAGCCATGACATCCTCGCTACAGCTTAATTTCTACATCAACACCTGCGGGCAAAGAAAGCTTGCCCAAGGCATCAACGGTTTGCTGAGTTGGCTCGATAATATCGACGAGCCTTTTGTGAATACGTAGTTCAAACTGCTCACGGGACTTTTTGTCTACGTGAACACTACGGTTAACAGTATACTTGTGGATATTTGTTGGCAGCGGAATGGGCCCGGCAATGCCGGCGCCTGTGTTGCGCGCTGTGTCCACAATCTCAGAAACAGCCTTATCAAGGATACGAAAATCGTAGGCCTTGAGTTTAATCCTGATACGATCACTGCTTACTGTCGTCATCGCTCGGTTCTCCGTGTAAAAGAAAAATGGCTGGCTCCATAGACCAATTTTCCCAAAAATATCTTTTACTTACTTAAAATTTGCCTACACAGCCAGCCACATTTGTATTCCAAACAGGTTGTTCTTTGCAGGCGTATAACAGGGGCTTCTTTCACCCCGTCGCACATCTCCCTGGAGCATTTCAGGAGAGCACAATAAGACATACACGGCTTTATAGCCTGCAAATGTCAAACCTGATTGGCTTGTGTACAACCAGGCGCGGTGAAGCGGGCTCGACCCGCTCCCCTCTGTTGCCAGAGGAAATTGCCTCTATACCAGAGGCGCGAAGTGTGTAATTACACCTTCAGGCGTTCTTGGTCAAGTGGTTTTTTAAAAAAAGATGGAAAACCTGATACTTTTTCCCTTAATTCACTTTTCTGACCTACAACGTCTTATCTCCCCCTTTTTTTCTTCGTTCATCTCACCATTGGCGCGGGCACCCTTCTCCTCAAATCCTCTCTACCAGACAAGAACCTAAGATACGAAAACGCCTCTGATACTTAGTTGCGCCACAGCCTGCTTTCCCCCCTTAACCTTACGCCCGCTCACCTACCATTTCATGTTCTGGCGCATGTACCGCCACAGCAGGCAACGCCCTCCTCCACTGCACCAGCCTTCCCTGCAAATACCGCCAGTCTTCCCTGCACTCTTCTCCACCGCTCCTCCCACTCAAGAGCCCAATAAACACCGCCTCATCACCACGGTGCCTCTTCTATCATTATATAGGCTCTCCATTATGAGTCTTCTTCATATATGTCTCCTATTATATATGCCTTCCTCCGCCCTGCATGCCCTCAATCCCTTTAGCCTGGGCAGACCAACCTAGCATTTCAATACCTTGCAGTCCTTAGCAAATTCTCTGCCTGTACTTAATAGAAAATACTGCTCCTTTTAACGAGTAAAGAGAACCTCCCCCCTTTCAGTTTGCTCATGGAACCCCATCAAGCCCCATGCATGCCGCTTTTTACCAAAACAAAAGGCCCTTTTCAGGGCCTTTTGTTTGTAGAATTGTCGTTTGGACGACTTATTTCATTACTTCACCGGAAGCGGCGCCTTGCATCTTGACTTCAACTTTTTCAGTCAAGCCAGCATAGTACTCGCGCAGGAGAACCAATACTTCGTCACGTCCAAAGTGATCGGGCACATCAGCACCTTCGGAAAGCATCTTACGAAGCTTGGTACCGGAAAGGATGACGCGGTCTTCTTTGCCGTGAGGGCAGGTGCGCAGGGAGGCCATGCCATCACACTTTACGCAATAGAAGGTCCAGTCAATTTTCAAGGGTTCGCAAAGAAGATCTTTGGCGGCATTACCTGTAACAGGGATGCGGTCAAAAATATCCTGAGCTTCGAACATGCCGTAGAAGTCACCAACGCCAGCGTGGTCACGACCAACGATAAGGCGGTTCATGCCGTAGTTCTGACGGAACAGGGCGTGAAGCAGAGCTTCGCGGGGACCAGCATAACGCATGTCGAGGGGATAACCGGCCTGAATAACGTTTTCTTTAACAAAGTAATTTTCAACGAGAATATCAATGGCTTTTACACGCACTTCAGCAGGAATATCACCGGGCTTCAAGTTACCAATCAAAGAGTGGATAACAACGCCATCGCATACTTCAACGGCGATTTTAGCGAGATATTCGTGAGAGCGGTGCATGGGGTTTCTCAGCTGGAGAGCTGCAACAGTGGCCCAGCCTTTTTTGTCGAGTTCTGCGCGGAGTTCGGCAGGACGCTTGTAAATGCCTTTATATTTGTCAGGATAGTTACCTTCGGAAAGAACTTTTACGTCACCCGCAAGGCAGAATTCCTTCTGACCCATAACCATTTTAACGCCAGGGTGCTCATCTTCAGCGATTTCCCAGAAACGGCTGCCTTCAGAGTCTTCACCAGCGCCACGGAAAATCTTTTCGCATTCCCACTTCTTCTCATCGGCGGAAAGGGCGAACTTTTCTGAAACCTTCATGGTTGCATAGATTTGACCGTCATATTCAAGGGCGATTTCTTCACCAACGGCAATGGGATCGGCTTCAGCTTTGCTGGCGTCCAAAATAACGGGCACAGGCCAGAAAGTACCATCGCTCAGGGTAAAGCTTTCGCAAACACTTTTCCAGTCAGCCTTCGTCATGAATCCTTTTAAGGGTGAAAAACCACCAATACCCATCATGATGAGGTCGCCACGTACGCGAGGGCTAATTACAACCTTTTTCAAGCCTTTGGCTTTTGACAGCTCAGCATCACGGGCTGAACCTTCAAGCAAAGAACAGACAAGACCTTTACCACCATGTGGGGGAACCAATTTAGACATAATGCTAACTCCTCAGTTATAAATAAACAGCGAAACTGTTTAACCACAATTACACTACCAAAAAAATGCCACACACTTACTAATTCTCAGTAGTAAGACCGTTATGCATAGTTTGTGAAATTTTTTACATATTGTCAAGGGGGCTTGAAAATATTTTCCATTTAAGCATATAACTAATGAAAATACATGATTTTATACTTGCTTTAAAAAAGTGTATTCCAAGCATTTCCCCTCTCTCAAAGGGGGGATAAAGGGTTTTTCACAACCTCCGCTACTTATTTTTCCAATGAGCAGGATATTTTTTAGCCCGCGCTCAATGTTCATACTGATGGGACTGTGCTCATCTTTCAAGGGTGTACATACCCATAGTGGACCGCATAGTCCCTAGGGCTCCCTCGGGCCCTTAGGCTGGCGGTTTTTCAAAGACATGGTAAAATCACAGAAAAAGCAGACCAGACAACCGTAAAAAAACATATAATTGCGTTATGCAGCATTTTTCCGTCAATGTATTGACTAATACGCAAGCATGTTTATTTATATAGCAGGACACTTGAAACGGGCTGTCCATTATTTTTTGATCAAGGAGCGATACATACTATGGGTGTAGAATATAAGGACTATTATAAAATTCTCGGGGTTGATAAAAAAGCCACCAAGGCTGAAATCAGCAAGGCTTTTAAAAACCTCGCCAAAAAATACCACCCGGACCTTAATCGCGACGACAAAAAAGCCGAGGACCGTTTCAAGGAGATTAACGAAGCCCACGAAGTACTTAAAGACCCTGAAAAAAGGGCCATGTACGACCAGTTAGGCCCCAACTGGCAAAACGGGCAGAACTTCCAACGCCCTCCGGGCTTTGAGAATGCCAATTTCTCTTTTAATGGGCAAAACTTTGATGGTTCGGGGTTTAGTGACTTTTTTGAAACTATTTTTGGCGGTGGCTTTGGAGGCCAAGGTGGCTTTGGCGGTGGACAAAGTTTCAGTGGCGGTGGCAACCCCTTTGGGAGCTATGCCCGTCAGCCGCAAAAGGGCCGTGATGTTGAAGCCACCCTCTCCCTCTCGCTGAACGACGCCTATCACGGTGGTAAGAAAAATATTTCCGTTGGCGGTCGCTCGCTTGAAGTAAATATCCCGGCCGGCATTCGTAACGGTGGAAAAATCCGCCTCTCAGGGCAAGGGGACGCGGGATTTAGCGGCGGCCCAGCAGGCAACTTATATTTAAAAATAAACGTAACCCCAAGCCCGCCTTTTACCCTAGACGGCGACGACATTATCTACGAGCTCAATCTCACCCCTTGGGACGCCGCCCTTGGTTGCACGTCGCGAATCCCCACCCTCACAGGCGAAGTGGACCTCACCATCGCCCCCGGGACAGATAGCGGGAAAAAGTTACGCCTGCGTGACAAAGGCCTGGGGACAGGAAAGAACAAAGGCAGTCAAATGGTGGTTACAGTAATAACCAGTCCAAAAACTTTGACTGATGAAGAAAAAGAACTCTGGGAAAAGCTTCGCTCTCTAGCAGAAACAGAAAAAAAATCGTAATTCCAGAGGAAATAGTGGGGCCGTTTTTTTGAGAGACGCTGTCCTTTAAGCACCCTGCAAAGGGCATGATGTCCTTTGCACCTCTGCGTTTGAGAGTCTTTTTGTTTGAAAGTGCAGTACAAGGAAAGCTTACAAAGGTAAAGCCGTGCAATCTAGAACAATCCTGACGGCTAAAACTGTGAGAAAATGACGATTAACGTGATTTTCCCTGATAATTACGGAAACGAATATGGCTTAAAAAAACGAAGTCTCGTAAGTTTCGCCGCTCCCGCGTGAGCCTAAAACGCACCCTATTTTTATTTTCCTGCATGACAAAGGTCATTGCCTGGAGGTTATATATGGATATTAGAAAATTTACTGAAAAATCACAGCAGGCCATCGGTGCCGCCCAAGAACTGAGCGCCCGCATGGGTCACCAGCAAATTGACGTGGAACATCTCGCCCTTGCCCTTGTTTTACAACATGACGGGCTTGTTCCCCGTATTTTACAAAAGGCCAAGGTTACGCCGAAACTTTATGAAGAAGCCCTGACAGCAGAGCTCAACAGGCGGCCTTCGGTCAGCGGAGGGGGATCATTTAACGACCAGATGTCCATTACCCCCCGCCTGCACGCTGTTTTGCAAGAAGCGCAAGCCAACGCCGAACGTATGAAGGATGAATATGTAAGCGTTGAGCATATCTTCTGCGCCATGGCGGACGAGTCCCCCTCAACGGAAATCGGCAAGATCAACAAAGGCCTTGGCGTCACCAAGGAAGGACTTCTCAGCGCCATGACCGCCGTAAGGGGCAACCAACGTGTCACCTCGTCCAACCCCGAAGCCACCTACGAAGCTCTGTCTAAATACGGGCGCAACCTTGTGGATGAAGCCAAGAGCGGAAAGCTTGACCCCGTCATTGGGCGTGACGCTGAAATTATGCGGTGTATCCGCATTCTTTCTCGGCGCACTAAAAACAACCCTGTGCTCATTGGGGAAGCGGGCGTTGGCAAAACAGCCATTGTCGAAGGACTTGCCCACCGCATACTTAACGGTGACGTTCCCGAAGGCTTGAAAGGCAAACAGCTTTTTGCCCTTGATATGGGCTCACTTATCGCCGGCGCTAAATATCGCGGCGAGTTTGAAGAACGCCTCAAAGCTGTCTTAAAAGAAGTGGAAGAGTCAGACGGCGGGATTATCCTTTTCATTGACGAGCTCCATACTATCGTTGGGGCTGGGCGTACCGACGGGGCCATGGACGCCAGCAACATTTTAAAACCTATGCTGGCTCGCGGTCAGCTTCACTGCATCGGCGCCACCACCATTGACGAATATCGCCAATATATTGAGAAAGACCCGGCCCTTGAGCGTCGCTTTCAGCCCCTCTTGGTTGAAGAGCCCAATAAAGAAGACGCCATCTCCATTCTGCGAGGTCTACGCGAACGTTTTGAAGTGCACCACGGGGTGCGCATTACCGACGCCGCCATTGTGGAAGCCGTCAATCTTTCAACCCGTTACATCAGCGACCGCCAGCTTCCCGATAAGGCCATTGACCTCATCGACGAAGCAGGAGCCATGATTCGTACGGAAATCGACTCCATGCCTTCGGAGCTGGACGAAGCCCGCCGCAAAATCATGCAACTGGAAATCGAACGGGAAGCTCTGCGCCGTGAAACCGACGCAGGATCTAAAGACAGGCTTGAAAAGCTGGAGAATGAACTCGAAGAACTGCGCGCTAATCAGGCCGTTCTGATGGAACAGTGGGAAAAAGAAAAAGGCGGCATTAATAAGGTTAGAGAAACCAAAGAAGCCCTTGAGCAAGCCCGCCGCGCCATGGAAGAAGCCGAACGTGCTTACGACCTGAACAAAGCCGCGGAATTGCGCTATGGCACCATCCAACAGCTTGAAAAAGAGCTTGCGGCCTTGGAAGAAGATATTGCCGATGTTGAGGCCAACCGCATTTTGCGTGAAGAAGTACGCCCTGACGATGTAGCTGAAATTGTGGCTCGCTGGACAGGCATTCCCGTCACCAAACTTCTGGAAACGGAAAGGGAAAAGCTCCTTAATCTGCCGGAAATTTTGCATCAGCGCGTCATCGGCCAAGACGAAGCCATTACCGCCGTTGCTGAGGCTGTACTCCGCTCTCGGGCAGGTCTGTCGGACATGAGGCGCCCCATCGGGTCCTTTATTTTCCTCGGCCCCACCGGGGTAGGTAAAACCGAACTTTGCAAAACCCTTGCCCAAGCGCTCTTTGATACGGAAGAAAACATGGTCCGCCTTGATATGAGCGAATATATGGAAAAACATGCTGTGGCGCGTCTTATTGGGGCGCCTCCGGGATATGTGGGGTATGAAGAAGGCGGACAACTCACCGAGGCTGTGCGCCGTAAGCCCTACTGCGTCATCCTTTTTGACGAAATTGAAAAGGCTCACCCCGATGTCTTTAACGCGCTTTTGCAAATCCTAGACGACGGGCGACTTACGGACAGCAAGGGCAGAACCGTTGATTTCAGGAATACGATTATTATCATGACTTCCAATATCGGGTCGGATAAAATGCTGGACGGCATTCGTCCTGACGGTACCTTTGAATCAGGTGTTCGTGAAAATGTCATGGGCGACATGCGCCACTATTTTAAACCTGAGTTTTTGAACAGAGTTGATGAAATTGTGCTCTTTACGCCCCTCCAGCTTGAACAGATTGTGTCCATCGTTGACATTATCCTTGGCAACCTGAACGCGCGCCTTGAAGAACGCAAAATGGGCGTAACCCTAACGGACGCGGCCAAGCGATATGTGGCGGAAGTGGCCTATAACCCTGTTTACGGGGCGCGCCCCCTTCGTCGTTATGTCCAGCAGTACATTGAGACACCTCTGGCTAAGAAAATAATTGCCGGAGAAATTACCGATGAACAGCAGGTAACTATTGACATTCAAGAGAACGCTCTTACATTTACGGTATAAGGAATCGCCATTCCTTTACCTCGCTAAGCAAAAAGCGGTGTCACGAAAG